>JAISBF010000012.1 GCA_031266335.1 Verrucomicrobiales bacterium
CACCCGCGCCAACACTGACGGTGCCAGAGCCGAACTCGGCGCCGGCCTCATCTGGCAACTCGACACCAACAACCAACTCCACCTCGACTACGAGGCGAGTTTCGGTGACAAGTACGACAAACCCTGGGGCCTAACCGCCGGCTACCGCCATCAATTCTAAAAACAGCCCACAGCGCACACAGAGCAGGCACAGCGCGCCACAGAGAAAATTTCTGTGGAACTCTGTGCCTGCTCTGTGTTCCTCTGTGGCCAACCAAAAAATCCTTCGTGCCTTGGTGTCTTCGTGGTTAAGTTTTATTTGAATGCCGATGAGTTGGCGCTATGTTGATACTCCTAGTTTATGAAAAAATTAGCTTTGCTCGCGGGTTTGGCCCTGACGCTGGCGGGTTGCGCCAGTCAGCGTGGCGCGAGTGTTGACGACTTCGCGCCAGTGGTGGCCGACGCCGACAGCCCGATAACGACCGGCAGCGCCGAGGCGTCGGCTGACAATGCCGGCGTCACCGAGCAGCAACCAGCTCATCACCCCGCCACGGTACAGCCCAAACCGTGGTCGCAACCCGCCGCGACGACCGCGAACACGACGCAGGTCAAGTACCCGACCGCCACGCCGGTGACCGGCAAGCCGAGCATTGTGCGCAGTCCTTACGCGCCGTATGCCGGCCCTGTGGATGTGCGCGAGTGTACCTCGGGACAACAGGTGTATTGCCCGTACACCGGCAAAATTTTCATCGTGCCCTGACGGCCCGTGCAAAGTGAACAGTCAACCGGTGAAACTCGCGCTGGTAAAGCGGGACGGGTTTCCCTATACCCAAAGTTATGCAGGAAATTTTAGACATCCTGGAACAGGACGCGCTGGCGACCCCGGAAAAAATCGGCCAGTTACTCAAGTTGCCCGCCGAGGAAGTCCGGCGGCGTGTCAGGCAGCTTGAGGAGGACAAGGTCATTGTCGGCTACAAAACCATCATTGATGACGACAAGGCCGACCGTCAGCTGGTCAAGGCGCTGATCGAGGTGAAAATCACCCCCGAGCGCGACGGCGGGTTCAACCACCTGGCGGCGCGCATCGCCAAATACGCCGAGGTCAAGACCTGCTACCTGATGAGCGGCGGCTACGATTTGCTGGTGATTGTCGAGGGTGCCGACTTGCGGCAGGTCGCCACGTTCGTGTCGGAGAAACTGGCCACCATCAGCGGCGTGCTGTCCACCGCCACGCATTTCATGCTCAAGGCCTACAAGGAGCAGGGCACTTTGTACCAACTGGAACAATTCGAGGAGCGGCTGAAAGTCTCGCCGTAATCGCATGAGCGCCGCCGCCACTGACCACTCTCATGTCGCCCGCCATGTGCGGCGGATTCCGCGCAGCGGCATCCGGGACTTTTTCGACATCGTGCAAAGCATGTCGGACGTGATTTCGCTCAGCATCGGCGAGCCGGATTTCGTCACGCCCTGGCATATCCGCGAGGCGGCCATCTACGCGCTGGAACAGGGCAAGACCGGCTACACCTCGAACCTCGGCACCCCCGCGCTGCGCCGCCAAATCGCCGCGCACGTCGCCGCGCGGTGCGGCGTCCAGTATGACTGGCAGCGGGAAATCCTCGTGTCCGTCGGCGTCAGCGAGGCGCTGGACATGGCCTTGCGCGCCATCATCAACCCCGGCGACGAGGTGTTATATCACGAGCCGTGCTACGTTTCCTACAACCCGAGCATCGTCCTCGCACACGGCGTCGCGGTGCCTATCACCACACATCAGAGCGACAACTTCACCTTGCGCGCCGCTGACGTTGAACGCGCCATCACGCCGCGCACGCGGGCGCTGATGCTGAACTTTCCGTGCAACCCGACCGGCGCCGTGCTGCCGCGCGCGGAGCAGGAGCAAATCGCGGCGCTGTGCGTCGAGCACGATTTGCTGGTGCTGACCGACGAGATTTACGCCGACCTTTCCTACGCCGGCGACCTGCCGTCCATCGTCAGCGTGCCCGGTATGCGCGAGCGGACGGTGTATCTCAACGGCTTCAGCAAAGCCTACGCCATGACCGGCTTTCGCATCGGCTATGCTTGCGCGCCGCCGGAGCTGACCGAGGCGATGTTGCGCGTGC
Source organism: Verrucomicrobiales bacterium (assembly GCA_031266335.1). GTDB lineage: Bacteria > Verrucomicrobiota > Verrucomicrobiia > Methylacidiphilales > JAAUTS01 > JAIRPN01. Next base: position 2,097 of record JAISBF010000012.1, read on the forward strand.
ACCAGTACGCCATGCTCTGCGCCCCCATCGTCAGTCAGGAAGCCGCCGCCGAGGCGCTGAAAAACGGCGCGCCGGCGATGCGGCACATGCGCGACGAATACCGCCGCCGCCGGAATTTTCTCATGCATCATTTCAACCGGCTGGGCCTGACCTGCCACGAGCCGCAGGGCGCGTTTTATTTGTTTCCCAACATCAGCGCCACCGGCCTGACCAGCCGCGAGTTTGCCGTTCAGTTATTAGAGGAAAAAAAAGTGGCGGCGGTGCCCGGCGACGCCTTCGGCCCGGCGGGCGAGGGGTTTGTGCGCTGCAGTTACGCGACGGCGATGGAACAACTGGAGCTGGCCGTTGAGCGCATCGCCGACTTTGTCAGGGGCCGCTGACTATGACCCTGATCGACAGTTTCAACGCCCTGGCCTGGAGTTCCATTCCGATCATCCTGACGCTGGCAGGGCTGGAAATCGTGCTGTCCGCTGACAATGCCGTGGTGCTGGCGGTACTGGCCAAACAACTGCGGCCCGCCTTGCAGCGGCGCGCGTTGTTTTACGGCATTGTCGGCGCGCTGGTGTTGCGCTTCCTCGCGATTCTGGGCGCGGTGTGGATTATCAAATTCTGGTTTTTGCAAATCATCGGCGGCGGCTATTTGATTTGGCTGGCGATTGACCATCTCACCGGCGCGGCGCGCGACCCGGCCGCGTCCCGGTTCGCCACCGGCAGCGGCGCGTCATTCTGGAAAGTGGTCGTCCTGATTGAGTTGACCGACCTGGCGTTCGCCGTGGATTCTGTGCTGGCGGCGGTCGGCGTGAGTGATAATCTGCTGATCATCTACAGCGGCGCCATCATCGGCCTGGTGGCGATGCGCTTCGCCGCGGTGGCGGTCATGAAGCTGCTCGAAGTTTTCCCGCAATTGAAAATTTACGCCTATGCGCTGGTAGCGTGGATCGGCGTGAAACTGACGCTCCAGGGCGCGCATCTCGGCCTGTTGCAAAGCCGGGCGCTGGACTGGGAAACCAGCGTGCATCTTTCCATGCCGGAGTTCTGGCTGGTCACCGCGCTGATCGTGACCGCGGCGGCGGTTCACTGGCTGCGGCTGCGCCGCGCCCGCCGCTGACGGTCAGCCTTTGCCGGCCAGCCGCGCCTTCAACGCGCTGAAGCGGTCCAGTGTCTGCTCGGGACTGGCCACGGTGAGCACGCTGTCGGTGCTGATTGGTTCCAACACATCCGGCGGCAACTCGGTCAGGAAATTGGACGGGCGGCAGGATTCTTCCCGCCCGTAGCGCCGTCGCCGGTCGCAGTAGCTCAGGGCCAGGCCCTTGATGGCGCGGGTGATGCCGACGTAGAACAGCCGGCGCTCTTCCTCGAGGTTGCCTTCCTGCTTGGAGCGGTCGTGCGGCAGGATGCCTTCCTCGACGCCGACCAGAAATACGCGCTGGAATTCCAATCCCTTCGCGGCGTGCAGCGTCATCAGTGTCACGCCGAAGCCGTCCTGTTCCTCGTCCTTGTTTTCTTTTTGCTCGAGGCGCAGGTTGTCCACAAAATCCTGCAAGGTGCCCTCGCGCTGCTGCTCGAACGCGGCCAGTGAGGAGACGAACTCCTGCACGTTCTCGCAACGGTTCGCCGCCTCGTTGCCGTCCTTGCTGGTGCGGCGGAGTTCCTCGAAATAGCCGATGTCGTCGAACAACTCCTTCATAATCGACGACCACGCGGTTTCCTGCCGGAAGCGGAGATGGTAGCGGTGGACGAGTGTGGAAAATTTTTCCAGGCCGGCCTGCGCGCGCCCGCCGCCCCGCTGACGTTGCAGTTGAATTTCGTCCCAGACGCTGTGCCTGGCCGCGCGGGCGGCGCGCATCAATTCCTCCAGCGTGACCTTGCCGACGCCGCGCGCGGGCTGGTTGATGACGCGCAGCAGGCTGATATCGTCGGCCGGGTTCATGATGACCTGCAGGTAGGCGACCACGTCCTTGACCTCGCGCCGCTCGTAAAACCCGAGGCCGCCGACGATACGGTAAGGCACGCGGGCCTGGCGCAGTTCGTGCTCGAACGCGCGGGACAAATGGTTGGCGCGGTAGAGCACGGCGAAACTTTCCCAGCGCAAATTTTCGACGCGGCGGCGCCGGAGGATGTCGGCGATGACCCACGCGGCCTCCTGCTGCTCGCCGGCGGCGTTGACCAGGCGGATTTTCTCACCGTCAGCGCCCGCGGCCCACAACGACTTGGCGTGACGGCGGGCGTTGTTTTTGATGACACTGTTGGCGGCCTTGAGAATGTTAGGCGTGCAGCGGTAGTTTTGCTCCAGCCGGACGACTTTCGCGCCGGGAAAATAGTTCTCGAACTCGAGGATGTGCGCGCTCTCCGCGCCGCGCCAGCTGTAGATGCTCTGGTCGTCGTCGCCGACCACGCAGACGTTGCGCTCCCCGGACACGAGCAGGCGGACAAGTTCGAACTGGATTTGGTTGGTGTCCTGGTACTCGTCCACCAGCAGGTAACGGTAACGGGCGCGCAGTTGCTCGCGCACGGCGGGGTGCTCCTTGAGCAGGCGCACGGTCAGCAGCAGCAGGTCGTCGAAGTCCACGGCGTTGCGGAGCTTCAACTCGTCCTGGTAACGGCGGAAAATGCGCGGCGTCAATTCGTGACCGTCAGCGGCGGTGGGTTCGTAGCCCTTGTTCTTGGCGAGGCCGATGAGAAACTTGACTTTGTTCGCGTCCACCGCGTGATTGGCGCCGGCGAGCTGGTGGATGACCTGCTTCATCAGCGCGGTCTGGTCGGCCTCGTCGTAGATGGTGAAATTTTTGCTGTAGTCGAGCCGTTCGATATGCTCGCGCAGCACGCGGACGCAGAACGAGTGGAAGGTGCCGGCGAACAGGGCGCGCAGGGTTTTGGGGTCACGGTCAGCGGCCAGCTTGATGAACCGTTCCTTCATCTCGCGGGCGGCCTTGTTGGTGAACGTCAGCGCCAGGATGCCGGCGGGCGGCACGCCCTGCCGGATGAGGTAAGCCATGCGATGCGTGATGACGCGCGTCTTGCCGGTGCCCGCGCCGGCCAGCACCAGCAGCGGCCCGCTGACGGTGCGGACGGCCTCCTGTTGCGGCGGGTTCAGGCTTGAGAGCAAATCGGACACGCATTTAATTTAGGGAACCAGGGGCGCTTGTCAAAGGCCACTTCGCGTCCGCAAGGAATCAGCCGCGGGTTTTTACCACGAAGACACGAAGGGCGGCAATTTTTTATTTAAGCACCGCTAACGCGGCAGCGGCCTCTTCCCCAACAACTGTCTCCTTTCGTGTCTTCGTGGTAAAAACCCGTAGCCGGTTCTTGTGTCACCGTCAGCGACCGTCTATTTTGTGCCGACAATGGATGTGTTGGATATTTGTCGCGCGCTGACGGACGACGCGCAGCGGGCGGGTTTTCGCGCCGAGGTTTACGGCGAGGTCAACGGCCTGCCGCTGCCGGCGTTCACCGGCGGGGCCGCTGCCGGTGACACAGTCATTTATTTGTCAGCCGGCATCCACGGGGACGAGCCGGCGGGGGTGCTGGCCTTGCGCGAGTTGTTCGCGGCGGATTTTTTCGACGGGCGCGCGCGGTGGCTGGTCTGTCCGTTGCTGAATCCGACGGGCCTCGCGGCGGGGACGCGGGAGAATTTCCAGGGGCTGGATTTGAATCGCGATTACCGCCGGCGGGCGTCGTCCGAGGTTGCGGCCCACTGCCGGTGGCTGGAGCGCCAGCCGCCGTTCCAGCTGGCGCTGTCGCTGCACGAGGACTGGGAGACGAGCGGTTTTTATTTGTATGAAATCAACACGTCACGGTCAGCGCGCCTCGGCCCGGCGGTGCTGGCGGCGACGCTGCCGGTGATGCCCGCCGAGCCGAATCCCGTGCTCGACGGTCACGCGGTGGACGCGCCGGGTTACATTTTCCACCGCCCCGAGGCCGACGATCCCGACGGATGGCCGGAGGCGATTTACCACGCGCGACGCCTGCCCCTGCTCTCCTGCACCTTCGAGACGCCGAGCCGGGCGCCGCTGACGGTTAGGGTGCAAACCCAGGTTGCCGCCGTCCGCGCCGCCGTGGAAAAATTTTTGCCGTCGCGCCGCTGACGGTCACCGCAACTTGGCCACAATTTTCAGCAGGGGCGGGGCGATTTTTTTCAACAGCACAGCGTCAGCGGCTTCCAGCAGGACGCGGATTTTGTGCTCGGTGCCAGAATAGCGCGCGACCACGCGACCCCGGCCGCCAAGCCGGGCTTCAGCGTCAGCGATGGCGGCGCGCAAGCCGGGCAGCTTGGCCAGCGGGGTTTTTCTGGCCACGGGCCGGCTGAATAATTGCTGCGGGTATTTGCGCATCACTTTCCGCAACTCGCGCAGCGAACGCCGCTCCGCGCGGCAGATGTTCAGCACTTGCAGCGCGCTGAGCAAGCCGTCGCCGGACGCGGCATAGTCAAGGAACAGAAAATGCCCCGATTGCTCGCCGCCGACCGTGAAGCCGCCCGCGCGCATTTTTTCCAGCACATACCGGTCGCCGACCTCGGTACGGACGACCGCGCCGCCGGCGGCGGCGATGGCCTCGTCGAGGCCAAGATTGCTCATCACTGTGGTAACTAATGTCTTGCCAGGTAGCGCGCCGTGCCGCAGCAGATGCACGCCGACCAGCGCCATGATTTCGTCGCCGTCCAGCGGCGCGCCGTCCTCGTCCACCATCAGCAGGCGGTCGGCGTCGCCGTCGAACGCCAGGCCGATGGCGCCAGGATGCTGCCGCACCTTCACCGTCAGCGGCTCCGGGTGCGTGCTGCCGCAACCGTCGTTGATGTTCCGGCCGTCGGGCAGGCAGCCGATTTTCTCCACGCGCGCGCCGTAACCGGACAGAATGCCGGCGGCGATGCCCCACGCCGCGCCGTTGGCGGCGTCCACCACCAGCGTCCGCCCGTCGAGCGAAAAATCCGCCGGCACCGTCTTCGCCAGCGCCTGCCGGTACATTTCCAGGTAAATCGGTTGCGCGCCGAAGTCCATGACCGTCGGGATTTCATGCGACAACGGCGGCACCCGGCGCCCGCGCCCGAGGTGCCGCTCAACGGCCAATTCGTCCTGATCGGTCAGCTTGAATCCCGCGTGGTCAAAGAACTTGATCCCGTTGTCGCGATATTCGTTGTGCGAGGCGCTGATCATCACCCCGGCCGCGGCGCCGATGGCGGGAGTCAGCAGCGACACCGCCCCGGACGGCACCACGCCCAGCCGGGTTACTTGCGCGCCGCCCGCCAGCAAGCCGCGGCACAGGCAATCTTCCAGCACCGTGCCGGACGCCCGCGTGTCCCGGCCCACGATGAACAGCGGCGCTTGCCTCGACTGGCCCCAGTACTTGGCCGCCGCCCGGCCGATGCGCCAGACAAATTCCGGGGTCATCGGTTCCACCCCGTAACACGCCCGGATCCCATCCGTGCCAAACCATTTGCGTCGCGCGCTCATTGTTTCATCCCGCGGATCATGTCGCCGCCGCGCCGTCATCGTCAGCGGCCAGGGCCTGGCCTTTCTTCGGCAACAGCAGTTCCGTCAGCCGTTGACGCAGCGCGTCATGTGACAAATTTCGTTCCAACCGCCCTCGAAAAGCCAGCGACAGTTCCCCGCGCTCTTCCGACAGCACCACAATCACCGTGTCCGATTCCTCGGAAAACCCCAGCGCCGCGCGATGGCGCAACCCCAGGTTGCGATCCAAATCCTGCCGCGCCGTCAGCGGAAAAATGCAGCCCGCCACCACCACTTTTTCGCCGTTGACAATTACCCCGCCGTCATGCAGCGGCGTCTTGTCGGTGAAAATCGTGACCAGCAATTCCTCCGTCACCTTGCCGTCCACCACAATGCCGCTGTCATGCGTGGGATGATTGGAACTGATCCGCTCCACCGCCACCAGCGCGCCGTAATCCTTCTCCTGCAATTGCACCATGCTTTGCACGATGGCCTCGATGACAAAACTCTGGTTGGCGCCGCCGCGCTGGAAAATAATCTCCCCGATGCCGGTGAACATGCGGCGCAATTCGGGCTGAAACACCACGATCAGCGCCACCAGCAAAAACAGGTACGACTCGCGCAAAAACCGGCTGAGCAATTCCAGTTTGAACACAAACACCAGCGCCACCAGGACGCCGCACAAAATGCCGGCCCCCAGCATCGCCATGCCGCCGCGGGTGCCGTGGAAGGTATGGTACAAATACCAAATCGCCGCCAGCGCCAAGCCGACTCCGATAATGATTTTCACCCAATTCATAACAACCGACGCAACAGCGTCGCGAACCCATCATGTTCGCGCGCCCGGCGCTTTTCAAGCCGGAACTCGGCAGTGTGTCAGTTTGATTTTTTTTACAGGGAGATCATGGAGAACATGGAGATTATTTTCTTAAAACCTTCATGAACTCCATGAACTCCCGGTAAAAAAAATCAAAAAGACGGGCAAACTACGGTTGCGCCAGCCGAAACCACATTTCGATGAATTGGGCGCACGGCTCCACCTCGTGTACCCGCCAGACTTGCGGTCCGCCGTGTTGCAACAGCCGGCCGTACACCGCCAGCGCGCCGGCCAGACGGTCCGGCAGCGACACGTTCAGGATGTGCGACAGAAACGATTTGCGGGACAGGCCCCACATCAGCGGGCGGCCGAGTTCGCGCCAGGTTGCCGTCGCGCGCAGCAGTTGCAGGTTGTGCTCGGCATTCTTGCCGAAGCCGAGGCCCGCGTCGTAAATGACGCGTTCCCGCGCCACGCCGAGTCGCTCCAGCCGGTCACCGAGTTCGCGCAGGAAGCCGCTGACAGTGCGCGTCACGTCATCATAAGCGGGTTGCAATTGCATCCGTTCGGGACGGTCCAGGCTGTGCATCGCGATATATCCGGCGTCGCCGGCGGCCACCACGGGCAGCAGGTCGGCATCCCATTGCCCGCCGCTGACATCGTTGATGATGGCCGCGCCCGCCGCCACGGCCTGCCGGGCCACGCCGGCCTTGTAGGTGTCAATGGAAATCACCGCCCGTGGCCAGCGTTGGTGAATGGCGCTGATGATGGGAATGACCCGGCGCAATTCCTCGTCCTCCGGCACGCTGGCCGCGCCGGGCCGGGTGGACTCTCCGCCGATGTCAATGATTTGCGCCCCGGCCCTGAGTATTGCCTCGGCGCGGGACATGGCGCTATCCAGGGTGGTGTAACAGCCGCCGTCGGAAAACGAATCGGGCGTGACGTTGAGAATGCCCGCCAGCAGCGGCCGGTCACCAAATTCCAAGATGCCGCGCGCGTGTTGCCAGATTAGAGCCATTGGTGATTTAAGAATTTAGATTTAAGATTTTTCTTAAATCATAAACGCGCGTCACGCGCCGGCCGGCGCTCCCTCCAGGCCGGGCAGCGGGCCGCCGCCGTTGCCTTGCGGTGCCTTGGCCTTGGCCTGGTCCAGCGGCTCCTGCGGATTGGGCAGGGCCGGCGGCGCGCTTTGGCGCGGGGGCGGATTGTTCATTTTGCCGCTGTTAATCAGGTCAATGACATGCTCGCCGTCCAGCGTTTCGTATTCCAGCAAGGCGCTGGCGATCAGTTCCATCTTGTCGCGATTATCGCCAATGACTTGTTTGGCTCGCGCATAGGCGGTTTGTATCAACCGATGCACTTCCTGGTCAATCAACCGCGCCGTCTCCTCGCTGTAACCGCGCCCGCGATTCAGGTCGCGCCCGAGAAAGACGTAATCCTCGTGCTCGCCATAATCAACCATGCCCAGCTGTTCGCTCATGCCCCACTCGCAGACCATCTTTTTGGCGAACCACGTCGCCTGCCGGATGTCACCCGACGCGCCGTTGCCAAAATCGCCGAGGAACAATTCCTCCGCCACCCGGCCGCCCATGGTGACGCACAGCCGGTCAATCAACCGCTTGTATTCCTGCGTGTGCTGGTCTTTCTCCGGCAAATACATCGTCACCCCCAGCGCCGGGCCGCGCGGGATGATGGAAACCTTGTGCAGCGGGTCGGTGTGCTCCAGCATCACGGTCAGCAACGCGTGCCCCGCCTCATGATAAGCGGTGGCTTTCTTTTCTTCCTCGCTCATCGCCATCGAACGGCGTTCGCGCCCCCAGCGCACCTTGTCGCGCGCCTCCTCAAGGTCGGGCTGTTCGATGGCCTCGGCATTGCGCCGCGCCGCCAGCAGCGCCGCTTCGTTGATAAGATTCGCCAGTTCCGCGCCGCTGAAACCCGGCGTGCCGCGCGCGATTTTGTTCCAGTTCACCGTCGCGGCGACTTTTACTTTCTTGGAGTGAACGGTGAGAATTTCCTCGCGCCCCTTCACATCCGGCAAATTCACCGTCACCTCGCGGTCGAAGCGGCCGGGCCGCAACAGCGCCGGGTCGAGCACATCCTTGCGGTTGGTCGCGGCGATGATGATGACGCCCTCCTGCGTGTCAATGCCGTCCATCTCCACCAGCAGCGCGTTCAATGTCTGCTCCCGCTCGTCGTGCCCGCCGCCGAGGCCGTGCCCGCGGCTGCGCCCGACCGCGTCAATCTCGTCGATGAAAATCAGGCACGGCGCGGACTTCCGTCCCTGCTCGAACATGTCGCGCACCCGCGACGCGCCGACGCCGACGAACATCTCCACGAAGTCCGACCCGCTGATGCC
>JAISBF010000061.1 GCA_031266335.1 Verrucomicrobiales bacterium
GCCGCTGAGCCGCTGAGCCGCTGAGCCGCTGAGCCGCTGAGCCGCTGAGCCGCTGAGCCGCTGAGCCGCTGAGCCGCTGAGCCGCTGAGCCGCTGAGCCGCTGAGCCGCTGAGCCGCTATAAGTTTTAGCCGTGCCCATCATTTGCTACGAAGCAAATCATAGATAGTGTATTATTGTCAATGCGTTTTTTTGTAAAAAATCATTTTTTAATTTTCCTTCACGGCAAGGAAATTTGGCCCGCTGACAGTGACCCCGATTATTTCAATTCCTGGCTGGTAAACGAAAACGCACCGGCCGGTAATTTTTTCTTGCGCAACCGGCGCGGGCGGCTAATCAGACAGAAATTACCATGAAACCCAATGCTTCTTCCTTACCGGCCGGCTTGAATTTTGACGAGCTGGTGCCGGTAGCCGATCGCGAACTCGGCGGCTTGCGGCGCGCGCATTTTACCAACAGTCGGCTGTTTGCCATGCTCGCGCCGCACGGCGGGTTAATCGATCTCCGCTTTTTCGGCTGGCAGTGTTACCCCGGTACGGTCTTTTTCTGCGGCGCGTTGGAAACGGCTTACCACAAGGTGTTCCGCCCGTATGTGCGCTTCGGCGCCGGGCTGCCGCTGGAACGTTACGCGCTGCCGCTGAACCACACGCAATTGTTTCCCTTCGGCACGAGCAGCACGGCGACGTTGCGCGGCGAAAAATTTATCCACGAAACGCTGCTCTTGCCGGACGCGCTGGTGCAACGCGTGGAGTCGCGCGGACGCCGGCCGGTGACTTTCGAGTTGGTGCACAACGACGCCGGCTCGCGCTGCCACCGGGACGGGCGTGTCTGGTCGCCGTTCAAGTTCGACCGCCGCGCCAACGCGCTGATTGCTGCCGTCACCGACCGCCACTCCGAGCCTTACCGGGGCGGCGATAGTCTGGCGCAACAGGAATTTCCCATCGTCGCGCGCGACATCCCGTACGCGAAAACGTGGCTCGGCCTGGGCTGCGACGTGCCGTTCAGTTGCCGGCACACGCTCGGCAATTTTAAATTTTATCTGCAATGCGAGCCGACCGGCGCCAGGCAGGCCGCGTTCTATCTCGTCTTCGCGCCGAGTCGCGCGGCCCTGCTCAAGCGGCTGGCGACCTTGTCAACCTCCGCCCACCGGGAATGCCAAACCTTAAAGGACGAATACTTTGCCCGGTTAAAGTCGCGTCCGCAAATCGACATCGCCGGCAACCAGGTATTGAACTCCGCCTTCGCGCAACAAATCGAGGGCCTGCAAACGCTGAAGGTACTGGACGAACCCGGCGCCGGCCGCGCGGCCGCGCAGGCTTACACTTGGGGCTGGGACACGCTGACGCCGAGCCAGGCGTTTCAATTCGGCAACGAGGCGGCATACGCCGCGAAAATTTTCCGCTTCTGCCAAAAAACCCTGCACCCGCGCGTCGGCATCCCGCACATGTTCTTCCTCAATTTCAAGCCGCGACTGAAAGCCGCGTTCGCCTGCCAGATGCAGTTTGCCGCCAATCTCTACGCCTATGTCGCGGTTACCGGCGACTTGCAAACGGCGCGCGCAGTGTGGCCGACCTGTTTGTTGTTAATGCGCCGCAGCCTGCGGGACCGCGCCGGCAACTGCGGCCTCGCGCGCGGCGTGTCGTTGTGGCCGGATTTACCGGAAGGGTTGGACGAGGACGGGCAGGACTTGAGCGCGCTGAACAATTCCCTGCTGTATCAGGGATTGCGCGGCATGGAGTATCTGGGCCGCGCGCTGGGCGACCAGGCGACGGCGGACCAGTGCGCCGGCGCGGCGGCGAAATTGCGCGCCGATTTTGTCAACTATCTTTACGATAAAAAAGTCGGCTACTTTGTCTTGTCCTGCTCCGCGGTTGATTTCAAGCCGCGCAAACATTATCCCTGCGAGGCGATTTTCTGGCTCACCCCGTTTGCGCGCGAACTGACGGCGCACGCCCCGGCGCGCATCGCGGACTTCATGCACCGGCACTTGCGCGCCGACAAGAGCCTGCTGTCCCTGCCGCAATGGGACAAGGCGTGGATGCGCGATGGCAACCAACTCGGCTCCAGCTTCCCGTCGGCGGATTATTTTTATCTGCAAGCCGGGAAACTCGCCGGCCGCGGCGAAATGCTGCGCGCCTGGCTCGGCGACGTGGAGTGGCACTGGCACTACCACACCCAGCCGGAAGCCTTCACGCCCGAGGCGGCGAACGAGGCGGACTTCGGCCCGGACAATACCGGCCAGATACACTCGCAGACGGCGGCGACGTGGTACGCCGCCGTGTTCTACGGCGCGGCGGGGTTGGACTTCGACCACGAGGGACTCACCGTCACGCCGTGGAGCGACGTGCCGGTAACCATTCGCGGCGTGAATTTGCGCGGTACGCGGACGGATATCATCGTGCGCGGCCGGGGCAATTATTTGGCCAGTTTGCAACTCAACGGCAAAGCGTTACCGGCCGGCTCGCGCAAAATCGCGTGGTCGCAACTCACCAGCCGGAGCGCGCGCCTCGAAATCACGCGCACCGACCAAGCGCCGAATTATCCGGAAATCCTCCGCGCGGACGGCCTGCGGGTGAAACTCCTGCGTGGCGGCAAAGGCGAACTCGTCGCGACCATCAACGGCGACATGCACGGCGAAGTCGTCTTGCATGTGCCGGTCGGCTACCAGGCCAGGTGCAACAACGAACCGGTAACAGTCCGCCCGAACGACGCGGCCCAGACGATAATTCCCTATCGACGCGGAGATCAGATGCAATTAACAGTCAGCCGGCGCGACAACCGCCACACCCCGTCAACGACGAAGAAAATCCCCCGCTAGCCGAACATCAAGGGCGTCTTGACGGGTCTCAAGAGCGTCTTGATATTGGAAGCTGCAATGCTGTGGGTGACACGGCAGCGTGCAGCGCCTTGGAGTGCGGCACTCCTGTGCCGCTTTGGTTTTTCCCGTATGCCGTCGAAGAAAGCGGCAGGGGACTGCCGCACTCCAAAGCGCTACGCGCCTCGGCGGTGTCGTTGCTCAATAAAATTAGCGGGGCATTTCAGTGTCAGCGGGTCACTGCCAATCCACAGTTTCCTTGACGCTGGAGCGTTTCTTGCCTTCGCCATCATTCCAGCATTGTAACTCCACGGTCAGCGTGCCTTTGTAATCTGGTTGCACGGTCAGCGCCTGACCGGTTATTTGGCGGAACCGCCACTGATTTAAAGTACTGACTTTGGCCCGGAGCAAGATTGGCAGCGGAGAATATGGATTGGGGTTGACTTCAACTCCATTCGACACTGCCATACTCCCATAGCGAAACTCACCGCCGTCTTTGGGAATGCTGACCGTAACCAGTTGATTTTCATAACGAAAAATCAAATAATACATTTGCCCGTTCTCCCCGCTGTTCAGCAGTTGGTACTCAGACCGCATAATCGCATTGGTAAATTCATCCAGCGTCTTGAACTGAAATTGCCAAGCCTCCATATCCGCCTCGATCGGCACCGATACTGCAATTTCTTTGGGGTTAATTATTTCCAATTGTTTTTGCGCGCCAACCACACCCGCTGCCAGTGACAGCATCACGCCAATAATTGCCAACTTTTTCATCAATCACGCCAACACTTTCTTCGCCGCCTCGAGGCGCTTGATTCGTTCGTAGCATCGCCGCAAGGTCGCGCGGTCATCGTCAAGGGTCATGACCCTCAGCGACCGCAAATACGCTTTCTCTATTTTCGCCGGCGCTTGGTTTAACGCCGCCAACATCTCCAGTCGCCCCTGGTGCGCCGGCAATTCCATCGGGTGGTAACGCAAAATTTTTTCGTATTCCGCCAGCGCCAGTGCCAAATCCCCGCGCCGGAGGTACAGTTCAATCAAAAAATACGGCGGCGGCGGCACCACCTGGTCGGCGGGCCAATACATGCGCCCGGCCCGCTCTCCCAGCCAGCCCGCGGCCCGGTGCCCAAGCCAGGCGCCGATGACTATCCACACCCCGGCCAGCATCACCAAATTGACGATGCCCGCGTAGGAAATGGGGTTTTTGAGAAATCTGACCATCAGCGTCACCGCTAGCGCCAGCACCGTCAGCTTCAGCAACCAACCGGCCGCAGTCTTGAATGAAATTCTCATGGGTCCCTCGTTTCGCCTCAAGGTTAGCGCGTCACCGGCAATTTTTCAACCCCGCGAGATTGCCCATTACCGGCCGCGCATGATATGCGCGCGGTTATGGAAACAGTCGCAGGAGCGGATTGGTCAGCGTCAGCGAACTGATTGCGGCAAACTTGCCGGCCAGCGCTTTGCAGCTCCTTACCTCGCGTGCTCGTGTTGCCATTCAGCAAGCAATTTTTCAATTTTCTTCATTTGTTCGCCGGTATTTCTCACCGTCAAATTTTTTGCAGTCGGAATATAAACAGCGGAATATCCCTCCTTGAATTCAATTCCCTTCGTCGCCAGTTCCTTGCTCACATTGACCGATTGATTGCCATTAAATATCATGGCAAAAAATTCCAGCTCGACGGTAAACTGCCGAACGTAGATTGATTTATTAATCACCTCAGTCGGCACGATAAACACCGCATACGGCTCGACCATATAGGCGTAATCGCCCGCTTTCTGTATGGTGTCCAAGATGACCGTCAGCGGCGCGTTTTTCAATTTCAAATTGACCAAGGGCGATTGTTCAGGCGATGGGTCTCGAAACAAGATATTAATGGTAGATTTTTTCGGATCAGTTTGCTGGCTGTTGATTTGTTTTTGCAAATAACCCACCACGTCGGAAATCTTCGCGTCGGTAAAATCGCATTCGGGAATAATGAATAATGGTCGCGGCCATTCGCGTCTTTAATCGTGCCGCGGTGTCTTTGTGAAATTCAGTTACTATTTGTTGCAAGACTGCCTGCTGTTCTTTCGTATTATTCATTATAATTTTCTGCAATCTTGGAAAATACCACGCATGGCAATTTTCGCCAAACTGCACTCCTTTTTGTTGCAATTGCGCCGTGACATTCGCTCGCTCCACGCCCACTGTCAGCGTGAAGCATTCCGGTTGGATGCCGATATAACTACTCGTGTAAATTTTCCCTGCCTCAGTGTCAGCGGAGGAGTAAAAATACGCGGTATCGCCCTCAAACCTTATTTTGTAATCACTTAGCGAAGCCATGTACCTTAAGACATCAAACAACGAGCAATCTTTGATTTTCAGCGTGAACGGATAGGACTTACTACCAGACGGCAAATCACGCACCACCAGCTTCAACCCGGCACCTCCGTGATTGGCGATGACTTTTTCCAAGTCCGCCAACGCTGTGCCAAACTCAATATCAGTGTAATCAATGTTCGGCATAACCACGCTCAGCCACCGTTCATCCATGCTGACGGTGACCGGCGCGCCCTCACCGTCAGCGGCGGCGCGCAAATTTTCACCAGTCACCGTCAGCGGCGGCGGCGATTTTATCCCGCACGCACGCCCCGCATCCGCGTAAACCCAACCGCCAAGCACCGTCAGCGCCACCGCGCCGGCCGCGACCACCGCCAGCCACAGCGGCGACACTTTGCCGACCGGCGACCACGCCGCGTT
>JAISBF010000076.1 GCA_031266335.1 Verrucomicrobiales bacterium
AGAAGCTACGGCCAACAGCTAAACGTCGGCAGCCAAGTATCGGGCAAAGCCTACGAACAACTCATCTACGGCGTCGATCTCGGCACGGATCACAAGTTCACCATCAGCGCTGACAGTGACTTGTATCTTGGAGTCTACGCCGGCTACGGCCGCAGTGATATAGACTACCGCACCCCCGGCACTGACGGTGAACTCAACTCCTACTACGGCGGCCTCTACGCCACGTGGTTACACTCCAGCGGCTTCTACATCGACGCCACCTTCAAAGCTGTCAGTGTCAACAACGACTTGAAAGCCCCCTACGGCAACACCCAACTCACCGCTAGCTACAGTGATGTGAATATCGGCGGCAGTATCGAACTCGGCAACAAGTTCACCTTCACTGATGATTGGTTCATTGAACCCCAACTCCAAGTGAACTACCTCCACATCCTCGCCGAGAATTACAGTGCCGGCCCCATGACCATCAGCGCCCAAGACCTCGACGCCCTGCAACTCCGCATCGGCAGCCTCTTCGGTCGCAGTATAAAACTTGCCAACGGCGGCGCGCTCCAGCCCTACGTGAAGATCAGCGGCGTCGAAACCATCAGCAGCGGCGGCACCATCCGCAACGGCTACCAATCCACCCGCGCCAACACTGACGGCGCCAGAGCGGAAGTAGGCGGCGGTATTATCTGGCAACTCGACGCTGACAATCAACTCCACCTCGACTACGAAGCCTCCTTCGGCGACAAGTACGACAAACCCTGGGGATTGACCGCTGGATATAGGCACCAGTTCTAAAAACTTGCATCACCAAGACACCAAGGCACGAAGGTTTATTAAAAAACACTTCGCGTCTTGGTGCCTTCGTGGTTCTGAGTTTTCCCCACTGTCCTCCCCTCACCCGCCGGCGACTACGCGGATAAACTCGATTCGGTCGCCGGCCCGGAGGACGGTCAGCGGGTATTCACGGCGCTGGAGGACGGTTTCATTCAACTCGACCAGCACCAGCGCGGGGTCGAGGTTCGCGGTTTGCAGCAGGTCGCTGACGGTGCCGCCGGCGTGCAGATTCCGTGACTCGCCGTTGACGCTGACGGTGACTTGGCGCGCGCTCACGCCGGCGCTCCCGCCAAGGCGTATTCCCAGTCCTTCCACACCGGGTCGAGGCCGATTGCTCTCAGTCGCGACACCACCTCGGCGGTCGGACGGCTGTCGCCGATGATGAACTGCGGCGTGGCGTTTTCGTCCCCGGCGGGAATCGCCGGCAGCGGCTGGCCGCGTTGCGTAACATGCAATTGCGCCCGCCCCGCGCCGGTGTAACCGCCCGGCTCGGTGTGCGCGCCAGCGCTCATCAGCGTGATGCCCAGCGGCGCGATGCCGTCGCGGAATTGCGGGCGTTCGCGCGTTGACAACACCAGGCCGATTTGCGGAAACGCGACCCGCAGCGCGCAAATCAGCCGCGTCAAATCCCGCTCATTCAGGCGCGTCAACGGCTGGAACTCGCCGGCGGCGGGACGCAGGCGCGGGAAGCTGACGGTGACCTGCGCTTTCCAGCAGTGTTTCAGCAAATATTCAACATGCGCCGCCAGCGCCAGCGCCTCGCGCCGCCATTCGCCCAAGCCGAGCAGCGCGCCCAGGCCCAGCCGCCGGAAGCCCGCCGCGTAGGCGCGCTCGGGACAGGCCAGCCGCCAGGCGAAATCCTTTTTCGGCCCGGCGGGGTGCAAGGTCGCGTACAGTTCGGGATCATAAGTTTCCTGGAACACAATCAGCCCGTCCGCGCCGGCGCTGACGATGGGCCGGTATTCAGCGGTGTCCAGCGGCCCGATTTCCAGTGACACGGACGGCGCCAGCTGGCGGAGGCGTTTGACGCACTCCACAAGATAGTTCGGCGCAACAAATTTCGGATGCTCGCCGGCGACGATGAGCAGGCTGCGAAATCCTTGCGCGACCAGGAACCGCGCCTCGGCCTCGACTTGCTCGACGCTGAGGGTGACGCGCAAAATCGCGTTATCGCGGGAAAAGCCGCAGTAGCGGCACACGTTGACGCACTCGTTGGACACATACAGCGGCGCGAACAACCGCATCGTGCGGCCGAAATGCCGCCGGGTTTCCAGCGCCGCCCGCCGCGCCAGATTTTCCAACGGCACGCTGTCGGTGAGCAATTCCTCGAAGCGCCGCAACGCCGCCGACTGGCGCGTGTCCAGAGTTTCCAGTTGTTCGATGAAGGCCATATTTTATTCAGCTACATTAACGCAAAGACACAAAGGAACAAAGGCGCAAAGAAAAATTTTTTTACCGGGAGATCACGGAGTTCATGGAGGTTTTAAAAAAATAATCTCCATGTGCTCCATGTCAAAAAAAAATCTTTGCGCCTTTGTTCCTTTGCGCCTTTGCGTTAATGCGGCTACTCCAAAAACCCTGTCAACGGACTAGTCGCTGACGCCGCGTGGCGCGCCGCCGGCAGGCCGGTCTCATACGCCGCGCGCCCCGCCGTCACCGCCGCGGCAAAGGCCCGCGCCATCAGCGGCGGATTGCTCGCAATCGCCACCGCCGTGTTCACCAGCACCGCGTCAGCGCCCAGTTCCAGCGCCGCCGCCGCGTGGGACGGCGCGCCAAGGCCGGCGTCCACGATCACCGGCACGGTGGCCTGCTCGATAATGATTTCCAGTTGCCCGCGCGTTTCCAAACCGCGATTGCTGCCGATGGGCGAACCGAGCGGCATCACCACCGCCGCGCCCGCGTCCTCCAGCCGTTTCGCCAGCACGGGATCGGCGTTGATGTACGGCAGCACCGTGAACCCTTCCTTCACTAACAATTCGGTCGCGGTCAGCGTTTCAACCGGATCCGGCAGCAAGTAGCGCGGGTCGGGATGAATCTCCAATTTGACCCATTTCGGCAAGCCCGCCGCCGCTGACAGTCGCGCCAGCCGCACCGCCTCGCCGGCGTTCATCGCGCCGCTGGTGTTGGGCACGATGAGAAATTTGTCGCGGTCAAGATAAGTCAGCAGGTCGGCAAACGGATCCGCTTGGCCGCTCAAATCAACCCGCCGCAACGCCACGGTCACCAATTCCGCGCCGCTGGCTGCCAGCGCGTCCCGCATGACGGCGGGGGAAGCGAATTTTCCGGTGCCCACGAACAGGCGGGACCGGAACTGCCGGCCGGCGATGCGCCAAGGCTCACAAGTCAAACTCATAGCTGACTAACCTAGAACAATCCGTCGCGCCACGCATTAAAATTTTAGCTGGCGCGGCGGGCTGGATTTTTTTACAGGGAGATCATGGAGAACATTGAGATTATTTTTTTAAAATCTCCATGAACTCCCGGTAAAAAATTCACAGCATCAGCGGATGCAGCCACTTGTCCAAATCAATCGCCCCGCCGTCCGCCTGTTTGCGCCGTTTATAATCCTCGTATTGATCCCGCCCAATGTGGCCCACGCCGAAATATTTCGCCTGGGGATGGGCAAAATACCAGCCGCTCACCGAGGCCGCCGGCGTCATCGCCAGGTTTTCCGTCAGACGGATGCAGGTATGTTGCTCGACCGCCAGCAAGTCGAACAACCCGGTCTTTTCCGAATGATCCGGGCAGGCCGGATAACCCGGCGCGGGCCGGATGCCGCGGTATCGCTCCGCGATTAACTCGTCGTTGGCGAGCTGTTCCCGCGCGCCGTAACCCCAGTCCCGCCGCGCCCGCTGATGCAGGTATTCGGCGAACGCCTCGGCCAGCCGGTCGGCCAGCGTTTTCAGCAAAATCGCCGAGTAATCGTCCGCGTTGCGTTCGAAGCGCAGCGCCAGCGCCTCGGTTTCCACCCCCGCCGTCACCGCGAACGCGCCGAGATAATCCCGCCGCCCCGCCGTCAGCGGCGCGATGAAATCCGCCAGCGCGTAGTGCGGCGAACCGTCCGGCTTGACCATTTGCTGCCGCAACGTATGCACGGTGTGAATGACCGCGCCGTCGGCGTTGAACACGCGGATGTCGTCGCCGTCGCTGTTGGCGGGAAAAAAACCGTACACCGCCTGCGGTCGCAGCCATTGCTCGCGCAGCATCAGCGTCAGCAGCTGTTGCGCGTCGGCGAACAACTCGCGCGCCTGCGCGCCGACCGTGGCGTCGTCCAGAATCCGCGGATAACGCCCGCGCAACTCCCAGGCGTGGAAAAACGGCGACCAGTCAATGAACGGCGCAAGGTCGCTGATGGTGACGCCGCGCACCACCCGCGCGCCGGTGAACGCCGGCACGGGCAATTCCGCCGCCGCCCAGTCGGGACGGAAAGCGCCGGCCCGCGCTTCGCCAAGGGTAAGCAGCTGCCGCGCCTGCCGCTGATCGTGCGCCTCGCGCGCGCGTTGCTGCTGCGCGCGCAGTTCGCTGACGAAGGCGTCACGCCCCGCGGGCCGCAACAGGCGCGCCAGCACGACGCCGACCCGCGAGGCGTCGGTAATATGGCACACCGGCGCGCGGCACGCCGGGGCGATTTTCACCGCCGTGTGCGTCGCGCTGGTCGTCGCGCCGCCAATCAGCAGCGGCGCCGTCAACCCCTGCCGCTCCAGTTCGGCGGCATTGCGCGCCATCTCGTCCAGCGACGGCGTAATCAGGCCGCTGAGGCCGATGGCGTCCGCCTGTTCCGCCTTGGCCGCGGCCAGGATTTTCTCGCACGGCACCATCACACCCAGGTCGATGACTTCATAATTGTTGCAAGCCAGCACCACGCTGACGATGTTCTTGCCGATGTCATGCACGTCGCCCTTCACCGTGGCGAGGATGATTTTTTTGCGGCGCGGCGCGTTGCTGTCACCGTCAGCGGCGCGCGCGGCG
This sequence comes from Verrucomicrobiales bacterium, assembly GCA_031266335.1. Classification (GTDB taxonomy): domain Bacteria; phylum Verrucomicrobiota; class Verrucomicrobiia; order Methylacidiphilales; family JAAUTS01; genus JAIRPN01. The sequence goes on from JAISBF010000076.1 coordinate 4,792, forward strand.
TTCATGAACGGCTCCAGCCGCGCCACCGCTTTTTTCATCACCCGCGCGCTTTTCACCACCTGCGGCAGAAACATTTTGCCCGCCCCGAACAACTCGCCGACCGCGCCCATGCCCGCCATCAGCGGCCCCTCGATGACCGCCAGCGGATGCCCGTACTTCAGCCGCGCCTCGTCAACGTCGCAATCAATGAACTCGGTCACCCCCCGCGCCAGCGCGTACGCCAGGCGTTCCTCCACCGTGCCGTCGCGCCACGCCGCCGCCGCCGGGCCGTCACCGTCAGCGGCCGCCCCGGCCGCGCCGGCGTAACGCGCCAGCCGCTCGGTGGCGTCGGGCCGGCGATTGAACAGCAAATCCTCGGCCAGCGTCAGCAACTCCGCGGGCACCTCGTCATACACCGTCAGCAGGCCCGCGTTGACAATGCCCATGCCCAGTCCCGCGCGGATGGCGTGATACAAAAACGCCGCGTGCAGCGCCTCGCGCACGGGCCGGTTGCCGCGAAAGGCGAACGAGACGTTACTTATCCCGCCGCTGACGGTGACCAACGGGTACTTTTTTTTTATGTGGCGCACCGCCGCGATGAAATCCGCCGCGTAATTATTATGCTCCTCAATGCCGGTGCCGACCGTCAGCACGTTCGGGTCAAACACGATGTCCTCTGGCGGCCACCCGGCGCTGACCGTGAGCAATTCATACGCCCGCTCCGCCACCTCGATTTTGCGCGCCAGCGTGTCCGCCTGCCCGCGCTCGTCAAACAACATCACCACCGCCGCCGCGCCGTAACGCCGGATCAGCCGCGCCTGGCGCAAAAATTCCTCCGGGCCTTCCTTCAGGCTGATGGAGTTGACCAGGCCCTTGCCTTGCAGGCATTTCAGCCCGGCTTCCAGCACCGGCCACTTGGAACTGTCAATCATCACCGGCACCCGCGCGAGATCCGGCTCGAACGCCAGCAAATTCAGGAAGCGCGTCATCGCCTGTTCCGCGTCCAACATGCCCTCGTCCATGCACACATCAATGATTTGCGCGCCATTGTCGATTTGCTGCCGCGCAATCTCGACCGCCTCCTCAAAGTCGCCGCTGAGGATGAGCTTGGCGAATTTCGGCGAACCGGTCACGTTGGTGCGCTCGCCGATGTTGATGAAATTCGATTCCGGCGTCACCGTCAGCGGGTCCAGCCCGCTAAGTCTGAGCAGCGGCGGCGCCGGCGGCACCGCGCGCGGCGGCAGGCCGCGCACCGCGTCGGCGATGGCGCGGATGTGCGCGGGCGTGGTGCCGCAACAGCCGCCGACCAGGTTCAGCCAGCCCGCCGTCGCCCACTCGCGCAACTGCGGTGCCATGCTCTCCGGCGTCTCGGGAAAGCCCGTCGGCAACAGCGGATCGGGCAGGCCCGCGTTCGGATGGCACGACACCCGCACCGGCGCCAGGCGCGACAATTCCCGCAACAGCGGCCGCATTTCCCCCGGCCCCAGCGCGCAATTCAAGCCGACGCTCAGCAGCGGCACGTGCGCGATGGAATGCCAGAACGCCTCGACCGTCTGCCCGGTCGCGCCGCGGTTGCTGCCCGCCTGGATGAACGTCACGCTCGCCATCAACGGCACGCGCGCGCCGCGCTCGTCGAAAACTTGTTCAATCGCGAAAAAGGCCGCCTTCGCGTTGAGCGGGTCAAAAATCGTTTCCACCAGCAGTATGTCAGCGCCGCCGTCCAGCAGCCCGCGCGCCTGCTCGGCGTAAGCGGCGGCCAGCTCGTCAAACGTGACGGCGCGCTTCGACGGGTCGTCAATGTCAGTGGCCATCGAGGCGGTTTTCGTCGTCGGGCCGAGCGCCCCCGCCACCCAGCAATGACGCCCCGGCTGTTCGCGCAGCACACCGTCAGCGGCGCGCCGCGCCACCGCCGCACCCGCGCGCGCCAGCTCATACGCCAGTTCCGCCATGCCGTAGTCGGCGAGCGAGATCGCCTGGGAATTGAACGTGTTGGTCTCGATGATGTCTGCGCCCACGTCAAGATAGGCGCGGTGGATTTGCTCAATCACCTCCGGCCTGGTGACGTTCAGCACGTCATTGTTGCCCTTCAGGTCGCACGGCCAGTCCCGGAAGCGTTCCCCGCGGAACTCGGCCTCGGTCAGCTGCCGGCGCTGCACCATCGTCCCCATCGCCCCGTCAATGATTACAATGCGTTCCTGAAGCGCCTGCTCCAGCGCCGCGTTCCCGGCTGATAAAATCGGTTTAATCATAAATATCTGTCTATCATGATACATTGATATGTCAAATTTTCAAAGCTTAAAAGTAATGCGGCGGCGCGTAGCGCTTTGGAGTGCGGCAGTCCCCTGCCGCTTTCTTCGACCTCATGCGGAAAAAACCAAAGCGGCACAGGAGTGCCGCACTCCAAAGCGCTACGCGCCGCCGTATCACCTAACAGTGTGGTGGCCGGCATAATTCACCTGTCGTGAAGCACTGGGAGCGCCGGGAATGAAAAAATCCGCCGCTGACGGTCAAATCCAGGCGCTGACCTTGAGCAGTTCGTCGAGGTAGGCACGGTACTGGTCGTAGGACACGTCCGCCGGCACGGAATGGTCAATGCCCGGAATGTAGCCGCCTTCCTCGATGACCGGGCGCAGCCGCGCGAATTCCTTCGCCACCGCCGCGCGGCCCAACGGCACAATGCGCTTGTCGAAGCCGCCGCCGATGCGCAGTTCCCTGCCGAACTGTTGCCGCAACGAGACCGGCTCCATGCCCGACGCCACCTCGCACGGGCAGGTGCTGTTCACGCCGACGCTGAGCATGTCGGGCAATAGCAGCCGGTAGTCGCCGTCGCTGTCGTGCCAGGTCAGCGTGATGCCGTGCGCGTGCGCGAAATCCATCGCCCTTTTATAATGCGGCAAAATCAGTTCGCGGAACATCTCCGGCGACAGCAGCGGGCCGTTCTTGAACGCGAAATCCTCGCCGAAGCCGATGCGGTCGATTTTCACAATCTTCACCGCCCGTTCCAGCGCGTGCATCACCACCGCGTTGTAGCGCGCGAACATCTCCGCCACCAGTTCCGGCGCGTCGTACAGCAGATAGCCCGCGCCGTCCACGCCCGCCAGCGAGCGCAGCGTCCAGTAATAACAGCCGCCCTGGATTTCAATCACGTCGCCGCGCGCCACGGCCGCCCGCGCCTCCGCCTCCCAGTTCGCCGGGTAACGCGCGTCCATGTCGTCAACGCGATAGTGCTCGTCCAGCAAGCGCCGCAAATCGTCCGGCTCCTTGACGGGAAATTCCAGCCATTCGGGGAACGAGGTCTTGTCCTTGAAATCGCGCACCGTGCGCCCGTAATGGTCAAGGTGATAAATAAACTCCCCTTCCTCGCGCAGCACCTGGCGCTCGAACGGCGGCCACAGGCCGGCGTTGTTGGAGATGTTTTTCACCGACGTGCCGTAGTCGCTGACGCCGAGGTAACGGTGGATGTCGTCAACGTCAGCGGGCAGCCCCTCGCGCTTCCAGCGCGCCAGGGTGTCGAACCACGGCCCCGCCAGGTACAGCGGGCGGCGGTCAACGGGTTGATAGTTCAGGGTGTTGAGAAAACGTTCGCGCGGGGTCATGTTTTATTTCCGGTGGTTTGGGTTTATTGGGTTGTTTGAGTTTATTAAGTTGCCAAAGGTCACGGTCAGCGACATTCCCAGCTTTAAAAATTTAACCAACTCAAAAAGCTAAAAAACTTTCATCCGTAAATGCCTTCCTCATGCCAAGTCCGGTTCATCAACTCATACCGCGCCAAGTCCAGCCCGGTGTAGGCGCAATTCGACGTGCAAAACACATAGCCGCGCCCGCGCGCCATGCCCTCGCGCAGGCTACGCCGCACATCGAGATAAATTTCCGCCAGGTCGCGCGCGTGGCGGTCACGCTCAGCGGACGACATCTGGCCCCACTGGGCGAACTGGCGTTGCAACGGATGCACCCGCCCGAACGCTTCCATGGTCAGGAAAAACACCTGTTCGTAAGTCGGCACCCGCCCCGGCACCGGCAGCCGGTCAAGGGTGTTGAGGAAACGCTCCCGCTCGGTCATAGGCGCATTAGCAAAGCCGCTGATAGTGAAATTGCAAGCAAATGCCATGCTTTTTCATACCGGGCCAAAACCACCGGCCAACTCCCTGCCGCAACGTCAGCGGCCCGCCTGGTGCCGGGCGAACTGGCGCGGGGTCTGGCCGGTGACCTGGCGGAACACGCGGGAAAAATAATTGCTGTCGTCGAAGCCGCTGACGGCGGCGGCCTCGCTGACGCGGATATCACTGCGCGCGAGACTGTCCATCGCGCGGCGAATTCTCGCCTCGGTCAGATACGCCAGCGGCGTCTGGCCGACGGCGGCGCGAAAGGCGCGATAAAAATTGCGCTCGGACATGCCGGCCTGGCGCGCGAGGTCGCCCACCGTCAGCGGCGCGGCGCAATTCTTTTCTAGCCAGCCGAGCAGGCGGCTCATGGCGCTGTCGCTATCGGGCGGCGCGGCCTGGCGCGGCTGGCGATCGTACCGCGCGACTAGCAGGCTGATGATGAGCGTCAGCCACGCCTCGGCGGCGAGATGACCGGCGGCGTCGCCGCGGCGCAATTCCGTCTCCAGGCGATTGACCCATTCCTCCACCTGCCCGAGTTGGCTCAGCGTCAGCGTCAGGCGGCCGCGGTATTCCTTCCGCCGCCAGCGCGCCGGTTCCAGGCTGAACAGGGCGTGAAAGGCCGGCACTTCGCGCAGCCGCCGCCCGATTTGATTGATGAGTTCGCCGGCGATGAGCAGGTTGACCAGATTGAGGCCGCGCTCATCCGCGTAGCCGTGGGCGCGGCGATTATTGATCACGAGGACGTCGCCGGCGCCGATGGGGTGGCGCAATTTTCCCGTCACATGGGTGCCGCCGCCGCTGAGGATGACGGCGATTTCAAAAAACTCGTGCCGGTGCTGGGCGACGTTATGCTGCACCGGCTGGCGGCTGACGGCGAGACGCGCGCGCGGGTCGGGGAAAAACTGGCGGCGGGTGAGCGCGCGAATCGGCATGGCGGGATTGTGCTGGTTTTTGGCGGCAATTTCAAGGAAAGTCGGCGCGCGGCGGTTCATTGTCAGCGGGATATGAACCCATTGCCCGCCGCGTTCGCCAGCGCCCGCTGGATTGCCTCGCCCATCCACACCGATGTCAAGACCGCGCCGCCCGCGCCGTTCTTCCGCCGGGAGTTCGCCGCTGACGGTGATATCGCCTCGGCGCAACTGCACGTCACCGCACTCGGTTTGTACGAATGCGCAATCAACGGCCGGCGCGTCGGCAGCGACATTTTCGCGCCGGGCTGGACGGAGTATCACCGGCGGGTGTGCTACCAAACCCACGAGGTCGGCGAGTTGCTCCGGCGCGGCCCGAACGTCATCGGCATCATCCTCGGCGACGGCTGGTATTGCGGCAAGCTGGCGTGGCGCGACCGGCAGAATTACGGCGGCGACCGCCCGCTGCTGCTGGCGGCGCTGACGCTGAACTTCACCGACGGCACGACGCTGACCGTGGCCACCGGCGCGGACTGGCTCACCGCCAGCGGCCCGATTGTCCGCCACGGGCTGCTGGAGGGCGAAATTTACGACGCGCGCCTGGAACTGGCCGGCTGGTCGTCACCCGCCGCCGGCGCCGACGCTGACCCGCGCTGGCAGCCGGTCATCGTCAGCGCCCCGCCGCACGACCTCAGCGTTGAAATTTCTCGCGGCGTGCCGGTGCGCGAGCACGAGCGGCTGCGCCCCGTTTCAGTCACGACGCTGACGGTGGACGGCGCTGTCTCGCGCCTGTTCGACCTCGGGCAGAATTTCACCGGCTACGCCACAGTCAGCGTCAAGGCCGCGCGCGGGCGGACGCTGACGCTGCGATTCAGCGAAATCCTCGCCGATGGCAAACCGTATTACAACAACCTCCGCAGCGCCGCAGCGACCGACGTGTATGTCTGCAACAGCGACGCGACCGAGACCTGGCAGCCGCGTTTCACGTTCCACGGCTTCCGCTATGTCGAGGCGTCCGGCCTGCGCGCTGACGATGAACTGGCAGTCACCGGCATCGTCGCGCATTCGGCCACGCCGCCGACCGGCGAGTTCGCCTGCTCCAACCGGTTGTTGAACCAGTTGCAGCACAACATCGTCTGGGGGCAAAAAAGCAACTTCCTCGACGTGCCGACCGACTGCCCGCAGCGCGACGAACGCCTCGGCTGGACCGGCGACGCGCAGGTGTTCATCCGCACCGCCGCGTTCAACATGGACGTGCAAAAATTTTTCCACCAGTGGCTGCGCACCATGCGCGACACGCAAGGCCCGCGCGGCGGCCTCCCGCCGACAGTACCCAACGCGTTGTACCCGCTGACGGAGGAGGAAGACGGCCTGGCCGGCTGGTCGGACGCGATGATTATCTGTCCGTGGACGCTGTGGCTGTGCTACGGCGACCGCCAGGCGCTGGCCGACCATTACGACGCGATGCGGCGGTTCATGGAGTTCCAGCGCCAGTATCACGTCAAGGACGGCATCCGCTCGCATCCGGACCTTGACGCCTGGGGCGGCTACGGCGACTGGCTGGCGCAGGACGGCAACAACGGCGGCTCGACACAAAAGGATTTGATCAGCACGGCGTATTACGCTTACGTCGCCGAACTGATGGCGAAAATCGCCGCGCTGCTCGGCCACGCTGACGATGCCCGGCAATACAAGGAATTGCACACCAACACCGTCGGCGCCTTCCGCCGGCGCTTCGTCACGCCGGACGGCCTCATCGTCAGCGGCACGCAAACCGCCTACGCGCTGGCGCTGCGCTTCGGCCTGCTGCCGGCGCCGTCACGGTCAGCGGCGGCGGCCGAGCTGGCGCGCAACATCCAGGCGCACGACTGGCACCTCACCACCGGCTTCCTCGGCACGCCGTATTTGCTCGACGCGCTCACCGCCAGCGGGCACCTCGACGTGGCTTACAAGTTGCTGGAGCAGGAAACCTTTCCCTCGTGGCTGTTCCCGGTCAAGCACGGCGCGACGACGATCTGGGAACGCTGGGACGGCTGGCACCCGGAAAAAGGCTTTCAACATGCCGGCATGAACTCGTTCAACCATTACGCCTACGGCGCGGTCGGCGAATGGATGTACCGCGTGGTCGCCGGCCTCAACCTGGACGAGGCCCGGCCCGGCTACCAACACATCATCTTCCGCCCGCGCCCCGGCGGCACGATTCACTGGGCGCGCGCGTCGCTGCAAACCGCTGACGGTGAGATTGCCATCCGTTGGGCAGCGCGCCTCGGCGTGATGCGCGCGACGCTGACGGTGCCCAAAAATCGCACCGCCACATTTTACCCGCCCGCCGGTTACGACCAAGCCGAGCCGGTCCACTTGACCGCGGGCCGGCACGAACTTACGCTGCAAAAATCATGATTACCTCACGCGAGCAAACCAGCACAAGCCGGCTGGAAGCCGGCGCTCCCAGTACTGGCGCTCCCAGTGGTTGGCGGTCGCGTGATTATCTCCCGCATCGCGACGAGGCAAACATGATCCAGCATGTTTCTTTTCGTCTCGCTGACAGTCTGCCGCACGAGCTGCTGGACGCCTGGAAAGCAGAACTCGGCTGGCGCGAAAAACCACCCCTCACCGTCAGCGACCCGCGCCGCATCGAGCTTTGCCGGCGGGTGGAAAAATATGCGGACGCCGGGCACGGTGCCAGTCACTTGCGCAAACCTGAAATTGCCAAACTGGCGCAAACCGCCCTGCGGTACTTTGACGGCGAGCGTTATCGCCTGCTTGAATGGTGTGTCATGCCCAACCATGTTCATGCGCTGGTCATGCCAATCAACGGACATTTGCTGGCGGACATTTTGCACTCGTGGAAATCCTTCACCGCCAGCCGGGCCAATAAAATCCTCGGCATTGCGGACGAGTTTTGGCAGCGCGAGTATCATGACCGTTTTATCCGCGACGCGCGGCATCTGGCCACGGTCAGGGACTATGTCCGTGACAATCCCGTTGCCGCCGGACTGGTCGCCCAACCGGAGGCATGGCCGTTCAGCAGTGCCAGTACTGGGAGCGCCGGCATCTTGCCGGCTGTGCTGAAGCCATCTGCCGGCTGGAAGCCGGCGCTCCCAGTGACGGCAAAATCATCGCTTGCGCGCGCAGGTCGGATTTCTACAATGACTGAAATTTTATGAACTCATATTCCATTGCCAAAGAACGCTACGCCGCGCTGGGCATCGATACCGAAGCCGCCATCAACACGCTGACCCACACGCCGCTGTCGCTGCATTGCTGGCAGGGCGATGATGTGGGCGGGTTTGAAAAAAACGCTGACGGTGTGCTCGGCGGCGGGCTGGCGGTCACCGGCAATTATCCCGGCAAGGCGCGCAGCATCGCCGAGTTGCGGCAGGATTTCGCCAAGGCGCTGACGCTGATTCCCGGCCGGCACCGCGTCAATTTGCACGCCTGCTACGCCGATCTCGGCGGGCGCCAGGTCGGGCGCGATGAGTACACGGTCAGCGAATTTCAAAGCTGGATTGACTGGGCGCGGTCGCTCGGCCTCGGCATGGATTTCAACCCGACGCTGTTCAGCCACCCGCTCGCTGGCGATGGCGGCACCCTCAGCGCCGCTGACGATGGGGTCCGCAAATTCTGGATTCGGCATTGCCTCGCCTGCCGCCGCATCGGCGACGCGATCGGGCGGCAACTCGGCAGCCCGTGCGTGACTAACATCTGGATTCCCGACGGCAGCAAGGATTTGCCCGCCGACCGGCTCGCCCCGCGCCTGCGCCTCGCCGCCGCGCTGGATGAAATCTTCGCCGCGCCGCTGACGATGAACCTCGACGCGGTGGAGAGCAAGCTGTTCGGCATCGGCAGCGAAAGCTACGTCGTCGGCTCGCACGAGTTTTACCTCGGCTACGCGGTGAAAAACCAAAAGCTGCTGTGCCTCGACGCCGGCCACTTTCACCCTACCGAGTCAGTCGCCGACAAAATCAGCGCGGTGCTGCAATTCGTGCCGGCGCTGTTGCTGCACGTCAGCCGCGGCGTCCGCTGGGACAGCGACCACGTGGTCATCCTCGACGACGCGACGCGGGCCATCATGCAGGAATTGACGCGCGGCGAATTTTTACCGCGCACCCATCTCGGCCTCGACTTTTTCGACGCGAGCATCAACCGCCTCGCCGCCTGGGTCATCGGCGCGCGCGCCACGCAACAGGCGCTGCTGCTGGCCCTGCTGGAACCGCTTGCCAAACTCCGCGCCGCCGAGGCTGACGGTGACCGCACGACGCGCCTGGCGCTGCTGGAGGCGGCGAAGACGCTGCCGTGCGGCGCGGTGTGGGAGGAATTCTGCCGCCGCCACGACACGCCCGCTGACCATCATTGGCTGGACGAGGTGAAGCGCTATGAAAAAACAGCGCTCGCCAGCCGCTGACAATCATTAACCGCGGAGACGCGAAGACGCGGAGTTGTAATTTAATTAAACAAAACTCCGCGCCTCTGCGTCGCTGCGGTGAATCTTAGCGGCGGCGGATGAGTGCCAGCGCGCCGAGGCCGAAACCGATGAGGAACCAGGTGGCGGGTTCCGGGACGGCGGTGGCGTTGAAGGTCAGTTGGTTGTTGTCCACGCTGAAGGTGCCTTGCAGGCTTTCGTCCAGGTTGGTGACAGTGAATTGGGTGTCGGTGATGCTGCTGCTGACGCTCGCGCCGCTCCAGTCGAGCACGGTGTATGCTCCCTCCCCGGTCAGGGCGCTGAGGTCAACAAGGATGCCGTTGCCGATGCTGAGGCTGCCGGTGACCAGCAATCCACCGTCCGCGTAGCCGATGATGGCGCCGCTTTCCAAGATCAGTTCGCCGTTGAAGATACCGCCGCCACCGGTGATGCGGCTGTTTTTCTTGACGGTGAAATTACCGTCAAGAAGCGCTCCGTCACTGAGGGTCAGGTAGATGCCGCCGCCGCTCAGGATGAGATTGCCGTGCATTTCGGTGCCCGCGCCGCTGAGGCTTATGGCAACGGTCGCGCCACCGCTGCTGGTGACGTCGCCATGCAGTTCGCTGCCGCCGCTGAGGGCGAGGCTGATGTTGCCGTAACTGGTGCCGGTGACGTTGCCGGTGATGATGCTGCCGTTGCTGCCGGTGAGTGCCACGGTGGAGGATTGCATGGCGCGGATGGCGGTGTTGTCGGCACCGCTGCCGCCCAGGGTGTTGCCGTTCAGGTTCGCCGTGAGGCTGCTGGTGCCGGTGAGGAGGAATCCGTACGAGCCGCTGCCGCTGATGTGGATATTGCTGTCAGTCAGGTTCGCGGTGGCTCCGCTTAGCAGATACACGCCGCGACCAGCATCCCCGACTTCCATATTCAAGTTCTTCAGCGTGCTGCTGCTGGCATTGCTGGCATAGATCGCGCTTCCCGCATTGCCGCTGAGGGTGATGCTGCCGCCGGTCATCTCCAAGGTGGCGGAAGATACTCGCACAGCGGCGTTATTATCCCCCTTCGACTCTATCACCACGTTGTTCAGCGTGCTGCTGCTGTCAACTCCGAGACTAACCGCATACTCACCGTAACCGTTGGTGGTAACGGTGCCACCGGTCATCGTCAGGGAGGCAAAATTACCCGTTGCCACGCCGTTGGCGTTACGCTCATTGGTCTCAATGTACACGCCGTTCAGCGTGCCGCTGCTGTTGGCGTTGAAAACAATCCCGTGCCCGTAGGTGCCGGTGGTGGTGATGCTGCCGCCGGTGAGGAACAGGACGCCGCCGCTGCCGACCCAGAGGCCGCGACCAACGCGGTCGTCCGCATAGGTGCCGCCATTAAAGGTGTTGCTGAGGGTGATGTTGGTGCCGTTGTAGGTGACGCCGCTGCCCTCGACGCGCAGGGCGGCATCGTCAGCGATGCCCTCATAGCTTTGGTTGTTCTCGGTGGTGCTGCTGGTGACCACATGGTTCTGCGCAAAGATGTTCAACGCGGCGGCGCTGAGGACGCTGAGGGTGAGGATTAGTTTGATTGGTTTTAGTTTCATTGGTTTCCTTTTCTTATTGTTGTTGGTTTGGTTTAATCCGCAGATTACGCAGATTT
>JAISBF010000153.1 GCA_031266335.1 Verrucomicrobiales bacterium
CAACTACACCTGGGACGAAGTGGACTGGGGCCTGGAAGAACTAATCGTCACCCCCAACCCCGACGGCACCATCACCGTCAAGGAAGACGGCACCAGCCCCGCCGGCGCCGTCCTCAACAGCGCCATCGCCGTCCAGCAAAGCCTGTGGTTCGCGCAACAAAACAGCTTGCTCAAACGCATGGGCGAGTTGCGCTATGGAGCGCGGGCGTCCCGCCCGCTGGCGGACAAGGATGTCCGCGTTCCATACCATAGCCTCATCGAAAACATCTGGCTCAGAAGCTATGGCCAACAGCTAAATGTCGGCAGCCAAGTATCAGGCAAAGCCTACGAACAACTCATCTACGGCGTCGATCTCGGCACCGACCACAAGTTCACCATCAGCGCTGACAGTGACTTATATCTTGGCGTCTATGCCGGCTACGGCCGCAGCGACCTCGACTACCGCACCCCCGGCGCTGACGGTGAGATCAACTCCTACTACGGCGGTCTTTACGCCACTTGGCTCCACAGCAGCGGCTTCTATATAGATGCCACCGTCAAAGCCGCCAGCGTGGATAACGACCTGAAAGCTCCGTATGGAAGCACCCAACTCACCGCCAACTACAGCGACGTGAATATCGGTGGCAGCATTGAGATTGGCAAGAAGTTCACCTTCGCTGATGCTTGGTTCATTGAACCACAACTCCAAGTGAACTACCTCCACATCCTCGCCGAGGATTACACCGCTGGCCACATGAACCTCAAAGCCCAAGACCTCGACGCCCTGCAACTCCGCATCGGCAGCCTCTTCGGCAGAACCATCAACCTCACCAACAGCGGCGCACTCCAGCCCTACGTGAAGATCAGCGGGGTGGAAACCATCAGCAGCGGCGGCACCCTCAGAAACGGCTACCAACACACCCGCGCCAACACTGACGGTGCCCGCGCCGAACTCGGCGGCGGTATCATCTGGCAACTCGACGCCAACAACCAACTCCACCTCGACTACGAGGCGAGCTTCGGCGACAAATACGACAAACCCTGGGGCCTAACCGCCGGCTACCGCCACCAATTCTAAAAACACATTCACCGCAGAGGCGCGGAGACGCGGAGGTTCAATTAAAAAAACTCCGCGCCTCCGCGTCTCCGCGGTTAAGTTTTACTTGCCAAAACCCTTCGTGCCTTAGTGTCTTCGTGGTTCACCAATCCCCCCGCGGTTAAGTTTTATTGCCATTTCCCCGTCGTTTTGGTTTCATAACTGGCTTGTGAAAACGGTTGGCATCGGACTTATCGGCTGTGGCGTGGTCGGCGGCGGCTTCGCCAGGCACTTATTGCGGAATCACGACTTGATTGCCGAGCGCACCGGCGTGGATTTGCAAATCCGGCGCATCGCCGAGCCGCGCGCCGACCGGGTGCCGGCGCCGTTGCGCGGCGCGCTCACCGACGACTGGCGGAAGCTGGTCGCTGACGGTGAGGTGCAAATCGTGGTCGAGCTGATGGGCGGCACGACGCTGGCGAAGGAGGTGGCGCGGGCGGCACTGTCAGCGGGCAAACCCCTGGTCACCGCCAACAAGGCGCTGCTGGCGCACGCGGGCGAGGAACTCTTCGGCCTGGCCGACCGGCACCACACCGGCATTTACTTCGAGGCCAGCGTCGGCGGCGGCATCCCCATCATCAAAGCCCTGCGCGAGGGACTCCTCGCCAACCACATCGCCGGCATCCACGGCATCATCAACGGCACCTGCAACTACATCCTCACCCGCATGGCGGACGAGGGCAAATCCTACGGTGACATCCTCGCCGAGGCGAAAAGCCTCGGTTACGCCGAGGCCGACGAGAGCCTGGACGTGGACGGCATCGACACCGCGCACAAAGCCGCGATTCTCGCCTCACTGGCCTACGGCTGCTGGATAAAAATGGCGGACATCCACACCGAAGGCATCCGCACCATCTCCGCGCTGGACATCTCCTACGCGCGCCGGCTCGGCTACGTCATCAAACTGCTGGCCATCATCAAGCCCGACGAGCATAACGCCGTCCAGACGCGCGTGCACCCGACCCTGATTCCCGCCGACAGCGTGCTGGCCAGTGTCAGCGGCGTGTACAACGCCATCGCCGTCGAGGGCGACGTGGTGGGCCGGACGCTGTACTACGGTCGCGGCGCGGGCGCCGACGCCACCGCCAGCGCCGTGTTAAGCGATGTCGCCGAAGCCGCGACCAACCTCGGCAGCAACCGCGGCTCCCGCTTCACCCGCCACGACCTCTACGGCAAGGTCGCCAACATCGACCAGGTCAAAACCCGCTATTACATCCGCCTCAGCGCCCTGGACCAACCCGGCGTGCTGGCCCAGGTCGCCGCCGTCTTCGGCCAATACAACATCGGCATCTCCTCCGTCTATCAACCCGAGGAACACAGCGGCGAGACCGTGCCGCTCCTGATGGTGCTCGACCAGGCCAGCGAAGCCAATTTCCAGCGCGCCTACCGCGACATCAAGCAACTGGCAGTGATCAAGGAACCCTGCCAGGCCATCCGGGTCGAGGATTTGAAATAACGCCAACTCTACAGTTTTGCGCTATGCGATTTGAGTTTTGAGATAACAACACTATGAACTGGCCAGGAATCATCGCACACTACCGCCGGCATCTTCCGGTGGACGATAACACCCAAATCGTCACCTTGCAGGAAGGCGACACCCCCCTCATCCCCGTCCCGCGTTTCGTCAACGCCATCGGCGGCAGGTTTCAACTGCATATCAAGCTCGAAGCCCTGAACCCCACCGGCTCCTTCAAAGACCGCGGCATGACCATGGCCGTCACCGCCGCCAAAACCCGCGGCGCCAAAATCCTCGTCTGCGCCAGCACCGGCAACACCTCAGCCTCAGCGGCCGCCTACGCCGCCCGCGCCGGCCTGACCGCCGCCGTGGTCCTCCCCCACGGCAAAATCGCCATGGGCAAACTCGCGCAAGCCCTCATCTACGGCGCGCGCATCGTGCCGGTGGACGGCAACTTCGACGACGCGCTCAACGTCGTGCGCGCGCTCGGCGACCAGCCCGGCGTCGAAATCGTCAACTCCATCAACCCCTTCCGCATCGAGGGACAAAAAACCGCCGCCTTCGAAATCTGCGACACGCTGGGCCGCGCGCCCGACCGCCACTACATCCCCGTCGGCAACGCCGGCAACATCACCGCCTACTGGCAGGGCTTCAAGGAATATCACGCCGCCGGCACCATCCGCACCCTGCCCCAAATATTCGGCTGGCAGGCCGCCGGCGCCGCGCCGATTGTGGAAAACCGCGTCATCGAACACCCCGAAACCGTCGCCACCGCCATCCGCATCGGCAACCCGGCAAGCTGGCGACAGGCCGGCGCCGCGCGGGACGAGTCCGGCGGGGTCATCGGCAGCGTCAGCGACGGGGAAATCTTGCGCGCCTACCAACTCATTGCCGCCAGCGAGGGAATTTTTGTCGAACCCGCCAGCGCCGCCGCTCTCGCCGGCGTCATCAAAACGCAAGAACAGGGCGGCATCCCCGCTGACAGTCTGCTCACCGCCACCCTCACCGGCCACGGTCTCAAAGACCCTGACACCGCCATCAGCGTTTCCGACCAACTGATCAAACCGGTCCCCCCGACGCTGTCCGCCGTGCTACAGGCCATCCAAGGGTGAGGCTGAGGCACGGGTATGGAGCGTCGTGCTTCCGAACGGTTTTAAACAGGCGACGCAGCCGCGTGGCCAAGCTATTCATGGAGCGTGGCGCTTCATGACGCTCAGCGCGCCGGTTGAACCCAAGTGAAGCTGGCTTGCGTCAATATGCCGCCGCTGACACTGACCTTGCTGCCGCGTCAAGGCGCGGTGCTCCTGGCGGGGACAAACAGGCGGGTCATGTCCACTCCCTCGCGGGTCAGCAACTGGATTTTGGCGGCGAGACCGCCGGCGTAACCGGTCAGGCTGCCGTTCGCGCCGACGACCCGGTGGCAGGGAACGATGATGGAGATGGGGTTATGCCCCACCGCGCCGCCGACGGCCTGGGCGGACATGGCGGGGCGGTGCAGGCGCGCGGCGACTTGCTTGGCGAGGTCGCCGTAGGTGACCACTTGGCCGTATGGAATTTTGCGCAAGAGTCGCCACACCAACTGCCGGAACTCCCCGCCCGCGGGAGACAACGGCAAATCCGCGATGGCGGGCGGTGGTCCGGCGAAATATTTATCCAGCCATTTCCTGGCGGCGATTAACACCGGCAGACGGTCGCGCACCGTTAGCGGCGACGTCACCGTGGCGGCGAAATATTTTTGTCCCTCGCGCCACAGGCCGGTCAGGTTTTCCCCGTCGCTTGTCAGTATCAGCTGGCCGACGGGGGCCGAGTATTGGGTGGTGTAGGTCATGGTTAAAAAATCCTGGCGCGCCACGGGCGGAGCCGCTGACGGTGGCAGCGCGCGTTAATTTCGCACCGCGTTTTTCTTCGTTTCCATTTCCTCGCGCAACGTCGCGAGGTCGCGGCGCAATTGCGCGCGAAACTGGTCAGCCTCAGCGGCGTCGCCCTTGGCCTCGGCCTCCCGGATTTTGCCGGTGAGGAAGGTGGTGCGCTCGGCGATTTTGGCTTCGTAACGGGCGCTGATGTTGGCGAGTTCCTGCTTTTGCGCGTCGGTCAACTTGGCGGCGGGCTGGGATTGGGCCAGTCGTTCCATGGCGAGTTCGTAGGCGGATTTCATGCGAAAAATTTACGCCAGGCGCGCCCGCGACGCACGATTTTTTTACCGGGGAATCATGAATAATATGATCTGCACCACGAAGACACAAAGGCACGAAGTCCGTTGATTAATAAACCTTCGTGCCTTCGTGTCTTGGTGGTGCAAATGGGCTTTAGAACTGATGCCGGTAGCCGGCGGTCAAACCCCAGGGTTTGTCGTACTTGTCGCCGAAGCTCGCCTCGTAGTCGAGGTGGAGTTGATTGTCAGCGTCGAGTTGCCAGATAATACCGCCGCCGAGTTCGGCTCTGGCGCCGTCGGTGTTGGCGCGGATGGATTGATAGCCGTTTCTGATGACGCCGCCGCTGCTGATGGTTTCGACGCCGCTGATCTTGAGGTAGGGCTGGAGTATGCCGCTGTTGGTGAGTTTGATGGTTCTGCCAAACAAGCTGCCGAGGCGGAATTGCAGGGCGTCGAGGTCTTGGGCGCTGATGGTCATCGGGCCGGCGCTGTAATCCTCGGCGAGGAGGTGGAGGTAATTGACTTGGAACTGGGGTTCGACAAACCAGCCGTCTTGGAAGGTGAATTTGTTGCCGATTTCGATACTGCCACCGATACTCACATCGCTGTAGCTGGCGGTGAGTTGGGTGCTGCCGTAGGGAGCCTTCAAGTCGTTATCCGCGCTGGCGGCTTTGACGGTGGCGTCGAGGTAGAAGCCGCTGCTGTGTAACCACGTGGCGTAAAGGCCGCCGTAGTAAGTGTTGATTTCACCGTCAGTGCCGGGGGTGCGGTAATCGAGGTCGCTGCGGCCGTAGCCGGCGTAGGCGCCCAGATATAAGTCATTGTCAGCGGACAGGGTGAATTTGTGGTCGGTGCCCAAATCCACGCCGTAGATGAGTTGTTCGTAGGCTTTGCCGGAAACTTTACTGCCGATGTTTAATTGTTGGCCGTAGCTTCTTATCCAGATGTTTTCGATGAGGTTATGGAGCGCGGGCGTCCCGCCCGCTGGCGGGCGAGACGCCCGCACTCCATAGCGCAACTCGCCCATGCGCTTGAGCAAGCTGTTTTGCTGCGCGAACCACATGGTTTGCTGGACGGCGATGGCGCTGTTCAACACCGCGCCGGCGGGGCTGACGCCGTTTTTCACGAAGTGGTCGCCGTCTTTGATAATGGTGTCGATACCCCAGTCGAAGGGGTCCCAAGTCCAGTATTCGGTGCCATCGCCCTTGACTGTATTGGGTAATACTTGGTTCGGGTCGGCCCGGCCGTTGCCGGTGGTGTCAAGGTGGATGTTGCCGTCACCGTCAGCGGTGCCGGTCACGGTGATGGAGCCGCCGACGCCGGTGTCGGTGTTCATGTTGAGATTGATGACGCCGGTGTGGGTCATGTGGTCGAAGATGACTTGGTGGTCGCCGATGTTCCAGATGCCGCGGTTTTCGCCGTGGTTGCCGCGGCTGTCTTTGTTAAAAGTCCAGCTGCCGTCGCCGCCGACGCTGAGGTTGCCGCCGGCGAAGCCGCCGCTGCCGGTGGCGCCGTGGTCGATGGTGACGGTGACGACGGCGCGGTCGTGCTGGTTGAGGTCGCCGGTGAAGCTGCTGCCGGGGCCGCTGACGCTGAGGTCGATGGCGGAATCGTCGCGACCGGTCAGCGTGCCGGTGACGGTCGCGCCGTTGCCGCCGGTGATGGTCGCGGCGGCGGTGGCGCTGATGATGACGTTGCCGGTCAGGGTGCTGTTATCCAGGCTGACCGCGAGGGTGGACGTGCCGCCGCCGGTGAGGTCGCCGGTGAAGCTGCTGCCGTCGCTGCCGCTGAGGGTGATGGCACCGTCCACGGGGGCCAGCGCGCCGCTCAAGCGCGTGTGGTCTTGCAAATAAACCGTCACCGCCGCGCCCTGGTCGGCGATGACGTCGCCGCTGAGTTCCACATTGCGCAAAATCAAATCAAACGCGCCGCGGTTGGTGGCGGTGAGCAGGATGTTGTCCGCGCCGCCGGCGATTTGCGCGCCGTCGCTGATGGTCAGCGCGCCGCCGTATCGCGTGTCGGCGACAAAAACCCGCGAGCCGCTGACACTGACGGTGCCGCCGCTCACGGTCAGCGCGCCGCCGCGCAACTCGCCCGCCACCGCGCGGCTGCCGGTGACCTGGACGCCGACGTTTTGCCATGACACCACGGCCGCGCTGCCGGTCACGACCGCGCGCGAGTCGTCGCCGTTCACGGTCAACGCACCGCCGCTGACGTTCACCGTGCCGCTGGGAACGTCAAAAAGTTTGAAGCCCGCCCTGCTGATCCCGGCCTCCTCGCCTATCAAGACGGGGCCGTCAACAGTCGCGAAACTTGGGCCGCCGCCAGTGACGGCGACGTTTTGCAATTCCACCAACCCGGCGCCGCTGACGTTGAACAAGGAGGCCGGCAAATCAAACGGCGGCATATTGATGTGCAACGAGCAATTGCAGACCGTCACCGAGCCGCCGCTCAGTCGCACGACGCCGCCCGCCACGCTGATCCGCCCGCCGCTCAACGTCAAATTAGTGCCGCTGACCGTGCCGCCGCCGTCCGCCTCGATCAGCCAGGAGAGGCTATTCTCCGCCGTGACCGTCAGGTTCGACGCCGTGATTTGGCCGCCCCGCTGCGCGCGTAAACCGGCGTAACCACCATTATAGTTGCCGCCCACTGGCAGCGGTCCCCCGTAATCCACATAGCCCACCGCCACCTGACCGCCGCTCAACGTCACCGCGCCGCCATTGTCAGCGAACACCGCGCTGCTTCGATAGCCGTAAGCCTTCACCGTCAAATCGACGCCGCTGATGGTGGAACCCGCACCGTCAGCGTACAGGCCGTAACCGCCGCTGGCCCGGTTTTCCACCGTGTTGCCGCTGCCACTGACCGAGCCGCCGTTGCGCGCCTCCCACGTGCCAATGACCGAGGTGCTAGTGGTCACGTAGGCCGCGCCGGGCAGCGCCGTGACGTCGTGCAGCGAAAGCTGGTCGCCGTCGCCCATGAGCTGATAATGCGGCGCCGCGGCCTCGAACAGCACGTTGCCGAGGCTGTAGCTGCCGCCGGCGGACGTGGTGTCGTCGCCCATGAACAGCAAATTCGCCGTCTGATAGACCGGCAAGCCCGCCAGCCCCGCCGAGCTGGACGTGTAATCGCGCAACAGGCCGGTCAGCAAAAACGCCTCGCCGTTGTAAATGGTGTACGTGTCGCCCTGCACGACGATGTTGTAATTGTGGAAGGCGCTGACCGTGTCAATCGCCGCCGACTCGCCGTGCTGGAAAATGGTCTCGCCGTTGGCCGTGCCGGTCTGCACCCAGACCTGGTCGCTCCAAAAGCCGATTTCGATGGACTTGGTCGGGTCGCTGCCGATGAGCAACAGCGAGAACCCCGCGCGTTCGGGGCCGTTGGGGCCATCGTGCGATTCCTCATTGGTCTTCAAGTCAACCGTCAGCGTGTATCCCTGCGCCGTGTCGAGTGTCAGGCTGGGAACGAAGCTGCTGATGCTGGGCGTCGGGTAAATGCTGAACCCCAGGCTGCCGGAGATGAACCCGGCGCGGTTGGACTCGCCAGTGTCGCGGCCGGTGCCGGTGCTGAGGGTGGTGTAACTGCCGCTGGTGGAGAAAAATTTGTTCAGCACCGGATCCGAACCGTAACCCCAGGTGAGACCGGAATTGGTGAAATTGCCGACATTGGAGATATACATGTACGTCGGATTCGGCTCCACCGAGGCGTCGAACACCACCGCCGGCTGCGCGACGAGCGTCAGCGGGCCGGCGGCAAGGAGGCCCAGGAGGAGACAACGGGAAACGAGATTTATGATATGGGGCATAATCAGTTACTATATATGGCTGACAGGCTACTGCGCAATACCGAATTAACCGCGGAGAAAATTTCACCACTAAGACACCAAGGCACGAAGGCTGTTTTTTTTTAACAAACCTGCGTGCCTTCGTGTCTTTGTGGTTCAAGTTTTTTAAGAATTGGTGACGGTAGCCCGCTGTTAGTCCCCAGGGTTTGTCGTACTTGTCGCCGAAGCTCGCCTCGTAGTCGAGGTGGAGTTGGTTGTTGATGTCCAGTTGCCAGATCAGGCCGCCGCCTATTTCAGCACGGGCACCGTCAGTGTTGGCGCGGGCGGACTGGTAGCCGTTTCTGATGGCGCCGCCGCTGCTGATGGTTTCGACGCCGCTGATCTTCACGTAGGGCTGGAGGGCGCCGCCGCTGGCGAGCTTGATGGTGCGACCGAACAAGGAGCCGAGACGGAGTTGCAGGGCGTCGAGGTCCTGGGCTTTGAGGCTCATGGGACCGGCGGTGTAGTCCTCGGCGAGGATGTGGAGGTAGTTCACTTGGAACTGGGGTTCGATGAACCAAGCATCGCTGAAGGTGAACTTCTTGCCGATTTCCAGGCTGCCACCGAGGTTCACGTCGCTGTAGCTGGCCTTTAGTTGGGTGTTGCTGTAGGGAGCTTTCAGGTCGTTATCGACACTGGCGGCTTTGAAGGTGGCGTCGAGGTAGAGGCCGCTGCTGTGGAGCCAGGTGGCGTAGAGGCCGCCGTAGTAACTGTTGATTTCACCGTCAGCGCCGGGGGTGCGGTAGTCGAGGTCGCTGCGGCCGTAGCCGGCGTACACGCCCAAGTACAAGTCACTATCAGCGCTGATAATGAACTTGTGATCCGTGCCGAGATCGACGCCGTAGATGAGTTGTTCGTAGGCTTTGCCGGCGACCTTACTACCGACGTTTAGCTGTTGGCCGTAGCTTCTTAGCCAGATGTTTTCGATGAGGTTATGGAACGCGGGCGTCTCGCCCGCCAGCGGACGGGACGTCCGCGCTCCATAGCGCAACTCACCCATGCGTTTGAGCAAGCTGTTTTGCTGCGCGAACCACAGGCTTTGCTGGACGGCGATGGCGCTGTTCAAGACGGCGCCCGCCGGGCTGGTGCCGTGTTTGACGAAGTGGTCGCCGTCCTTGATGATTTCGTCGATGCCCCAGTCGATGGGATCCCATTCCCAATTCTCGGTGCCGTCGCCGGTGACGACGCCGGGGAGGATTTTGTTCGGGTCTTCCTGGCCGTCGCCGGTGGTGTCGATGTGGATTTTGCCGTCACCGTCAGCGGTGCCGGTGACGACGACGGAGCCGCCGCCGCCGGTGTCGGTATCGGTGTTGACGTTGATGTTGATGGTGCCGGTGTTGGTCAGGTCGTCGAAGATGACTTCGTAATCGCCGACGTTCCAGGTGCCGTGGTTTTTGCCGCGGTGGCCGTGGCTGTTTTTGTTAAAAGTCCAGGTGCTGCCTTCACCGGTGGTGAGGTTGCCGCCGTTGAAGCCGCCGCTGCCAGTGGCGCCGTCGTCGAGGGTGATGGTGACGGAGGAGTCGTCGTTTTGGGTGGTGTCGCCGATGAGGATGCTGCCGGGGCCGCAAACGGTGATGTCAATGACAGCGTCGTTGTTGCCGTTGAACGGGCCGGAGATGATTACGCCGTCGCTGCCGGTGATGGTGATTTGGCTGTCATCGTTGCCGGTGACGCCGCCGGTGATGCCGCTGTTGGAGCCGCCGATGGTGAGGTCAATGGTTGAGCCGCCGCCGCCGGTGACGTTGCCGATGTTGATATTGCCGTCGCCGGTGACGGTGACGGTGCTGTCATCGTTGGCGGTGACGTCGCCGCGGTACCAAGTGTCGCTGCCGCTGACGGTGAGGTCGATGACGGCGTTATCGTTGCCGGTGAGGTCGCCGATGATGAGGCTGCCGTTGCTGGCGGTGATGACGATTTGGCCGTTACCGTTGCCGGTAATGTCGCCGGTGATTTGGTCGTTGTCCAGGTCAAGGACGATGACGGTGTCGCCGCTGGCGGTGACGTTGCCGATGGCGAGCTGGCCGTCGCCGGTGACGGTGACGCGGGCGGTGTCGTTGGCGGTGAGGTCGCCGGCGAACAC
>JAISBF010000155.1 GCA_031266335.1 Verrucomicrobiales bacterium
GCCATGAACGCGCCGCCCTGCTCGTGACGCGGGAGGATGGTGCGGATTTGCTTGGAGCGGGTCAGGGCCTGGTGGAACAACATGCTGTTGCCGCCCGGGTAAGCGAAGACCGTGTCCACGCCCGCCAACTCCAGCGCGCGGACGAGGAGGTCGGCGCCGCTGAGGGTGGATGAGGTTCGCTTGGCCGCTGCGGGTGACTTGCTGTTTTTCATATAAAATTGCCTGGTTTCTGGCCGCCATTGGCGGCTTGGAAGGAAAAGTGTAAAAGAAAAACCGCACAAGACAATAAAAAGCGTTGACAAGATAGCGCGATGCGCATACCGTTTCCGTTCCTTTTTATGAAAACATTCTCGGCAAAAGCAGAAACCACTGACCGCCAGTGGTATGTTATCGACGCCCAAAACCAAGTGGTGGGCCGCGTGGCGGAAAGAGCCGCGGTGCTCCTGCGCGGCAAGGCCAAGGCCATTTTTACCCCGCATGTTGATACCGGCGACCATGTCATCGTCATCAACGCCGGCAAGGCCCGCTTCACCGGCAAGAAGGAAGAGCAGAAGAATTACAGCACTTATTCCAACTTCATCGGCGGCCAGAAAAACGAAAGCCCGAAGGACGTGCGCCGCCGCCGCCCTGAATTGCTGGTGGAACGCGCGATCAAGGGCATGATTCCCCATAACCGGCTTGGTCGCGTGGTGTTGAAAAAACTGCACGTTTACGCCGGGGCCGAGCATCCGCACTCGGCGCAGGAACCCACCGCGATCAAGGTCACCCGCTGACACTGAATATCATAGGATCAATAATTATGGCAGATACTGTAATTTTTACCGCCACCGGTCGCCGCAAGACCGCCGTGGCCCGCATCAATCTCAAAGCCGGCAAAGGCACGCTGACGGTGAACGGCAAGGCCGCCGACGAATATTTTCTCACCCCGGAGCAGCGCATCGAATTGCGGTTGCCGCTGGTCGTTACCGACAGCCAGAAAAAATTTGACGTCCAGATTCGCGCCGAGGGCGGCGGTCTCCAGGGCCAGGCCGGGGCTTCCAGCCTGGCGATAGCCCGCGCGCTGGTGCAAGTGGACAAGGAGCTCCGCGCCCCGTTGCGGGCGCAGGGCTTGCTAACCCGCGATTCCCGCATGAAGGAGCGCAAAAAATCCGGCCAGCCGGGCGCCCGCAAGCGGTTCCAATTCTCCAAGCGCTGATGGTGATGGAGTGGCCGAGCCGGGTTGCCAAAATCTCCTCAGTCGTCATTCCGAGCGGAGCAAAAAAGCAATCTGTGTTCATTTGTGTCCATTTGCTTCACTTCGTTCGGAGCTTGAGGCGGCGTGTAATTGCCGCCTGACTCTTGTGGTTAAAAAAACACTTCGTGCCTTGGTGGTTCTGAGTTTTTTCCTATCAGCCCGGCATGTTATCGATGAAATACGATAACCTACAACCCCGACGCGCCCTTTTGTCCCTTGCGCAGTTCGATATACGTCCGGCTTTGTGACAGGTCGCGGCCGGGCATCATGGTGGAAACCATCATTTCCTTGATAGTGTAAGTGTCCTCGATTTTCATCACGCCGTTGACCTCGACGCGCTTGACGACCTGCCGGTCGGCGTTGTAGGCGTCGGCGCGCAGGACGGCGAGATATTCACTGCTGATCCAGAAACGGATTTTAGCGTAATTGCTGGCGATGGGCGGGGTGCTTTCGTAGCACCAGGCGGGCAGGGTGAGAATACTGTCCGTGCCGACGGGCTTGACCGTGCTCCAGCGGAAAAAGTCGAGGGCGAGATCCTCGTAAGCAATGTCGGAGTCGAGGATTCTGGCCAAGCGGTCCTTGCCGGCAACCAGTTCCCAGTCACGGTCAGCGCTTTTGCGGCGCTGGATGACGCTGCCATTGGGCATGAAGATGACGCGGATTTGCAGGGCGTGGTCATTGAACTCAAACACCATCAGGCGGTCGCGGGTGCGCATGGTGACGGCATGGTAAAGGTCCTTGCCCTTGGCGGTGGTGATGTGCAGGAAGCCGTCCAGTTTGAAATCCTGCAACCGGCCGGACTGCCACATGGCGGCTTGCAAGCGTTCGGGGTCGGGGATTTTCCCGGCGGGGTCGGGAGCCGCGTGAACGTCAGCGGCCGCTAGGCCAATGGCGAGAAGCAAAACATAAACGGTGCGCATGGCGGGACAGGTTAACAGGTTGCCGCCGGGGAACCAACCGGAATTCGCGCCGCGCGCCGTCAGCGGGCTTTTTTCCGCGCCGCCGGCGCTTGCAGGGCGGCCAGCTCCGGCCTGGGCAGCACGGCCAGCGGCAGGGTGATTACTTTTTTCATCGCGTAATAATCGCAAATGGCTTCCAGCCCCTCGACCGCCAGAATGGTGGACGGAATGCCGGTCTCGCTTTCCAGCACGGCCAGCCGGTCTTTCAGGCCCTGCGGCAGGCGCAGGGACAGTCGCGCTTCTTTCAACGGTTTCATGTCTGTTTTTTTACGCCAGATACCCCTTGACAGCATCGAAGTCTTTTGCGCATATTGAATGCTATTGACGTTCAATGGCGTCATTAATGAATAAACCCGAAAAATCATGGATGACAAATTACCGGTGGCCGTGGTCATGATCGCCCGCGACGAGGCGCGGCGGTTGCCGCGCTCGCTCGGCAGCGTCAGCGGTTGGGTCAGCGAGCTGATTGTCGTTACCAACGACTGCGCCGACGACACCGCCGGCGTAGCGGCGAGCTTCGGCGCCACCGTCAGCGAGCATCCGTTTCAAAATTTTCGCGACCAAAAAGCCTTCGCGCTGTCACTGGCGACGCAGCCGTGGGTACTCAGTCTCGACGCCGACGAGGCGGTAACACCGGAGTTGCGTGGCGAAATCCGTGACCTCATCGTCAGTGCCCCGGACACCGTCAGCGGCGCGTGGCTGCCGCGCCGGCTGTGGTTCATGGGCCGGTGGATTCGGCACGGCGACAATTATCCCGACCGCGTGCTGCGGCTGGTCCGCCGCGACCGCGCGCGCCTGGCGGACGCGACCATTCACGAACGGCTGGAGGTCACGGGGCTGACGGTGAAGTTCAAGAACGATTTGCTGCACTACTCGAACGAATCGGTGGCCCGGCATTTGGAAAAAATTGGTTATTACAACGATTGCTTTGTGCGAGAGGCGGCGTTACAGGGGAGGAAAGTCTGGTCGCTGACGGTGATTTTGCGGTCTGGCTGGCGTTTGTTTCGCGCCTATTTTTTTCGGCTCGGTTTTCTCGACGGTTTTCTCGGTCTGTATCTGGCGATCACGAGTGCTTACGCGACATTTTCAAAATACGCAATGCTGATTGAGCACTGGCGTGTGCCAGCGTCAGCGGGCAAGAAAGCAAACCAATGAACGAGGACCGCTACGACTACGAACATGAGTGGGAGCGCGAGCGTGGCTGGCTGGTGCGGTTGTTGCCGGATGCGGCGGGACTGATCGGCGCGTTCATTGTTTGCGCGTTCAATGTTCCGCGACGGCTGTGCCAAGTTTACCAGAGTTGGCGGCAAAAAACACCGGCTGTGGACGGCGGAAAATCCCGCCAACGACAACCATGAAAACACCCGTTCATATTTTTGTTATGTTGCCGCGCCATTTGCGGCGCGGCCGGGTACCGTTGATGGTGACGCGCGCGCCGTACGGCCTGTGCTGGGGAGCTTACGTTTATTTCCTTGACAGCGTGGCGGCGGCGCGGCTACTGGCCACGGTCAGCGGCAATGTTGTCACGCAATCCAGGACTTGGTGATTCGCGCCCAATGCAGACGCCTTTTTATTATTATAACCGGGACGCGAACTTTGGCGATCTGGCCAACCCGCTGCTGCTGGAACGGGTATTCGGCCTGCCCGTTGTCCACGCGAGCCAGTATCGCTCCGCACTCTGCGGTGTCGGCAGCGTGTTGAAACATTTTATGTGTCGGCGCGGCAATCTGGTCAAGAGATTGCGCGGCTCCCTAACTGCCGAATGCGTGATTTGGAGCGCTGGCTTTATCGCCGCGCCGCCGTCTGGCCGGATTTTTTTTCGCGCCATGAATTTTCAAGCCTTGCGCGGCAAGCTCAGTCGCGGCCACGCGGAACGAATCACCGGGACCAGGCTGGATGTGCCGCTGGGTGACGGCGGTTTGCTCTACCCGCTGCTGCTGAAACGACGCCCGCCGGTCACGCGCGCGGTCGGCCTGATCCCGCATGTTAGCGAGTGGGATTTGCCGGTGTTTGCCGCGTTGCGCGCGCGCATACCGCGCTCGACGCTGATCGATTTGCGGGCGGAGCCGCTGACGGTGCTCGAACAAATCGCCGCGTGCGAAACGATTTTGTCGAGCGCGTTGCACGGGTTGATCGCCGCCGACGGCCTGGGCATCCCGAACCGCCGCCTCATTGTCAGCGACCGGCTGATCGGCGGCAATTTCAAATTCGACGACTATTATTCCGCTTATGCACTGTCAGCGCCGCCGACACCCATCCGTCTGAACGAGGGCAATTTGGCGGCGGTCAAGGATTTAGTCGCCGCCATCGGCAATGATTATCAAATTGCGTCCGCCGAGGTTTTAAAAATCCAGGAAACGCTGCACGCGGTGTTTGTACACAGGATTTTGCCGAGTCTCAGATAGACCGCGAGCAGCTTGGGCGAACGCTGACGGTGCGGCCATTACGCGCGATATGGCAGCACGACGCGGGAATTATTGGCGCCACTTCGCTGATCGTGCCGCTGAACCGGTCGCAACCAATTCGATTAGTGCTGTCAGCGGCAATAATATCTGACACCGAAAATAATTTGAACCAACGAGTGATTAGGTTAACATATACCTATATGGAAACTGTCACGCTTTCATCTGAGTATCAAGTTGTGATCCCGCCATCGGTTAGAAAAGAACTGGCTTGGCGTCCCGGCACCCGGCTCAGTGTATTCAAGCACGGCGACGGGGTTGAATTTATGCCAGCGCGCTCGCCACAGAGTCTGCGCGGTTTCTTGCGCGGGATGGATACCAATATTGAACGTGATGAAGACCGGCTATGAATGTGGTGGATTCTTCCGCGTGGCTGGAGTATTTGTGCGACACGGGGGCGGATTTATTTGCCGAGGCGATTGAAAAGTCGGCGGAGTTGGTGGTGCCGTCTATTTGTTTGTATGAGGTGGGCAAAAAGTCTCCCGTGAGTTCGGCGAAGACGCTGCGGCACAAATCTATGCGCTGATGAGCATGGGCATTGTGGTTGACCTTGACGCCAGTCTGGCAATGGACGCCGCGGCACATCATTTGCCGCTGGCGGACAGTATCATTTACGAAACCGCGTTGCGTTACCGCGCCGTGCTATGGACACAGGATGCGCATTTTGACGGTTTGCCCAGCGTGAAATATTTTTTCAAGGTTCAAGTCTAGATTAGATAGTTGTAAAAAGCCAATGAGCTAGATAGTGTAGTCACAAGATTTGAGTCCAGAGGAAAATGCAGCGGATTTGCACGGCGGCCAAATAGGAGGAAGTACGCTTGGCGTAACGGGTGGCAATGCCGCGCCAGCCTTTTAGGCGCAGGAAGGCGTTTTCGACCAGGTGACGTAACTTATACAGGTATTGGTCGTAAGCTCGCTGTTCTGTGCGGT
>JAISBF010000167.1 GCA_031266335.1 Verrucomicrobiales bacterium
GGCCTCATCTGGCAACTCGACGCTGACAATCAACTCCACCTCGACTACGAAGCCTCCTTCGGCGACAAGTACGACAAACCCTGGGGCCTAACCGCCGGCTACCGCCACCAGTTCTAAAAGCCATTTGCACCACGAAGACACCAAGGCACGAAGTTTTGTCTAAAAAACACTTTGTGTCTTAGTGGTGAAAAAACAGCCCGCAGAGCACACCGGGAAGGCACAGGGAGTCACAGAGAAAATTCTGTGGAACTCTGTGCCTTCTCTGTGTCCACCCGCGCTAATTTTTACCGGGAGTTCATGGAGGACATGGAGAATGGTTGTGCTTGGCTCTCCATGGTCTCCCGGTAAAATTAGGACTGGTGGCCGTAGCCCGCCAGGGTTTGTCATATTAGTCGCCGAAACTGGCTTCGTAAGCTAAGTGGAGTTGATTGTTAGTGTCCAGTTGCCAGATAATACCGCCGCCTAGTTCGGCTCTGGCGCCGTCAGTGTTGGTGCGGGCGGACTGGTAAGCTGCGGCACGAAGTAGTCGAGGATATCCTGCGTCAGCGTGGAGGTCGCCTCGGTCGTGGGCAGCAGGGCGGCGGCGGTGTTGCCGTCCAGCCACGCGCCGGCGGTCACAGCCGGGGCCGCGCCGTCCACACAAACAACCTTGTTGGACAATGACGTGTAGTGCTCCTGATACCGGTTGCCGATTGCCTCGTCGGACGCGTTGCGCAAGCGCAACACATAACCGTTGACAAACTTGTTCGGCTCGAAGTCGTAGATGAACTGCTTTTTGCACAGCACCGGGCCGCGAAAATCGAACTGTTCCGGGCCGTAATTGTGCTGATTGTAGCCCCAGTACACGTCGTTGTAGTTGTGCGCGCACGGGCCGACGGGATTGGTCGCGCCGTTGAGCGGCTGCACCTTCTGCCACGGCGCGATGACGCTGGGCGAATGGACGTTGTTCAAGGTAAACGAGGTCTTCTCATACCCCTTGCCCTTGCCGTACAGTCCGCGTTTAATCAGGTTTTTCCAGATATCCGTGATGGACGGGGTTCTGGACTGGTGAAGGGCCTCGTTCAAGCTCTCCGAGCGACGGGCCAAAGAATCAAAAGCTGCGCAAGCCATAAAAAATTTCTCCTGTAAAAAAGTTGTTAATTCGTTGTCACGGCACACGCCGTGACAGTCTTCTTTCGCAGGAGCCGGGCTGCGTTACGGCTCGCAGTGATGTCGGGATGCTGCCCGCTGACGCGCTACGAGGTCATCAGATTTTTTGACGTAACGATGAACAATATACAAGATTTGCTAATGGCATCAATTAGATTTTTAATCATTTTTTTGGAAATTGCCATTCATCAAAAAAAAGGTAGATTTTTATCGATGACTACCACTGAAAAAATCAAAACCGCTGCCGTTAGCATGGTGATTGGCGCGGGAGCGGTTTGTCAACTCGGCGGCAATTATTATAAAATCAGGCGTCCCAACAATAATCCGGAAGCTGACCGCGCAGCCCTGGAAAAAGATTGGCGCGTCATCGGTCAAGATTTGGATTTTGCCATTAAAACGGGAAGACAACAATGGCTGGGGAAGATTTAAATTTGCAAAAAATCGAGTCGGCGGTTATCAAAGCAGACCCGCAACTAGCATCTTTGAACAAAGGCCAAAAGCAGGCCGTGGTCAAAGCGGTCAGGCAAATACAAGGGCAAGTTTATTCCGGCCCAATTCCACCGCCTGAGCAACTACGCCAATTCAATGAGATTATTTCCAACGGAGCCGACCGCATAATGAAAATGGCCGAGAGTCAAGCTAACCAGCGAATGAAGACAGACGGCGAAATTGTCCGCTGGCAATTATTTGGCAATATATTGGGACAAGTGCTTGCCTTTTTAATTGCCATCGGTGGACTGTTTGCCACCGTCTATCTTGCCATTAATAATCATGAGTGGGTGGCATCAATAGTCGGCGGCACCACCATCGTAGGTTTGGTTGCCGCTTTTATTAAGGGGCAGAACGCCCAAAACAAGTGACTAACGAACACTGTTTAGCATCTCCCGAAACCGCCCCCACACCTCCCGGCGCTGCTCCTTGTCCTGCTCATACTTCCGGCGCTGCGCCGGCGTCAGCGAATCCATGAACGCCTTGTTCGCTGTCGCGCTGTCGCGGATATCTTTGTCGTAAAAACTGATGACCTCTGTAGTGCCCGGCTTGCCATTCTCATCGGGATTGTCGATGTCCTCTTCTATGGTCTCGCGGCGAATACTGGTCTCATCGGCAACCTCGGCATCAATCTCCTGCAAAATGGTTCTGATGTCCTTGGCCTTGCCGACTTCTACCTCGCCGGTCTCCGTGTCGAAGATTTCATGGTCAATCAAGTCACCGAAGCGCCGGCTGTCAGGATTACGCGCCACGTCCAGCCAGCGCTCGCCCACCTCGGCGGATGGGCGGCGTTCCGGTGCCGCCGCGAATAACGGCCCCGCCTGCGCCACCGGCACCCCGTTCTCATGCGTGATGGTAATGTCCTTCTCGTCGAAGATGACGTAATTGTGAGTGCGTGCGGCATTCCGCTGGTCAACAAACTTTTGCGCGGCGGCGCGGGTGGAGAATTCATGGCTTTTCCCCTGGTGATAATTCTCCGCGTGGAATTTTCCTTTATTCCCCCATACCGTCCACTCGTTATGCCGGCTGTCCTGGTCAAAATAGCGAATGCCCTTGATACCATTGGCGGAGAGAGCTTTTGACGCGACCTCGTCATAACCCTGCGCCTCGGATAATCTTTCGTAAAAATACTTCCCGGTGTTAACCTCAAAATCAGAATCGTAACCTAATTTGATAAAAGCCTTCCTCACCAATGCCGACTGCCCAGCCAATGGTTGGTCAAAGTCCAGCAGTTCATCATTCTCGACATTCAACTCCACGCGGTATAAGTAGCCTTTGGAGCGTTCCATTTTTGCGTAACGATTGCTTGCTAACAGCGGCAAAACCTCGCGCTCGTCCCGGCCTGAAAATTTATCGCCGCTTGCCGCTCCGCAACCACCTTGCTCTGGGTCGGTTCCAGCGTCACCGTGTCGCCTTCTTCAGCCAGCGCGTTCAAGTTGTCCTCGACTTGCTGACGCCCGCTGACGCGTTACGAGGTTGTCAGATTTTTTGACGTAACATTCGCAATATACAAGATTTACTAATGGGGTCAATAGGAAAACTAAATGTTTTTCTGAAATTGCCAGTCATGTAAAAACACGGTATAGTTTTGCCAATGGCTAACGACCTCAAACAAGAATTGGAAACTTACGAGCGTCTGAAATCATCCGCTCTGGCGGAAGAGGGACGTTATGCGGTTATTTCCGGCAACGACGTACTGGGTATTTATGCCGATTACGAGGACGCGCTTAAAATCGGCTATGAAAAATGCGGTCTTGACAAGAGATTTTTGGTTAAAAAAATCCAAGCGGTTGAGCCGATTAACTCTTATTCACGAGACTTATGCCTCACCTAACCAATCAGATTGACTGTCTTAAAGGTCCGACTATCAGACTGGGACTCAGCAGTAAGCAAGCCGCGGTTTGATTTGTTGAAATTAGCCGGCACACAACTTCCCGCAGTCATCATGGTTAATTTTTTGATTGATACCGGCGCATCCGGCACGGTGGTAGATGAGGAAGTTATTCGTCCGCTTAACTTGACGTCAACCGGCATGATTGACATTCACACCCCATCAACAGGCAACGTTACCCAAGCCATGCCACAATATGACGTAGGGCTGATTCTACCGCATGTTGACCACAGCAGGGTTTTTACCAACATCCCCGTCATCGCCTCTAATTTGCGGGCGCAAGGCATTGACGGTCTGCTTGGTCGTGATATTTTATAACAAATGTCTGTTGGTTTATAACGGCGCCAATAATATGTACGCTCTAGCTTTTTAAGCTCTCCACCATCTCCCGGAACCGCTCCCATACCTCTCGACGCTGTTTCTTGTCTTCCTCATGTTTTTTGCGCTGCGCCGGCGTCAGCGACTCCATGAACGCCCTGTTCGCCGCCGCGCTGTCGCGGATAGCCGTTTCTGATAGCGCCGCCGCTGCTGATGGTTTCGCCGCCGCTGATCTTCACATAGGGTTGTAATGCGCCGGCTACCGATGTTTAACTGTTGGCCATAGCTTCTAAGCCAGAGATTTTCGATCAGATTTATATGGAGCGCAACTCGCCCATACGTTTGAGCAAACTACTGCTCAAGACCGCACTGGCGGGACTGATGCCATTTTTAATGAAATGGTCGCCGTCCTTGATAAAGTTGGTCAAATGCGGACGGATGTTTGACGCTGTTGACTGCAGGCCGCTGATAATGGCGAGCGCGCCATTTTTCTGCGCCGGTTCCCGGTAATTCGCCGCTGATGGTGACGGTTAAGGGCAATTTTTCCGACTATTTACGCGAATTTTTTTTGTCAAATTTAAAACGATTACCGGTGTTTTGACGGCTTGAAATCAGGGCTTGCGGGACGAAATTTTTTTACTATTTTTCCACAGGTAGTTTTTTATGCGTTTTTTTTGATTTTAAGTTGACGCCACAACTAATAGGGTTATTGTCCCGAAATTGTCCGATGTATTGTGTGGGTAGAGGCAGTTATTCTAATCAATGGAAATATTTAATAAGCATTAATGAAGAGGAAATTTAGGCTATGATTCAGACCAATAATTCAGTTACCAAGGCCGCGGCGGGAAGCAAACTGGGCCGTCGTCATCAACAGGCCAGGGAAGGCATGAAATTTGAGCGGGTATTTAGCGTCGAGGGCACGCATCCGTTTGAGCAAATTGAATGGGAATTGCGCACGGCGGAAATCACTGACGATGGCGGCAAGGTTATTTTCAGGCAGCAAAACGTCGAGGTGCCGAAGTCGTGGAGCATTCTGGCGACGAAAATCGCGGTGTCGAAATATTTTTACGGCGATGTGTCGCAGGGCACTGATGTTGCCAAGGGCGGCCGCGAAAGCTCAATCCGGCAGCTGGTGCATCGGGTGACGCGGACCATTGCGGACTGGGGGCTGGCGGACGGTTATTTTGCCTCGCCGGAGGACGCGGAGGTGTTTTACGAGGAATTGACCTGGTTGTGCGTGAACCAGTACGGCGCGTTCAATTCGCCGGTGTGGTTCAATGTTGGCCTGCATCATCAGTATGGCATTGGCGCCAACAGCGGGCCTGGCAATTATTGCATTGACCCGGAGACTCGGACCGCTTACCGGGCCAGGACGCAATACGAGAAACCGCAGTGCAGCGCGTGCTTTATCCAGCAGGTCGAGGACAACATGGAGTCCATCATGGAACTGGCCCGCAGCGAGGCGATGTTGTTCAAGTTTGGCTCCGGCACCGGCAGCGACCTTTCGACCATCCGTTCCACGCGCGAGAAACTCAGCGGCGGCGGCAAGCCGAGCGGCCCGCTGTCGTTCCTGAAGGTTTACGACCAGGTGGCCAACGTGGTGAAGTCCGGCGGCAAGACCCGCCGCGCGGCGAAGATGAACACGCTGAAGGACTGGCACCCGGACATCGAGGAATTCATCGAGGCCAAGACCAGGGAGGAGAAAAAAGCCTGGGCCTTGATTGAGCAGGGCTACGACGGCAGTTTCAACGGCGACGCCTACGGTTCGGTAATGTACCAGAACGAGAACCTGTCGGTGCGGGTGGGCGACGAATTCATGGAAGCCGCTGTCAGTGACGGCGAATGGTGGACTCGCGCGGTGCGTGACGGGCGGCGGCTGGAACAGAAAAGCGCCCGCAGCCTGCTGCGCAAAATCGCCGAGGGCACCTGGGTTTGCGGCGACCCCGGGATGCAGTTCGACAGCACCATTCACCAGTGGCACACCTGCAAGGGCACTGACCGTCAGCATTCGACCAATCCTTGTTCCGAGTATTTGTTCCTCAACGACACGGCGTGCAATCTCGCGTCGCTGAACCTGATGAAATTCAAGCGGGCGGACGGCGGTTTTGACACGGCGCGCTTTAAGGCGGCGGTGCGGCTGTTCATCACCGCGCAGGAAATCCTGGTGGACAATGCCAGCTACCCGACGTCGGCCATCACCGTCAACTCGCACATTTTCCGCACCCTGGGCCTGGGGTACGCCAACCTGGGGTCGCTGATCATGAGCTACGGCCACAGCTACGATTCCAACGAGGGCCGCGGCCTGGCGGGGGCGATTACCGCGATCATGACCGGGCAGGCTTACGAGGTGAGCGCCGAACTGGCCGCCAATGTCGGCCCGTTCCCCGGTTACTTCGACGCGCGCTGCCACGGCATTGACCAGCCGCTGGCGAAGGACAATGTGCAGCCGATGCTGGACGTGATCAAGCTGCACCGCGAGCACGTCGAGAAGATTGACGCCAGCTGTCCCGCTTATTTGCGGAACGAGGCGCGCCAATGCTGGGACGAGGCGCTGACGCTGGGCCGGCAGCACGGTTACCGCAACGCGCAGGTGTCGGTGCTGGCGCCGACCGGCACGATTGGCTTTTTGATGGATTGCGACACCACCGGCATCGAGCCTGACATCGCGCTGGTGAAATACAAGCTGCTGGCGGGCGGCGGCATGTTGAAGATTGTCAACCAGACCGTGCCGCAGGCGCTGACCGCGCTCGGTTACACGGCGAAACAAAGCGCGGCGATTATCAAGTATATCGACGAGCAAGACACCATCGAGGGGGCGCCGGAACTGAAGCCGGAGCACGTCGCGGTGTTCGACTGCGCGTTCAAGCCCGCCAACGGCGCCCGCTCGCTCGGTTATCAGGCGCATATTTACATGATGGCGGCGGCGCAGCCGTTCCTCAGCGGCGCGATTTCCAAGACGGTGAATTTGCCGAACAACGCGACGGTCGAGGACATCATGCAAACGTACATCGAGGGCTGGAAACTCGGCCTGAAAGCCATCGCCATCTACCGCGACGGCTCGAAGCGCAGCGCCCCGCTGAACGTCAAGAAAACGAAAGACATGGGCGGCGCCGCTGACGCTGACAAAGCCGCCGCCGCGCCCGTGGACGTGACGCCGCGCCCGGTGCGCCGGCGCATGAGCGACACCCGCGTGTCCATCACGCACAAGTTCGAC
Organism: Verrucomicrobiales bacterium; assembly: GCA_031266335.1. Lineage (GTDB taxonomy): Bacteria > Verrucomicrobiota > Verrucomicrobiia > Methylacidiphilales > JAAUTS01 > JAIRPN01. The sequence continues at coordinate 7,062 of JAISBF010000167.1, forward strand.
ATTGCCGGGCACGAGGGATATATCACCGTCGGCTTGTTCGACGACAAGCAGCCGGGCGAGGTGTTTATCACCATGGCGAAGGAAGGCAGCACCATCGGCGGCTTAATGGACGCCCTGGGCACGATGGTATCGCTCTCGCTGCAATACGGGGTGCCGCTGGAGGCGCTGGTCAAGAAATTCGCCCACACGCGCTACGAGCCGAGCGGTTTTACCAGAAACCCGGACATCCCGATGGCGAAATCCATCACGGATTATATTTTCCGCTGGCTGGGCTGCCAGTTTATCGAGGGCTATCGCGAGGCCAACTCGCCGAATGCCAACCAACGGGAATTGCCGCTGCAGGAAGTCATCGAGGCCGAGAAAAAAAAAATTAACCGACCGGTGAAGGAACTGGCCCTTGACGATGCCTCCCCGGTGGCCCAGGTGCATCAACTGACGGTGCGCGCCTCCACGCAAGCGGATGAACTGAATGTTCGCTTTCGCGACGGCATTACCTGTCCCGATTGCGGCAGCAGCAAAATCAAGCACACCGGCACCTGCGCCACCTGCCTGAATTGCGGTTCCTCGCTAGGATGCAGTTGATTAGAGGTGCGCGGGTAAAATGCGTATGCCGCGCCGCGGGCGAAGAAAAAATGTGACGGTCAGCGCCAGCAGTGTCGCCGCGGTCACACACAGCCCGCATACCAGACCGGGCGGGGTGTATTTGATTTCCAGCAAATGCGTGCCGGTGACGGTCAGCGGAATGCCGCGCAGCGCCCAATCGGCGGGCTGCAACGCATACGATGATTGCACGCTGCCGTTCAGCGCGGTCGCGCGCCAGCCGCTGGCGTAGCTGTCGGTCATCAACAAAATGCCGGGCGCCGAGGTGGTTACCTCGACCGTCCAGCGCGCCGCTGACGCTGACAGGACTTTGACCGAGGCCACCGGTACCGCCGCCGCTGATAGTGTTGGCAAGCCCGGCGCGCGCTCCAAAATAACCTCGCGCCGAAAATCAAAATCCGGCGCTGACAGTGTCGGTAAAATTTCGTCACGGTCAGCGAGCACGCGATAATTGCTCACCACCAGAAAACGCGGCAACACGTCCTGTTGCAACTCCGCCAGCCTGACTCCTTCCGATGTCGGCACCAAGGCGTAACGCCCGCGCAATAATTTGAAAATTGACGCATTGCGATATACCGGCAGGTCCGCGACCGCCCGCTCCGGCGGGTAGCCCTGGCTGGCGGCAACGAGTTCCGCGTAGCGTTTGAGAATGAGCGATTCGTAGCCCCACAAACCTTCCATCCTCAGCGAGGTATTGGCAAATTTATTGACCAGGTTTAAGCTGCGTGTGTCCGGCGGAAAATTCCGCGCGGCGGCGGTGATGTCAGCATACTCCAGCGTTGACCGGTCAAAGTACACCACCAGCGGCGCGGCGAATGCCAGAAGGTCGATTATTGTAATTACAACTAATAAGCCCGTAAGCCCGTAAGCCCGTAAGCCCGTAAGCCCGTAAGCCCGTAAGCCCGTAAGCCCGTAAGCCCGTAAGCCCGTAAGCCCGTAAGCCCGTAATTTCCAAATTGCGCCGTCAAACCCAGCGTCAGCGCCACCAGCCCCGACCACGTCAACGCCTCCGCGCTTTGTATTTGTGCCAGCAATCGCTGTCCGGTCAGTGGCAGATTCTGGCGAAACAACGGCTTGAATGTCAGCCAGTCCGCCAGGTCGCGATACCAATCGTTCAAACTGTCGCTGTGCAGCAACAAACCGGTCAGCAACATCATCGCCCCCAGCCCGATAAAACTCCACGTCAAACTGCGTGGAATTTTTTCCCCGCTGACGATTTTCCCGACACCGACGCCCGCCAGCAGCGCCACGAACAGCGAAAAATAAACCGTCCACCGCCCGTGGCTGCGAAAGCCCGCATACAGCGGGACGTATTCGCGCATGAGACCGAACAGCGGCGTGTATGCTCCCAGCGCCAGCACCAGCGTCACGGTCAGCAGGAACCCAAGGCGGACTTTTTCCCGCGCGGAAATTTTGGCCAACCCGACGCCCGCCAGCAACAGCCCGCCCAAACCACTGTACACCCACATCTCGTGCAGGTGCTCGTTGTCCCAAAACGACCAGTCGCCGATGCCGCCGTAAAAATTGGGCGCCACCGTCAGCAGCAAATCCTTGAATTGCAGGGACGCCGTCGCCGCCCATTCCGCCGGCACCCCGCCGGCGCGCAACGCCTCCCGCGCCGTCAGCCAGCCCGGCACCAGCACCGCCGCCGCCAGCGGGTAAATCGCCAGCAACCCCGCCGCCGTTTTTATTTTTCCATCGCGCATGGTCAGCGACCATAATGAATAAAGCCCCGCCAGCAGCGCGGTGAAATAAAAATACTGCGGCGCGCCGGCGTACAACTGCATCGCTGCGCCGCCCGCCGCCAAGGTGATCCACCTGGCGCGCCGTTCCCGTTGCCAGCCGTCGATGCCCCAAAACACCAGCGGAATCCACGCCATGCCGTAGGCCAGCACGAAATGCCCAGACGTCACCCGCGCCAGCAGCGGGCCGCACCACATGAACACCGCGCCCGCCGCGAACGCGCCAAGGCCGGATCGGACGCGATACCACACCCACCCGTACATCGCCGCGCCCGCCAGGCAAAGGTGCGCATATAACATCCAGTTGACCGTCAGCGTCACCGGCAGCGGCGCGAACAGCCAGCGAACGGGATATTGTGCGCAGTATTGAAACGCCTCCAGCACCGGCGTGCCGCAAAACACATACGGGTTCCACACGGGCAACTCCCCGCGCGCCAGGCTCTCCCGCACGAACGCGAAGGCGTGATAAATATATTCGTAACCGTCCATGCCCTGCTTGGAGAGCATCCATTGGTTCGAGATCAGGCCGCGCCAGCACAGCGCCGCGTTTAACGCCGCGATGAGCAACAGCCAGCGGCGGTGAATATTATTAACAATCCGGTTCATAACGTTGAGGGAAGTTTTTTTAAAATCTTCGCGCTTTGGTGTCTTCGCGGCGGGAGTTCTTGGCTAAACCACCAAGCAATAACCCGCTGACGATGAGCAATCCCAGCGCGGCGGCGGCGAGATACCAGGCGAAATGATTCGGCCAATAGGTAAAATTAATCGTGTGCTCGCCCGCCGGGACGAACACGCCGCGGAACAGGTAATTGGCGCGGTGCAGCGGTGTTTCCTGGCCGTCAATAAACGCGCGCCAGCCGGGGTACCAGGAGTCGCTGACGATGAGCAGTCGCGGCGCGGCGGCGCTGACGGTTAGCGCGAGACGGTGGTTATGCTCGGCGGTCACGGTCAGCGTGCCGGGCGCGGGATTCGTCGCTGACGGTGACGGCGGCAGCGCGGCGCGAGTCGCGCGCCCGTCGAACAGGGCGGCGGGTTCGACCGCCGGACAGCGCCGCAGCCGCTCGTTCGGCGCGGCAGTGAGATAACGTAGCGCCGCGTCATCGTCAGCGACCGCCTGCCAGTCCGGGTACAACGCGAACCGCGGCAGCGCCGAGGGGCGCTCCGTCAGCGTCAAGTCGCGCCGGGCGCCGCCCCACAGGATTTGCTGCCACGGCGCGCCGCCGACCGCCCACCGCACGCCGGCGGCGTCGAGCAGGTTGTTGGCCACTGGCGCGTTGCCGCCCAGCGCCAGGGCGCGCAGTCGGTTGAATTTTTGCAATTGCCCGCCGTTTTGATAAAACATTAGCGTGCCGCGCCAGGCATTCCACGACGAGCCGACACCCGCCTCGCGGCCCCAGGCGAACAAGTCGGCGCGGTCGTCGCCGTAAAAATATTGCTGCGCGTGCACGTAGTCGGAGTGAATGCGGAACCGGCCGTCGCCGAATTTTTCCGCCGCCGCCGGCTTCTTCGCCAGCGGCGCTGACGGTGCGGTCGGCAGGATGGCACGCGACAGCACCAACAGATTGCAAAACACCAGCGCGACGCCGCTGACCGTGACCCAGCGCGCGGGACGCGCCGTGGCCAGCCACAGCCAGCCGCAGGCGAGCGCGAGGAACAGCCACGACCAGCCGAGCAGCGGCAGCGCGGCGTCCAGTTGCGCCGGGCGGATGTTCGCTTCGCCGCCGAACAGCGCCGGCATCAGCGCCGGATCGCACCAAATGAAAAACGCCAGCGCACCGAGCAACACCACCAGCGCGCTTTCCGCGATTAGCCAGTTCCTGACGCGCCGCCGCTCGCCCGCCGCGCGGCGGCTCACCGTCAGCGCGTAGTGCAAGCCGACCGCTGACAGTGTCGTCAATCCGAAGACCACCAGCAGCAGAAATTTTGCCGCGAAACGAAACTTGTCCATCACCGGCACGTGGCGCCAAATCCACGGATAGACCGGTGTGTTTTCCCCCGCCGCCAGCAGCGCGCCGGTCACCAGCAGCGCCACGCCCCACCACACCGGCAGGCGAAATTTTTTGCCATCGTCAGCGCGCGCCGCCAGCCACGCGAACGGCGCCGCCAGCACCGTCAGCGCGCCGGTGTAATAAGTGCCCACCCAGAATTCATACGCGCCGGCCGCCCAGTAAGTATCGGGGAAGCCGGGGCGGCCGCCGAGGAACGGGAACACCGCGGTCAGCAGGTGCGCCGGCGTCAGCGACGCCATCCAGAAACGGTTGTCGAGCGTGCCGCCGGCGCTGCGCGAGGATTCCGGCAGGAATTGCAACACCGGCCCCAGGTCCGGCAGCACCAGCAACATCGCCAATAATCCCGCGAGGCCGGTGCATAACGTCAGCGTCAGCGCCGGCCGCCAATCGCGCCGGCATACGGCGACGCTGACGATGAGCAGTCCGCCGGCGACGAAGTTATAGGCGTAAAATTCAAAATAGTGCGCGAGAAAACCGAGCGCGAACGCCACGGCCAGCCCCGCCAGCAACGCGCGCCGCCGCAACGCCGCTGCCAGTGACGCCGCGAGCGTCCCGCCGCCGTCAGCGTCAGCGCGCGCCAGCCGCGCCAGCGCCGCCAGGGTGAACAGCAACCACGGCGCCACGATGATGACGGTGAACTCCATGTAAGCGACCAGCCAGGTGGAAAACATCACGCCGACCGCCGCCGTCAGCGTCGCCGCGCGGCACAGCCCGAATTGCCGCAGCAGCTTGTGCGCCGCCAACCCGGTCAAAAAAACGTGCAGCAAATTCTGCCAGTTCAGCGCCGTCCACACCGGCAGCGCGAGGTAGAGCAGGTTGGCCGGGTAGAGCACCGCGTTCCAGGCGTCGCCGAGACACGGCTTGCCGGTGCCGACCTGGTCCCAGAACGGAAAACCGTCGCGCCATACCGTGTCCGCCCACGCCATTTTCCAGTTGATGAAATCAAACACCGAGTCGCGCAGCAAAAAAACTTTCGTTCCCGTCAGCACGTCGGCGAAGAAGATCAGCGTCAGCGCGAACAATATCAGCGCCGCCGCGCCGCGCCAGCCGGTGAATTTTCGCCATCCGACCGTCCCGAATTTTGGCTTTTGCGTTGTGGTTTTGTGATTTGCGTTTTGAGCTTTGCGCTTCATTTCCAGTTCCGTTTAAGCTTTGCCGCGCCCGCGCCAGACGAATTGCGCGGACACGCCGAAATTCCACAACGCGCCGACTGCCGCGCCGAGCAGTCCCGCCAGCCACCACGTCGCGTTCAATTCGTGCAAGTGTGCCGCGACCAGCACGTTCAGCGCCAGGCCGAGGGCGCAGATGAATACGAACTTCGCCAGCCCCGTCCACAACGCCGCGCCGCGCCGCCGCCGGTCGCTGTAGGTGAACAGGTTGTTGAAGAAATAGTTCAGCACCATCGCCAGCGCTGACGCTGCCGCTTGCGCGACGGCGAAGCGCAGGTCCAGCGCGAAGTAACCCGCGGCCAGTGCCGCCAAGTGCAACGCGACGCCGAGGCCGCCGACGCTGACGAACGCCGCGAAGCGCAGCGGCACCCAGCGGCCGATGAGTTTGTCCTCCAACAGCAGGCCGTATTCGGTGACGACCAGCAGGTCGAGCTTGCTCGCGCCGGCGTGGCGCGGGCGGAAGGTGTAGGGCACTTCCGCCACCGTCAGCGGGCGCGGCGACGACGCCAATATATCCAGCAGGATTTTGAACCCGATGCCGGTGAGCCGGCGCGCCGCCGGCCAGAACGCCTCGCGCCGCAGCATGAAGAAACCGCTCATCGGGTCGCTGACCGTGCCCGCGCCGAGCCATTG
>JAISBF010000175.1 GCA_031266335.1 Verrucomicrobiales bacterium
ACAGTTTTACTTATACCTAAAGGAAACTGAATTTAGATTTAACCGTCGCCAGGACAATTTATATAAACTTCTTTTAAAACATTTACGTAAATTCCCCATCTAATCTAGACTTGAACCAAAAAATAATATGTTCAAAAATATCAGCTACCTTCCGGCCTGGCTGGCCATGCTGTTCGGAGCCGTGGTCAATGCCACGCTCTTTATCGATCCGCTGGATGAAACCCTCTGGTCATTGGTGGTTTATGCGGTGATGAGCCTGATGACCTATTGGCTACTGCAAAAAATATTTTTTTGGCGACACCGGAACCAGGCCAATGCCGACTGGAGTGCCGCCTTCATCCTCTTTGCCTGCACCTTGGCTGGCTTGGTCAGCGAGGGTCTGCTGTTCAAGATCGCCACCGACCTGCCGCGGGGAGGAATCATCTGTTACTTGGCCGCCCTGACGCTGGCATTCGGGATATTGTTTTGTATTTCCACGCCGGCTCTAGCCAAGACCCTGAAATACTTTCTCATTATCGGTTGCTTAACCACCACCAGCGTCAAAATCCACGGCTTCTGCCGTAGCTGGCGACAAGTTATTCCGCTGGAAGATGTGGTACTAACGCCAACTGGTCCGGTGACAGCCAAATCCGACATCTATTTTGTCCTGATGGACGAGTATTCCGGTAATCCAGCCTTGCAACAATATTGGCACTACGACAATTTCCCTTGGCACCAACAACTTGCCTCGCTGGGCTTTCAATCGGTGACACATGCTCGCTCGCACATCAATTTCACCCCAGGTGAAATGGCCTCCGTGTTTAATCTGACTGGGTTTCATGATCACGTCTTCCGCCACGGCAATTATGGACTCTTTTTTCGCCGCTACATCCGGTCCAACAAGCTGTTCGACTTTCTGCGCGGACAAGGTTACACGTTAGAACTTGACAGCCTGCTGATCGATGACGATCCGCTGTACTTTTCCCCAATCCGTATGGATAAATTCAAGTATCACCTGTCATCAATCCTAGGCCGATGCCTGCTACCTAAGATGTTGTACAGCCTGATTTATAACCGTAAACAGGCAAGTAGACACCTCGAAGCACAGGCAGCCTACGACCAGGCAAGATTGTCCGACCTAGACCGGATCTTGGAGAGGAAAACCGATCCAGTCCCGTCTTTTACCTACCTTCATTTGATGTTCACCCATGCTCCCTACCGCTTCGCCAGCGACGGGACTATCAGTCCCGATGCCACCTATCTTTCGCAGATAGCTTACAACAACACCTTGATTCTAGATTTTTCCCGCCAGATCATCGGCAAATACCAGCGGGACAACAGGCCACTGGTACTCATCCTCATGTCCGACCACGGCTCAAGGGCTAATGCCGCCCCGGACGAAGACCAGTCCATACAAATGCTGGTCTATGATAGCAGTGGCAAACTGAACCACCTGGAGGAAAATCTGGACGGTGTCAACCTATTCAGAATGCTACTGGCCGCCCATTTCAATGTCCCTCTGCCAAAACAGGAATATCCCGGCTTTACCTACATAGCTAACCCAGTCCGTCAACCGGCAACTTCCCCGGCGGATTGAATCCCGTGATTTCTGATTTTAGGTTTCTCGTTATTTAGAGTAGGATATATTCTTGTCAGGAATTGGAATATAGAACATCCGTGTTTTACGCATTAACGCTGAAACACCCCGTCGGCTCCGCCAGATCCTTCGTGGCTTGGCATTGGAAATTGCGTGGAGGACAAAGCACCAGCCTCAACCGCGAAAATTCCAACCGCAATCCTGGCTGGCGTTTCCCGCCGGACGTGTTTTATTATTCATGTCGTCCATGAATCTCAAACGTCTGCTGGTGCCCTTCTCCTCGCGCAATTACCGCCTGTTCTTTTCCGGTCAAATCGTCTCGCTGGTCGGCAATTGGATGACCCAAACCGCCACGGTCTGGCTGGTCTATCACCTCACCGGCTCCGCGTTCTGGCTCGGACTGGTGTCCTTTCTCGGACAAATCCCCATTGTCCTGCTCGCCCCGGTCAGCGGCGTGTGCGCGGACCGCTTTGACCGCATGGGCATTCTCAAGCTCACGCAGGTTTGCGCCATGTTGCAATCCATCGCCCTCGCGGCGCTGGCGCTGACCCAGACCATCAACGTCAACTGGCTCATCGCGCTGGCGGTGGTGCAGGGCATCATCAACGCCTTCGACATGCCGGCGCGCCAGACCATTGTCATCCAGCTGGTCAGCCGGCGCGAGGACTTGCCCGGCGTCATCGGCCTCAACGCCTCGGTGTTCAATTTCGCGCGCCTGATCGGCCCCGGATTAGCCGGATTGTTGATTGACAGCGCCGGCGCCGGTTTTTGCTTCCTGATTGACGGTGTCAGCTTCATCCCCGTGCTGGCGGCGCTGATGTTGATCCGCGTGACGCCGTATCGTCGCACCGAAAAAATCGAGTCGGTCTGGTCGGAATTCTACGCCGGCTTGCGTTACGCGACGGGCTTCGGACCGATCCGCCAACTCATCCTCAACACCGCCTGCTTCACGGTACTCGGCCTCTCCTTTGGCGTGTTGATTCCGGTATATGCGCGCGATATTTTTCACGGCGACGCAAAGCTGCTGGGCATCATGATGTCCGCCATCGGCGTCGGCGCGATGCTGGCGGCGCTGTATCTCGCCACCCGCAGCGGCATCAAGGGCCTGACCAAGGTCATCGTCAGCGGCGCGGTCACGCTGGGCGTGGCCTTGCTGGCGTTCGCGTGGTCGCGCAACCTGCCGCTGACGCTGGGCTGTCTGCTGCTGTGCGGGTTCGGCCAGGTGCTGATTCTCGCCAGCACGAACACGCTGGTGCAAAATCTGGTGGACGAGCAAAAGCGCGGGCGGGTGCTGAGCCTCTACACGCTGGCCATGCTCGGCGGCTGGCCGCTCGGCAACCTGTTAATCGGCGCGATTGGTGATCGCCTCGGCCCGGCGCCGGCCACCGCGCTGTGCGGTATCGCGTCGCTGATCATCGCTTATTGCTTCCACCGGCAACTGCCTCGTTTCCACCTGCAAGCCCGCGCCGCGCTGAAGACCCGCGTGGATGTGCCATCGTCAATGGTGGAGTAGGCTTGGCGTCGGCTCGCGGTGAACAATATCCACGGTCAATTCCCTGACCATAATCCAGACTTCCGCTGCGTCCGGGGAGTCGCGATAAAAAAACCAGGCGGTGCGTGAACACCGCCTGATTTCTCGTTAACCATCAGCCTGACGGAAGTAGGGAACCCCCATATTGGTCAAACCCCCGCCATGCCGCGGTCAAGTTGGATTATAACCTCGACGATTATAGGTCGTAATAAGCATAATGTAGTAAATAAAACACAATGATAGATTTCGGCAAGTATTATTTATTAATTTTATGTATCTTCATCCTTCCGTCATGGTTAGCGGTTGACAATGGAGCCAACACGGAATGTTCTTTAACCACCGATGAACACGGATCGTTCGCGATTCCACGTAAATTAACATCATCAGCGTCCATCGGTGGTTAAAGAATTTTAAACAGGCTTGCGCCCAGGCAAACATTCCCTAATTTTGGTTTTGTAAATAACAGGCTCTCTACTATGAAACCACCATCACCGCCCCCCAGCGCCAAGTTCAGCCCGATTGAGGAACTCATCGCCGAGGTGCGCAAGGGGCGGCTGGTGATTATGACCGATGACCCCGCGCGCGAAAACGAGGGCGATGTCATCGTCGCGGCGGAGAAGGTCACACCGTCAGCGATTAATTTCATGGTGCGCCACGCGCGCGGGCTGGTTTGCGCGCCCATCACCCAGGAACGCGCCCGGCAACTCGGCTTGCAACGCATGGTCGTTGACAACCGCGATTCGTTGCGCACCGACTACACCGTCAGCGTGGACGCGGCGCGCGGCGTCACCACCGGCATCAGCGCCGCTGACCGTGCGCGGGCGGTGAAAGTTTTGGCGCAAAAAAAAACCACGCCCGCCGATCTCATCCAGCCCGGCCACATCTTCCCGTTGCAGGCCAAGCCCGGCGGCGTCTTGCAGCGCGCGGGGCACACCGAGGCGGCGGTGGATTTGGCGCGATTGGCCGGTCTCGACCCGGCGGCGGCGATTTGCGAAATCATGCGGGACGACGGCGAGATGGCGCGGCTGCCCGACTTGTTGAAATTCGCCGCTGACCATGATCTCAAAATCGGCAGCATCCGTGATTTAATCGAATACCGCCGCCGCACGGAAAAGCTGGTCGTGCGCGAGGAAACCGTGACGCTGCCGACCGATTACGGCCGGTTCGATTTGCATCTGTATCGCTCGGCGCTCGACGGCGCGCATCACATCGCGCTGTCCAGGGGCAAAATCAGCGCCAGCAAACCGCTGCTGGTCCGCGTCCACAGCGAGTGTCTGACCGGCGACATCTTCGGCTCGCAACGCTGCGATTGCGGCAACCAATTGCACGACGCCATGCGCATGATCAGCGCGGCCGGCGGCGGCGTGTTGGTGTACATGCGCGGGCAGGAGGGGCGCGGCATCGGCATCGGGCCGAAAATTCACGCCTACAAATTGCAGGAGCAGGGGCTGGACACCGTCGAGGCCAACGTGCGGCTCGGCTACCCTGCCGACCTGCGCGAATACGGCCTCGGCGCGCAAATCCTCCACGACCTCGGCGTGCGTCGGATGCGGCTGCTGACTAACAACCCGAAAAAAGTCGTCAACCTCGCCGGCTACGGCCTGGAAATCGTGGCGCAAGTGCCGATTCGCGTGAAACCGAACCGGCACAACAAAAAATATCTGGAAACCAAGAAAACCAAAATGGGACATTTGCTGTGAGGATGAACCGCAGCGGCGCGGAGACGCTGAGTTTGTTTGATTTAAAAAATCTCCGTGCCGCCGCGTCTCCGCGGTAAAAATTTGTTATGCAAAAGAAAATCGCCATCGTCGCCAGCGAGTTCAACAAGGAATACGTGGACGGCCTGCTCGCCCACTGTCAGCGGGAGTTGCGCGGCCACCCGACGCTGACGGTGCGGGTGCCCGGCGCGTATGAAATCCCGCTGTTGGCGCAACGGCTGTTGCAACGCAAGGACATCGCCGCGGTAATCGCGTTCGGCGTCATCTGGCAGGGCCAGACCGCGCACGCCGACCTCATCGCCAGCGCCGTGACCAACCGGCTGATGGCGCTGTCGCTGAAATTCGACAAGCCGGTGATTCACCAAGTGCTCGACGTGCGCAACGAGCGCCAGGCGCGCGCGCGTTGCCTCGGCAAAAAACTGAACCGCGGCGTCGAGGGCGCCCGCGCCGCGCTGAAGATGCTGGAACTTTAGACCGGCAATTTATCAAAATTTGTAATTTGTAACTTGTAATTTGAATTTTAAAACTATGGGCAAACGACGAGACGCGCGCCTGCTGACGGTGCAATTTTTATACCAGGTGGAAGTGGGCGCGAAACAAGACCTGGAATCAAGCCTAACCAACTTCTGGGACACCACCGAGGCGGCGCCGGCGTTGCGCGCGCTCGCCGAGCCGGCCATCCGCGGCGTGCTGGCCAACTACGACGCGCTCAACGGGCAAATCAAAGATCTCTCGCGGAACTGGGACCTGCACCGCATGGCGCCGGTGGACCGCAACATCCTGCGGCTGGCCTTGTACGAAATGCTGCACTGCCCCGACATCCCGCCGGTCGTGTCCATCAACGAGGCGATTGACATCGCCAAACAACTCAGCACCGAGGAATCCGGCCGCTTCGTCAACGGCATTCTCGACCGCGCCAGCAAAAGCCTCGACCGCCCCATGCGCGGGAACGCTGACACTGGGAGGAAAAAATAACTTCGCGCGTTGCGCCCGGCAGCCGCATTATTCATCATGTTTTCATTTTTCAAAAAATGGGTCGCCGAAATCAAGGGCGGCAAAGTGGACTGGGACGAGGTTGAAGCCCATCTCATCCAGTCCGACCTCGGCCTGCCGCTGACACAGCGCGTGCTGGAAAAACTCCGGGGCCAGGCGTTGTCCGACCGCACCGTCAGCGCCGCCGCCACACAAGCCATCCTCGAACTGTGGCCGCGCCCCGTCCGCCAACTCGTCCCCGCCGCCGCTGACGGCGGCCCCGCCGTGTGGCTCATCATCGGCGTCAACGGCAGCGGCAAAACCACCACCATCGCCAAACTCGCCAACCGCTACCGGCAGGCGGGCAAAAAAATTCACCTGGTCGGCGCCGACACCTTCCGCGCCGCTGCCATTGACCAGCTCAAAGTCTGGGCCGACCGGCTCGGCGTCGGCTTCAGCGCCGGGCGCGAGGGCGGCGACCCGGCGGCGGCGGCATTCCAAGGACTCGCCGACGCTGTCAATCAGGGCGCGGACTTGGTCTTGATTGACACCGCCGGGCGCCTGCACAACAAAGAAAACCTGTTGCGCGAACTGGAAAAAGTGCGGCGCGTCATCAAGAAACAAGCACCGTCAGCGCCGCACGAAACCCTGCTGGTACTCGACGGCACCAACGGCGGCAACGCGCTCGACCAGGCGAAACAATTCCACAAATTCCTCACCGTCAGCGGCCTCATCGTCACCAAACTGGACACCTCCGCCAAAGGCGGCGCCGTCGCCGCCATCAAAGCCGAGACCGGCATCGACCCGCTGTTCGTCGGCCTGGGCGAAGGGATGGCCGACTTGGTGGAGTTCAACCCGCGCGACTACGTGGCGCGGTTTTTTTAGTGGCTGGCGCGAAAATCTTACCTAACATAAGTCATGGACCTTCCCTTGCTCACTCTAACAAATAGTCTGCTCTTCTTCATATTCATAGTGGCGGGCATTCAATTTATCATCACCATCATCCTGGCGGTCGTCGTCTTCAAGGACGCAAGGGACCGGAAAGCCGCTGGCGAGGAACTTTTTCTGCTTGATCCTATATTATGGGGCATCATCACCTTCGTGACCGGCGCTTATGTCGCGGTCTTGGTGTATTGGCTGATACACTACTCGGTCCTCCGCAGCCGCCGGGATTAAGAGCCTATTTATTAATCTTCCGCAAAGCAAAGCGAGCAAGGCGAGAATGACCAATTGGCGGAAAACCACTGCGCTAACTTAAAATAGCTCAATAAACTTAAAACTTTCCCCATGCCCATGCCGCCCACCCTGCGCCTCCGCGTCACGCCGGCGGCGGAACGCCAAATCCGCCGCGGCCACCCGTGGCTCTTCGACGGCGGCATCCGCGCGCAAAACCGCCCCGGCGCTGACGGTGAACTGGCCGTCATCTATGACCGGCGGGACCGCTTCCTCGCCGCCGGTCTCTACGACCACGCTTCCCCCATCCGCGTCCGCGTGCTGCACCACGGTCAGCCATGCCGAATCGACTCCGCGTGGTTCGCGGCCAACCTCGACCGGGCGCTGGCGATGCGCGACAGCCTCGCCGCCGCCGACACCACCGGGTTGCGCCTGGTCAACGGCGAAAACGACGGCTGGCCCGGCCTCGTGCTCGACCGCTACGCCGGCGCGCTCGCGCTGAAAATTTACACCGCCGCCTGGTTCTCGCGACTGCCGCTGCTGGTCAACCTGCTCGGAGAAAAATTCCCCGCCCACAGCGTCGTTCTGCGCCTCAGCCGCAACCTCAGCGGCAGCGGCGACTGGCGCGACGGCGCCACCGTCAGCGGCCCGCCGATCACCGACCGCGTCATCTTCAGCGAGACCGGCCTCAAATTTTACGCCGACCTCCGGCGCGGCCAGAAAACCGGCTTCTTCCTCGATCAGCGCGACAATCGCCGCCGCGTCGGCGAACTGGCCGCCGGGCGCGACATGCTCAACCTGTTCAGCTTCACCGGCGGCTTCTCGTTGTACGCCGCCCGCGGCGGCGCCGGGCGCGTCACCAGCGTGGATCTCAGCCAACACGCCTTGGCCGAATTGCGCGACAACTGGCAACTCAATCACGCCAACAGCGCCGTCCGCGACTGCCCGCACGAGGAAATCCAGGCCGACGCCTTCGACTGGCTGGCGCAGACCGGTCGCCGTTACTCCCTGATGGTGCTCGACCCGCCGTCACTCGCCAAACGCGAGGCCGACCGCCCCGCCGCCCTCGGCGCCTATCAAAAACTCGCCCGCGCGGGATTGCGCCGGCTGGCCGGCCGCGGCCTCCTGGTCTGCTGCTCCTGCTCCGCCCACGTCAGCACCGAGGATTTTCTCGCCGTCACCCGCGCCGCCGTCACCGGCAGCGGTCGCCAAATCCGCGAACTGGCCGTTACCGGCCATCCGCCCGACCACCGAGTCACCGTGGAGGAACTGCGCTACCTGAAAGCCGTCTATTTCCAAAGCGCTTAACCATCAGTTAAACAACACTTAACCGCGGAGACGCGGAGGCGCGGAGATTTTTGGGTGGACACAGAGGAACACCGAGTAGGCACAGAGAAGCACAGGAGGAGTAGGCTGGCTTATTTTATTTTTTATCCGTGTGCATCGGGGGCCATCCGTGGTTAACATCAGCGCGGAACCAACCGATGACGGCACAGGATTTTATCATCAGACCATACCGGCCCGCTGACCGTGACGCGGTGCGGCGGATTTGTTGCGACACGGGGTTTCTCGGCCGGCCGGTGGATGAGATTTTCCAGGACCGGGAGCTGTTCGCGGATTTCTTGACGGCTTATTACACCGACGAGGAGCCGGAGTCGGCGGTGGTGCTGGAGGTGGACGGCGCGGTGCAGGGATATATTCTCGGCAGCCGGTTGCCCGCGCGACAGTCGGCTTACAATCTCCGCGCCGGCCTGCGGCGCGCGCTGACGCTGCTGTGGCGGTTAGTGTTCGTTTATAACCGGAATTCCCGCCGCTATGTGTGGTGGCTGCTCACGCGCGGGCGCAAGGAAACGCCGCTGACGCCGCGGCGCATGGCGCATTTTCACATCAACATGTATCCCGGCGCGAAAAACGTGCGGCGCACGCGGGCGCTGCTGGATTACTTCTTCGCCTATCTGACGGCCAGCGGCGAGCCGGCGGTGTACGGGCAGATGGTGGTGTCCGAGTCGCGGCGCGGGGCGCAAATGTTCGCGCGTTACGGGTTCGCGTTGCGGGACCAGGTCGAGGTGACCAAGTACCGCCGCTACACCGCCACGCCGATTTTCCTGTTCACCGTGGTCAAGGACCTCACCGTCAGCGGCACGGTCTATGGGCACGACCTGCGAAAAAAACTCGCCGCTGACCGCGCGGGGCGATAGGTTGGCCGCGCATGACGAAGTATCTGATTGTCTCCCTGCACGATTATCATCCCGGCACGCACGCGGCGGTGCGGGAGCAGGTGGCGACGCTGACGGCGTGGGGGGTGCGGAATTTCTCCATCCTGGCGGTGCCGCATTTTCACCATCAGCAATCGCTCCGGGCCAGCCCGCCGTCACTGGCCTGGCTGGGCGAGCGGCAGGCGGCCGGTGACGACCTGGTGATCCACGGCTATTATCACGACCTGGTCGGCCAGGGCGGCGGCGCGTTTTTCTGGAACAAACTATATACCGCCGGCGAGGCGGAATTCCACGACCTCAGCGCCGGCGAGGCGCGCCACCGGCTGACACGGGCGCTGACGTTGTGGGAGGAGCACGGCTGGCGGGCCACCGGCTTCATCGCCCCGGCCTGGCTGCTGCCGGAGGCGCAGGACGAGCTGTTGCGGCGCCTGAACTTCACCTACACCACGCGGCTGCAATATTTCCTGCAATTGCGGACGCGGCGGGTGACGCCGACCCAGTCGCTGTGCTACAGCACCCGCGCCGCGTGGCGGCGGGCGGTCTCGCTGCGCTGGAACCGCTGGCTGTTCGCGCGCCTGCGGCAGACCCGCGCGGTCATCCGCCTCAGCCTGCATCCGCGGGACCTGCACTTCGCGCCGCTCAAGGCGCAAATCCGCGGCCTAGTGGAAACTGCTTTGACGGAGGGTTATCAACCGGTAACCTATGCGGCCTATGCCAACCTGTGAGCGACCGGCCAAGGCCGCCTGGTTCACCGACACGATTGATGACCTCAACGGCGTGGCGCGCACGGTGCGCGCGATGAGCGCGGCGGCGGCGCGCCAGGGGTACGCGCTGACGGTGGCGACCTGCCGCCCGGCGGCGCCCGTAGCCGCGCCGCCACCGGCCAACCGGCGGAATTTCCGCCCGGTGTGGCAATTCGCCCTGCCGAAATACCCGTCGCTGACGGTGACGGTGCCGCCGTTCCGGGCGTTGTACCGGTTCCTGCGGCGGGGCGGCTTCGACACCGTCATCATCAGCACCCCGGGGCCGGTCGGCCTGGCGGCCCTGGCGGCGGCCAAATTGCTGGGACTGCGCACCGTCGGCATTGATCACACGGACTTCCCGCGCTACGTCCACTTTCTCACCGGCAGCGCGGGGCTGGCGCGGCTGACGGCGGGGGCGATGCGGCTGGTGTACGGGCGGTTCGACACGCTGCTGGTGAACTCGGAGTACTACCGCCGCCGCTGGCTGGCGCGGGGCTTCGCGGCGGCACGGCTGCACCTCCTGCCACGCGGGCTGGACACGGATTTGTTCAATCCCCAACGCCGGGACGGGGCCTTCTGGCAGCGGCGCGGCGCCGACCGCCGGGTGTTGCTGTACGTGGGCCGGGTGTCGAAGGAGAAGGAACTCGGCTTCCTCGCGGAAATTTACCGCGAATTGCGCCGGCAGGCGGCGCCGGTGGATTTGGCCGTGGTGGGCGACGGGCCGTACCTGGCGGAATTGCGGGCGCTGATACCGACCGCGATTTTCACCGGCGCCCTGGGCGGCGACGAGCTGGGCGCGGCCTACGCCTCGGCGGATTTGTTCCTGTTCCCCAGCACGACGGACACGTTCGGCAACGTGGTCATCGAGGCCATCGCCAGCGGCCTGCCGGTGCTGGTGGCCGATGTCGGCGGACCGCAGGAACTGGCGGACGGCCGCGCGTGCCGGGTATTGCCCGCGGGCAACCTGGCGGCCTGGGTCAACGCCGTGCGGGACTGGCTGCGGCAACCGCCCGACCGCGCGACCCTGGCCGCGCGCGCCGCGCAAATCCGGCGCGAACGCAACTGGGACGCCGCGGCGGAACAATTCTGGACCCTGACCGCGCGCCGCGCCGCGTAAGTTCATTTTTTTACAAAGAGAACATGGAGCAATTGGAGGAGGAAGTTTTTTAGACACGAACCTCTTCCTCCATTGCCTCCAGGTTCTCTTTGTTAAAAAAATGTTCAACCGCAGCGGAGTCAACCGGCTGAACGACGAACTTTTTGTCGTTTTCGGTAAAAATAGCATTGACGCTTGCGCAGTGATTCGTTTTATTTATCATCAATTATGGCTCTAACACCACCTCCTCCGTCCAACCCGAATCTACCGCCCGGCGCCAAACTACCGGCGCCACCGCCCGCGCCCGGCGCCGTGCCGCGCCCGGCCGTGCCCGGCGGCGTCGCGGCCCCCGCCCCGGCAGTCAACCCGGCGGCCCCCGGCGCGCTGCCGGTCAACCAGGCCAAACTGAAAAAAGAAACCATGCGCATCTCCCTGCCGCCGAAACCGGCCATGCCGCAACCCCCGACCCCCGGCGTGATACCGCCCGGCTCCCCGGCCGGCGTCCGCGCCGCGCTGAACGTGACCCGCCCGCTGGGCGGACCGGCACAAGCCCTGACCCCGCCGCCCGCCATGCCGAAATTGCCGATTCCGCCGCCGGCCGCCGGCACCTTGCCCAAACCGGTAATCCCCGGCATCATCCCGCCGAAACCGGCCGTGCCCGGCTGGGTAGCACCGAAACCGGCGACCGCCGCCGCCAACTTGCCCAAACCGGCGGCACCGGCCGTGCCCGGCCTAGTACCGCCGAAACCGGCGCCGCCCGCCGCCCCCCTGCCCCCGTCCGGCGCCTTGCCCAAGGCAATACCGGTCGCCCCGGCCCCCGGCGGACTGCCCAAACCAGCCGAGGCGAAAACCAAGACCAGCGTACTGACCCCGCCGGCGGCCAAACCCGTCATCGCACCCGGCGCCTTGCCCAAACCGGCAACCGCCAGCGCGCCCGCGCCGGGAGTAGCCCCCAAACCGGCCCCGGCCCCGCTGCCGAAAACCGCCCCCAAACCCGCCCCGCTGCCGGTGAGAACCCCCGCGCCCGTCGCCGCCAACAACGGCAGCGTCGGCCTGGCCGCCGCCGCCGCGGTAGTGGCCTTGCTCAGCCTGGTAGTCAACCTGCTGGGCTGGTTGAATATCATCTAAGCAACCCTCCGCCAACCAAAAGACACTGACGGTGAACGCGCCGTCAGTGTCTTTTTTGTTAACACCCCGACCCGCGGAAATCCCCCCTCAGCGTTGCCCAAATAAACCAGCGCGACACACGATAACACCGCCGCGCTTGGCCGCCACACCGGGTTACTTGGCCGCCACACCGGGTTACTTGGCCGCCACGCCGGGTTACTTGGCCGCCACACCGCTGCGCTTGACCACCCACACCGCCGCTCTTGGCGACCACGCCGGGTTACTTGACGACCACGCCGGGTTACTTGATGACCACGCCGGGTTACTTGACGACCGCTGCCGGGGCGTTTGACGACCGCGCCGGGTTACTTGATGACCACGCCGGGTTACTTGATGACCGCTGCCGGGGCGTTTGACGACCACGCCGGGGTACTTGACGACCGCTGCCGGGGCTCTTGACGACCACACCAGCGCACTTGATGACCACGCCGAAGCTCCGAGCGGGCGGGACGCCCGCGCTCCATAGGTGGTAGGATGTATTAATCGGGCCGGGACGGGCGACTGACCTATGGAGCGCGGGCGTCCCGCCCGCTTCGAAGCCGGCGAGACGCCGGCGCTCCCAGCCCCCGGCGCCCCGCCCCTGCGGGGCTTACACTGGGAGCGCCGGCATCCTGCCGGCAGACTAACCCTCACCGGTGAACCAGCCGGCTGGAAGCCGGCGCTCCCAGTGGCCGCGACGCCGACGCTCCATACTTGATGACCGTACCAGGGCACTTGACGACCGCTGCCGGTGCTCTTACTGGGAGCGCCGGCATCCTGCCGGCAGACAAACCCTCCCCGGTGAACCCGCCGGCTGGAAGCCGGCGCTCCCAGTGGCCGCGACGCCGACGCTCCATCGGTGGTAGGCGGTATCAAGCGGGTCGGGACGGGCGACTGACCTATGGAGCGCGGGCGTCCCGCCCGCTCGGAGCCGGCAGGATACCGGCGCTCCCAGTTTTAGCCCCAACGGGGCGACCGCATCACAGCCTGGGGCAACGCCCCAGGTTTTTATCAAGGTGACGAGGCCAGCCCTGTAGGGGCGGCGCAGCCCCCGGCGCCTTGCCCCGCCCCTACAGGGCTGGATAATGTTCTTATCTGTTTACCTAGGGCGTTGCCCTAGGCTGTGATGCGGTCGCCCCTTCGGGGCTAAGATGCTCCGAGCGGGCGGGACGCCGGCGCTCCATAGGTGGTAGAAGGTATCAAGCGGGCCGGGGCGGGCGACTGGCCTATGGAGCGCGGGCGTCCCGCCCGCTTCGGAGTCGGCAGGATGCCGGCGCTCCCAGTTTTAGACCCAACGGAAATTGATTATTGATTATTGACGATTGATTATTTGGCGGCACCGGCTTTCCGCAGCCACTGGGAGCGCCGGCATCCTGCCGGCAGACTAACCCTCACCGGTGAACCAGCCGGCTGGAAGCCGGCGCTCCCAGTGTTAGCCCCGACGGAATTGATTATTGATTATTTTCTATTGATTATTGGGAGTCAGCGCTGACGCGGATGACGACCGGTGCCGCCAAATAATCAATGGAAAATAATCAATCATCAATCCCCATTCGTGCTTCTTTCGCGGGCGCCGCTGCGGTATGGTGGCCGGCATGAACTTGCGAGTCGCAGCAATCTGGCTGGCGCTGACGCTGGTCGCGCGCGCGCAAACACCGCCGGTCGCGGACAGCGGCAGCGGGACGGGCAGCGGCACGAGCGGCACGGTCGGCGGGACGACCGCGACGGTCAGCCCGCCGGTGGATTTGTCGCAATTCCAGCCGACTGACCAGGAGTTGCTGGACGAGGCGGCGGGGTTTATCCGCCAGCAGAATCCCGGTCGCGCCATCATCCTGTTGTCCGACCTGCTGCGCTTTTACCCGCGCAGTCCGTTGCGGGAGGAAGCGTGGTACCGGGTCGCCGCCTGTTACAAGGATTTGGGGCGGTTTGACGAGGCGCGGCAGACGGCGGAGCTGCTGGAGCGGGAGTTCCCGCAGGGCCGCTGGCGGCCGTCGGTCTGGCTGTTGCGCGGGGAGCTGCTGGCGGCGGAAGGCCAGTGGCCGGAGGCGTTGCCGTGGCTGCGCAAGGCGGCGACGGCGGAGTTGCCCGCGGCCAAGTTGCGCGCCCATTATCTGCTGGCGCTGGCCGCTGATAATCTGGGGCGCCCGGCGGAGGCCAGGGAGGCGCTGGAGTTCCTGGTGGCGCGCGAGCGGGACAATCCGTGGCTCGATTACGCGCGGGTGCGGCTGGCGGCGGCGGAGCTGGCCGCCGGGCGCGAGGAGCGCGGGACGGCGCTGTTGCAGGCGGTGCTGGCCGCGTCGAACGACCCGCACTGGCGCGGCGAGGCCGGGGTACGCGCGGGTAATCTGGCCTACAGTCGCGGCGATTACCGGGCGGCGGTCGGTTTTTACGACCCGGTGCGCCGTTCCGCCGCGCCGGAGTTTTGGAAACAACTGGCGGACCTCGGTCTGGTGCAGGCGCAGTTCGCCCAGGGGGATTACGCGGCGGCGATCCAGGTGTACCACGAAACCAAGCCGAACTTCCCCGACCAGGCGCGGGCGCAGGTGCTGTTTTTAATCGCCGAGGCGTACCGCCTGACCAAGCAGCCGGCGCCGGCGCTGGATTTGTACCAGTTCCTGCTCGACCAGTTCCCCGCCGACGCCAACGCGGAGGGGGCTTCGTGGGCGCGGATTCTGTTGTTGCAAAACGCCGCCAGTGACGCGGCGCTGCTCGCCGAGACGGTGCGGTTCATCGCCCGGTTCCCCAATTCCCCGCGGCTGCCGCTGGTGCAGGCGATGCGCGCGGACGCTTATTACGCCAAGGGCGATTACGCCGTCGCCGCGCCGATGTACGCGGCGGTGCTGCGGCAGCCGGACGCGCTGCCGCTCGCGGCGGATGTGCTGGCGGGTTTGTATTTCCGCGCCGGCAGCGCGTGTTATCACCTGCGGGATTATGCCGCCGCCCGCCACTGGCTGGCGGTGTACCTGGAGCAGTTCAAGGACGGGGTGGCGACGCCGGCGGTGCTGTGGTTGCAGGGGCAGGCGCAACTGGCGGCGCAGGACGCGGACGGCGCGCTGGCGAGCTGGAGCCGGCTGCTGGAGCAGTATCCGAAGTTCTCCCAGCGGGAGACGGCGCTGTGGCAGGCGGCGTTGCTGGCGGGCAGCCGGCGGGATTACGCCAGGATGGGCGGGTGGCTGGGCCGGCTGATGGCGGAGTTCCCGCGCACCGCGCACTTGGCGGAGGCGCATTACTGGCTGGCCGTCGCGCGCGAGGCGGCCGGTGACCACGACGGGGCGCTGGCGCAGTGGATCGCCGCGCGCAATCTGGACGCCGCGCGTTATTACGCGGTGGCGACGCAGCACGTGATCAATCTCTTGTTGAACAAGCGGGAGGTGCGGCAGTTGCGCGCCGAGGTGGACAAGTACGGGCAGTGGCGCTTGAAGAATCCGCAGGATCCCGCCATCAGTCTCGAGGTGTACGAGTGGCTGGGGCGGCAGTTGGCGGACGGCGCGCAACCGGCGGACGGCGAGGCGTACTTGCGGCTGGTGTTGCAGACTGGCAAGGACCCCGCGCAACGCAAGCGGGTGCAGCTGGCGCTGGCGCTGTTGATGACCAAGTTGCAGCACTGGGAGACGGCGGTGCGCGATTGGACGGCGTATCGCGTCAATTTCCCGGAGGACAGCAACCGCAGCGCCGTGCTGGAGCCGTTGGCGCGGGCTTATATCGCCACGGATCGCCGTGAACAGGCGCGGAAGCTGGCCGAGCAGATTTTGCGGCAGAATCCGGAGGGCGAGTATAATGCCCGCGGCCGGCTGTTGCTGGGCGACCTGGCGTTCGCCGGCAAGCAATACGAGACGGCGGCGAAGATTTACGCGGCGGTGGCGCTGCTGATTGAGCATCCGCACTTGACGCCGCTGGCGCTGACCAAGGCCGAACGCGCCTGGCGGCTGGCCGGCAATGAGGCCAAGGCGGATGAGGCGTTGCTGCGGCTGAGAAAGCAGTTTCCGGACTATAAGTGAGGCCGGTCGGCGCCGCGACGCTGACGGTGGGCCGCGCCGCGACGGGCGGGGTTAGCGGTCGGAGTCGCGGCGGTGGCTGTGATGGAGGCGCAAGTCCGCCGCGCTGAGTTCGCGCAAATGGTCGAAGGCGCGCGCGACGGCTGACAGTGAACCGTCGGGTATCGTGTCGGGCAGGTATTGGAAGGGTTGCACCAGGTTGAGCACGTTGTGGAACGACACCAGCCGGCAGTTGTCCGCCAGGAACAACTCCGGCACCAGCAGGCTGTAGGCGTTGCCCATGAGGATGAGGTCGCACGGGTTTTCGCCGCTGACGGTGACGGCGAAGGGTTGTTCATTATGCACCCACGAGAGGGCGTACATCACTTGCCCGCCGTAGTTGTTGACGGTGATGAACGGCGCGGGGTGCGTCTTCGCGTCGGCCATCTGGTGTTGCTTGACGCCCTGGATGGTCACGCGCCCGTCCCGCCGCCCGGGCAGGCCGCTGACGCTGAGGTGGCTGTAGGTCTGCTCGTCGTAGTAATCGCCGAGCACCAGGTCCTGGTTGTCCTCGACGCGCACGTCCCAGTAATCCTGGTTGCCAATCATGCCGCCCTGGTACGTCACGCAACCGATCAGCCCGGTCTTGGGCCGCTTGGCGCCCTTCACCAGCAGCGTGCCCTGCGAGGACCAGCGCACCAGCACCAGCGCCGGCCCGCAATCGTCCACCGTCAGCGGGCCGTCGAGGTGCGGGATGTCCACCACCATGCCGGCGGGCAGTTCGCGCAGTACCAGGCCGGGGCCGGGCGGGACGTAAAACTGCGGGTTCTTGTAATACACGCCGTCCACCGTCAGCTTGCCCGCCGATGTGGCGGTGACGCGGATGCCGTCGTTGGTTTCGTTGCAGGTCAGCACGAGTTGCTCGAACGCGATATCGCGCGGATTCTCGACGGTGAACATCGGTTCACCGTCAGCGCCCGTCCAGAGCAAATCCATCGCGCCCAGCCCGCCGCCCTGGAGGCGGTAATGGCCGCCGCTGACCGTGACGGTTTTTGAAATGGCGTAACGTCCGACGGGGAAATAAACGATGGCACCGTCAGCGGCGGCGCGCGCGGCGTCAATCGCCTGTTGAATCGCGGCGGTGTCGTCGGTCTGGCCGTCGCCTTTCGCGCCGTAGTCTTGTTTCACGTCGAGGATTTTGCCGTCCGCTGACGGTGCGCTGTGCAAAAACGGGCGGTCGCTCACCGTCAGCGCCGGGCCGAGCTTGCCGGCGGGGACGGCCACCAGCGAGTGCTCGCCCTGCGCGGCCAGCAACGTGCAGTTGTCCGGGATTTGGTTGTTCGACGCGATGAACAACTGCCGCGCAGCGTTCGCCGCCTTGATGACCGCGCCGCCCGGCTTGGGCGGGTTGGTGAACACGCAGTCGAACACCTCCAGCGGCCCGCGGGTGCCGAGGAAAATCGCCCCGTCAGCGTTCTGCCAGCCGTCAATGCGACAGTCCTGGATCGCCACGCCCGCCGCCACGCCGCTCATGCCGGCCTGGAAGAACCGGTTCGCGCCGATTGACACACAGCGGCGCAGCCGCGGCGACAGGCCGCCCTCAACGTCAGCGCGGGTCGAATTGAGGAAGCGCGTGTTGAGCACCACGATTTTGCCGCACGGGGCGCTGATGCCGGTGCCGCAATTCTCGAACTCACACCCGTCGAAAATCCACTGGTAATAATTGTACACTTTCTCGCCGACCGTCACGCCGATGGCGCAGTCGCGGAACAGGCAGTTCCAGATCATCGTCTCCGCCGTCGGCACTTTCACGCCCTCGGCGCCGCTGGCGATGGCGCTGGCGGTGAAGTTGAAAAACGCCTCGCTCTCGTGCCGCACGCGCGTCTCGTAGGCGTAGGAGGAAAAGTGATGGTAGGCGTGCGCCGCTTTCCCGCGCCCGTCCCACGACAGGCCGAGGTAGCGGGTGCGCGAGGCGCCGGTCGAGAGGAACATCGTGCCACCGTCAGCGCCGTCCCACACCAGCCGCGTGTCGCGCCCGCTGCCGATGAGCAGCGCGCCGGTCACGCCCTTGGGCGCCGCTTGCCATGCGAGGGTCTTGGTTATGCGATACCGGCCCGGCGGCAGGTAAACCGTTTTCTTCGGCGCGTGGGGTGCCGACGCGGTGTCCAGCGCCGCCTGAATCGCCGCCGTGTCGTCCGCCACGCCGTCGCCGACCGCTGACGGTGACACATCGGTCTGCACATTAATCCAATCCGAGCGCGGCGTCCGCTGGAACAGCGGGATGTTGACCTCCGCCGCGGAACCAATCGAGCAACCTGCCAACACGCTGACCGTGAGCAACACACGGGTGAAAGTCCTTTGAGTCATATATCAATACTAACTCATCATCCGCGCGTCGCCAACCGCCTTCCAGACCGCGCATGGTCAGCGGGTACCGGCAAAAAACCAGCAACTTATGCTCTTTTTTCTGTACAGATACGTAAAAACTGGTACTTTCTCCCAACCATGCGCTTGCAGCCCAATCGCAATTACAAGAGCGACGATGTCGTGCAAACGCCGATTGAAATGGCGGAGCGAGTGGTGCGGCACTTCAGACCGACCGGCCGCATCCTCGAACCCTGTTGCGGCGAGGGCAATTTCCTGCGCTTCCTGCCCGGCGCCGACTGGTGCGAAATCAGTCGCGGGCGAGATTTTCTGCAATGGCAGGGGCCGGTGGACTGGATTATCACCAATCCGCCGTGGAGTCAGATTCGCGTGTTCCTGAATCACGCCATGCGGCACGCTGACCAGGTGGTTTTTTTGATGACCATCAATCACATCTGGACGGCGGCGCGGTTGCGGGACTTGAAGAACAACGGCTTCGCCATCCGGGAAATCTGCCTGCTGGAACTGCCGGTCACCTTCCCCATCAGCGGCTTCCAGCTCGGCGCCATCCACGTCGCGCGCGGCTGGGCCGGCCCGATTACGCTAACCGACCTCGCCAAGCCGGTCAGCCGCAGCCGCAAACCGCTCATCCGGCGCGGGAATCTGGTCAAGGTACGACGCTGAAGAAGGGGGCAGGAAAATTTAACCATCAAGACACGAAGGCTTGGTTCAAATAAACCTTCGTGCCTTGGTGTCTTGGTGGTGCAAATGGTTTTTAGAATTGGTGACGGTAACCCGCTGACAGTCCCCAGGGTTTGTCATACTTGTCGCCGAAGGAGGCTTCGTAGTCGAGGTGGAGTTGGTTGTTGGTGTCGAGTTGCCAGATGAGGCCGGCGCCGAGTTCTGCTCTGGCACCGTCAGTGTTGGCGCGGGTGGATTGGTAGCCGTTGCGAATTGCTCCGCCGCTGCTGATGGTTTCGACGCCGCTGATCTTTACGTAAGGTTGTAACACGCCGCTGTTGGTGAGGTTGATGGTGCGACCAAACACGCTGCCGATGCGGAGTTGCAAGGCGTCGAGGTCTTGGGCGCTGATGGTCAGCGGGCCGGCTTGGTAATCCTCAGCGAGGATGTGGAGGTAGTTGACTTGGAACTGAGGCTCGATGAACCAATCATCGGTGAAGGTGAACTTTTTGCCGATTTCGATACTGCCGCCGAGGTTTACGTCGCTGTAGCTGGCTTTGAGTTGAGTGTTGCCGTAGGGGGCTTGTAAGTCGTTGTTGACACTGGCAGCCTTGAAAGTGGCATCTATGTAGAAGCCGCTGGAGTGTAACCAAGTGGCGTAGAGGCCGCCGTAATAACTGTTGATCTCACCGTCAGCGCCGGGAGTGCGGTAGTCAAGGTCGCTGCGGCCGTAGCCGGCGTACACTCCAAGATACAAGTCGCTGTCAGCGCTGATGGTGAACTTGTGATCCGTGCCGAGATCGACGCCGTAGATGAGTTGTTCGTAGGCTTTGCCGGCGACTTGGCTGCCAATGTTTAGCTGTTGGCCGTAGCTTCTGAGCCAGATGTTGTCGATGATATGGAACGCGGGCGTCCCGCCCGCCAGCGGGCGAGACGCCCGCGCTCCATAGCGCAACTCACCCATACGCTTGAGCAAACTGTTTTGCTG
>JAISBF010000045.1 GCA_031266335.1 Verrucomicrobiales bacterium
GTCATGAGCGCCGCCGTCCGTCAATTGGTTGACCGGGGCCTCGCGTTAAGGGCGGAAATCGCCGCGCGCGAGGCGGAGTTGAAACGCATCACGATTGCGCTGGAGGGGGCGGCGCTGACGGGGGAGCAGGTGCCGTTGGAGGACGCTGACCGCGAGGGGCGGCAATACCTCGCGCGCGGCTCGACGCTGACGGTGCCGGTCATCATCAGC
Organism: Verrucomicrobiales bacterium; assembly: GCA_031266335.1. Taxonomy (GTDB): domain Bacteria; phylum Verrucomicrobiota; class Verrucomicrobiia; order Methylacidiphilales; family JAAUTS01; genus JAIRPN01. The sequence continues at coordinate 211 of JAISBF010000045.1, forward strand.
GCCGATGTCGTGCTTAAGTCGTTCGCCGACGGCAGCAAGATTTACGCCCGACTCCAGGAACTCGCCGGGATGGTCAAGCTGCGCAAGTTTTACGAGCCGGAAACCACGTGGAAGGCGCGGTTCGCGGGCGGCAAGGAATTACGCGCCACCGCCGCCGAGGTGTTGGGGGCCGCGGCGCCGGCGTTTGTTACCGCGTGCGTGCAGCGCGACAAGAACGGGATCCCGAAAAACAAAATCGCCGTGGAGTGGTCACGCGCCACGGACAACGCGGCGGTGACGCCGAAGGGGGACGCATGAGCGCGGTCACGGTCAGCGGCGGCGCGGCGGGGGGCGGGCGCGATTTGCGCGGCATGACGCGCCAACCCACGGCGCGCTGGCTGCGCCGGCTGGCCGCCAGCGTCACGCTGTGCGCGGCGGGGGAGCGGCGGCGCGCGCGGCGCGTCCACAACAGTTTGCGCCGCTGGCGGCGAGGAGGTGGCCTGTGAAAAAGCCCAACCAACCGACCCGCGCCGAGATTCGCGACTTGGCGCGTAAAATCCGGCGCGCCATCAAGGAGGGCCGCCAACAACTTGCCTGCGCTTCGAAGCGCGAGCATCTGCGGTTTACGCTGCTCGCCGAGAGCGCCGAGGCGCTGGCGAAAAAGCTGGAGTCGTACTTATGAGCATGAGCGCCAAACAGCGTGTCCTCTTATTTCGCTGGTTCGGGCGCGCGGCGCGGGTGATGCGCCGCGCCGCCGACGATGAGCTGCGCCATGAGTTGACCGCCGCCGCATTGGGGCGCGTGAAATCGTGGCGGCACCTCGCCAACGCTGACATCGACCGGCTGCTGGCGCATCTGCGCGTGTGCGCCGATCCGGACAGTCTCGCCGCGCGGCTGGCGGCGGCGAATGTCGGCGAGAAGGAGCGGGAGCGGCTGATCATCGGCATTGAGCGGCGACTGTCCGCGGCGGCGCTGGACGAGGGTTACGCCCCGGCGCTAGCCGTGGACAAGTTTGGCGAGGCGATGGGCGCGATCGGCGCGCGGCGCCTGGGCCGGGCCGACTGGCGGTTGCTGCCGCTGCCAATGCTGCGACAACTGCACCTCACCGTGCGCGAGCGCGCCGGCAAACACGGTTTACCGCAGAGGCGCGGAGACGCGGAGGGTTTAAAAAAGAAGGTAAAATTATGAAATCGAAATTATTAATCAGGCCGCTGCTGGTGGTGCTCTTTTTGGGCTACGCGCTAATCATTCTGGCGGTGTGCGCGCTGCTGTTAGTTTGCGTGGCAGCCGACCGATTGCGCGACGCGGTGGAATACCTCAACACCCGCGGTTTGTGTCCGGTTTTTCACTGGTTGCGCAACCTTTGGCAGCAAACCAAATGATCGCGCCCAAGCAGTTTCGGGCGCGGCATCATGTCTTTGTCGCGGAGGCGCTGACCAAGACGCAGTTGTTCGCCTTGGTCGAGCACCTGGCGGCGGAGGTGGCCGACCAGCGGCGGCGGCTCGACGCGCTGAGCCGGGCGGTCGGCGCCGGCAGCGGCGAGGCCGCCGATGAACTGGCCCCGCACCGCGGCCGCGAGCGGTATTTTCCGGATTACCGATAACAATTGAATGGATTAAAATGTGGCTACTACCCAAACAACTCTATACTCGGTTTGCAGCGGCGTCGGGATGCTCGACCTGGGACTGCAATCCGCCCTTGAATACCACGGAATCGGCACCCGCGTTGTGGGTTACTGTGAACGGGAAAGCGGTGCAGCGAACATTCTCCTGGCGCGGATGGAAGAACAGAGCTTGGAGCAAGCGCCTGTGTGGGCAGGCAATCTGGAGGACTTGCGACCAGAACAATTTCGAGGATTGGTGGACTGGGTGGTTGGCGGTATCCCGTGCCAGCCGTTCAGCACCGCAGGCAAACGACAAGGATTGTCTGACGACCGCTGGCTGTGGCCCGCGTTCTGGCAGTTCACCGTCAGCGTCGGCGCAAAGTTCATCGCCATTGAAAATGTCGCCGGATTCGCTAGGAAAGGATTGCAAAGCGTCCTCAACGACCTTGCCGAAGCAGGGTGGGCTGCGGAATGGTGTCATCTGCGAGCGTCCGCAGTTGGCGCTGCCCATCAGCGGGATAGATTTTTCCTCATGGCCCACGCCCCGCTCGGCGAAGATGGACTCGGAGAATTTTTCGGCTTGGAACGAATGGCGCAGGAAAGGCCACCATCAGTCAATGCCGTTGGCGCTGAAATCGGAGTTATGGGCGACGCCGCGAGCGGCGAAGTTAACTGCGGAGAACCCGCAGGCGTGGGCGACACGGCGGGCGGCGGGAGAGGTGGCCACCCCGCCGCTGACGATGCAGGCGGAGCACTGGCCGACGCCGAGAGCCAGCGCGAACGAAAATCGCACAGTCAACCCCAGCCCCTCGCACGGGAAGGGGCACGGGAAACTATTGGCAGCGGAGGCGGCGCAATGGCCCACACCAAAGGCTTGGGACGCCAGTCACAGGCAAAATCCCAGCAATTTAAACCGCAATTACCCGTCCCTGTGCGTTGTGGCGGAAATGAGGTGTCTGACGCCGACACTTTGCGGGAACCACAACCGGAAGGGCGTGTCCCCGACAGCGGGGGACGGACTGGAAACCTCGGCGAGGAATTGGCCGACGCCACTGGCCTCGGACGACGGGTCGAAGGTGACATCGACAAGCACTCGGCGCCAGTTGCTACACGCGGCTTGCCGTTTTTCGCCCCCGGCCCGAACAGCGGCGCGTGGGGTGACATCCTGCGACCAGACTGGCACCTCGCGCCGGCGCTTGAACCCGGCGTTTGTGTGCTGGTTGATGGGCTGGCCGTGGCACTGGACGCATCCAGAGCGGAACAGCTTCGGGCAGCGGGCAACGGCGTGGTGGCACTCCAGGCTGCGGTCGCTTACGGCGTGTTATTTGAACGCTTGCTTGGCGGGAAGGGAGGCGTGTGATGAAACGGGTGCTTGATGTGTGTTGCGGCGGGCGGATGTTTTATTTTGACAAACAGCACCCCGACGTGGTGTTCGCCGACATCCGGCGCGAGACCGGTCTGCTGACCAACGGCCAGCGGCTGACGGTGGCGCCGGAGGTGCTGGCGGATTTTCGCGCGCTGCCGTTCGCGGACGGTCAGTTTCGCGTGGTGGTGTTCGATCCGCCGCACTTGACGCACAGCAGCGCCACCTGCGACATGACGCGCAAATACGGCCGCCTCGACAAAGCAACCTGGCCTGACGATTTGCGGCGCGGCTTTGCCGAGTGCTTCCGCGTGCTGCTGCCGGACGGCGTGCTGATTTTCAAGTGGTGCGAGCAGGATATTCCTGTTGCAAAGGTATTGGCGCTAACCGACCGTCGCCCGCTGCTTGGCCATCGCAGCGGCAAGGCGCATAAAACCCACTGGATTATTTTTTTGAAATAACGTCATGAGATTTTTACGCAAGCCCGTAGTCGCGGTGAAGGGTATTACGCCCCGCAGGCTTTCTGCCGCCAAGCGTCGGCTGCAACGCCGGCGAGATTCCTGGGCGTTATTCCCTGAGTATTGGCCCACGCAAAGTGCCGAGGAAGACATCCTTGAAATTGACCGTAAGCAATTAGAGGGGGAAGTGGTGGATCGTCAACAGCGGGCCGACGAGTGGCGGCGGTTGCGGCGTATGATTCGCCAGCATCCGAGGCGCGCCGATATTCTTCGTTACTGGAATGCGTGCAATTATGCTGGCACGCCAGAATATTTGGACGGGTTAATTCGCAAGGTTACTAACAATCTAAATTACGTTAGCGAGATAGAGCAATCCCTGGAACATGCGCGCCGCATGGGTCGGCTCATGCAGGAAGCCATGCACGATGCCGAAGCACAACGGCCGGGAGAAAGTTACAAAGACGCCTTCTTTCGACGGTTGGCGTCAGCGCGCAAAAAAATCGAATCGGAGCAATGAACATCCGCGAAAAAATGCAAGCTCTGCGCCCGTTCGCCATCAGCGAAGCGGAGGCTAGGGCTATCACCCGCGCCGATGCTGAGCGCGAACGCACCAAGCGCAGTCGCCGCCTGGCTGAATTGTCGCGAGTCAGGCCCGGCGAACATTTCACCGCATCCTGCCGACGGGTCAATGCTGACCGCTGCCGGCGAGGTAGCATCAAACAACACAACAACCGCGCTGGAGGCGCAAGAAAAATGCAGTAATGAATAAAACGCACGACAAAATCAAACCTGCCATCAGGTGGCCCGGCGGCAAGTCGAGGTTGCTCGACAAAATTTTGCCGCTGATTCCGCCGCACCGGTGTTACGTTGAGCCGTTCGCCGGCGGCCTGGCCGTGTTACTGGCCAAGTTGCCGTCAAAAATCGAGGTAATCAACGACATCAACAGCGATTTGGTTAGTTTTTTCCGGTGCGTCAAACATCATCAGGACGAGTTGCTCAACGAGCTTGAGTTCGTTTTAAATTCACGTGAGGAATTTAATGACTTTCGCCGACAGGCGGGGTTGACGGATATTCAACGAGCGGCGCGCTGGTTTTTCAGGAATAAAACGTGTTTTGGCGGCACCAACATGGACTGTTTTGGCTCGTCGGCAACGACGGCGATGAGTTCGCGGTCGGCGCGGATGGAGGCGATACGGTCGCTGAATTATCGCTTGGACAAAACCACCATCGAGGACAAGGACTGGTTGGAAGTGGTGCGGCAGTATGACCGCACGGATACTTTTTTCTTCGTCGATCCGCCGTACACGGATTGCAAAATCGACAGTTACGACGCCTGGGACATCAATGATATCCGGCGGCTGCGCGACGTGTTGTACAACGTGCGTGGGCAGTGGCTGCTCACACTCAACGACACGCTGGCCATCCGTCGGGTGTTTGATAATTGCGAGCTAATGCCAGTGTCTCGCGCACGGGGCGTTAACAATCAACAAGGCGCCAAGGAATATCGCGAGTTGATTATTCGCCGGGGAGGTAAACGGTGAGATTTTTCTTGTCCAGCTTGCGCCGCGCGGCCCGCAATACCATCGTGCGAAAATTCGACTCTGGCGGCAGCAGGTGTTCGTACGGGCGCAAATCCACCGGTTTGCCGAGCTTCACCAACTCGGCAAGCCGGGCCTTGTCCAGCCAGCGCTGGGCTTCGTCCTGGGCTTTTTTCCAACTCATAGGCCGGCCAGTACAACCTAACCCGGCGCAAAAATCACCCCAAAAAAACTTGCGGCCATCCAAGTATTGTACATACTCGTCTTTAAGCCTGAATAAATCAGGCTCCCGACCGGGCGGAACCCGGAAACTCCAAATGGAGAATAATATGGCGAAAGCAACAGCAAATTGTACGTGTGAGAAATGTGGCGCAGAGTGGGAAGTTAGTAAACATTGTTATAACCGGGCCGCGGCCAACAGCTTTGAAAGCTGGGCGGAAAGCACCCTCACCACCTGTCGCAAGTGCGAGAGCGCGGCGGCATTCGAGGCGTTACAAAAAGACGAAACGCCGGTCACCATCGAGGTCAAGTTATCCTGCTACACGAGCATCGGCGGCAAGCCTGCCGCAGTCTTGGTAGCCAAGGGCGGCACTTATCTCCGGCGTGACGCGCTCAAGGAGGCTGGTTTTGGCTACGGTGATATACCGCTGGTGACCGGATTCTTGGACGTGCTGCGGATGCGGTCGCCCAAGGCGTGGCACAAGGTGGTGACGCTGTCGCTCGACGATGCGACTCCCGAACGGTTTGTCACGGACATCGGCATGGTGGACGGACGCATCGCGGGGTTTAAAGTGGTCGTAGGCTGGACTGATGCTGACATGGCGGTGTATGCGGACACGGTTAAAAAGCTACGCGCCGAGCACGCGGTCAAGGCCGCGGCGGAAAAAGCCGAGGCGGAACGCCAGGAGAAAATCGGGGTGTCGCCGTTTAGAAAATGGGTGGCGGAAAACCAGGGGAAGCAAAGTTGGAACGAAAAATTTTACGGCACCGACAAGTATGGCTGGCGGGTGTATTTCAGCGGCGAGGAAACGCCTTTGCCCAAAAGCCTGATCCCGGCTCAGCAGGCGTGGCGGAAGCACCGCGACGCGGTTAACGCGGAGGCCAGGGGCGAGACGGTCGCGCCGGTCAAGGAGGATCCGCCGCAAATTATTTACGTGGCCGTCGCGGAAAATATCGTGTCAACGACAGTCAACGCCCAGGGTAAAAAAATCCAATGCCATGACGATGGCTATCGTGTCGGTTTGGTCTGCGGCGCTGACCAATATATCGCCACCAACACCAAGGCCGTCAACAGTTACGCGGCGGATTGCTGGGCGATACTCAAGGCGGTCGAGTATGCCATTGCCAAGGGGTACAAGTCAGTGGTGTTGACGACCAGGGGGCGTTGCGGTTGGCGCGCGGGCGGGGATGATAAAAATCAGTTTTTTCTCGACCTTGCCAGGGCCAAGGCGCTGGTTGCCGATTTGCGCGTAGAGTTCAGCGATAACCGACCAGAGAGCAACCCGGCCGTCGCGGTGGCGCGGGATGCGACCGCGGCAAAACTGACGGAGACAGCGGACGACGATGAGGCGCGCAAACAAATCAACGCCACGCTCAAGAATATCCAAAGCGAGCGCGGGGAGATTGAGAGCCTCGACAAAAGCAGCGTCCCGCCGGCGCTCGACCAAAATCCCAAGGTCAGCGTGCCGGCTGATTTAAAGGAGGGCGTGTGATTGTCACGCGCCTGATGCCGCACCAGGAGCGGGCGGTCGCCAAGCTGCGACCGCTCCGCATCGGCGCACTGTTCATGGAGATGGGACTGGGCAAGTCGCTGACCATGATGCGGCTGATTGAGGCGCGGCGGGAACGCATCAGCCGGGTGTTGTGGTTTTGTCCCGTGTCGTTAAAAGCGACCATCCGGCGCGAGTTGGAGAAGCATTGCCCAGGCGAGGCGGTGGATGTGTTTGACGGGCGCACGGCCACCGACCGGCCCTCGCCGGCTTACTGGCACATCATCGGCATCGAGAGCATGAGCAGCGGCGAGCGGCACCGGATGGCGGCGGCCAACCTGGTTGACCGCAACACGTGCGTCGTGGTGGACGAGTCCACCTATATCAAGGGCAACCGGTCGCGGCGCACCAGGTGGATCACCGCCATCGGCAACACGGCGCGTTATCGTTACTTGCTGACCGGCACGCCGTTCACGCAAGGCGTGGTGGACTTGTACGCGCAGATGCGCTTTTTGGATTGGCGCATATTGGGTTACAAGTCATTTTACACCTTCGCCGCCAATCACCTGGAGTATTCCGAGAAATATCCCGGCATGATCGTGCGCAGTCACAACACCGGATGGCTGGCGACCAAGATCGCGCCGTATGTCTATCAGTTGGACAAGGACGAGGCGCTGACGCTGCCGCCCAAGCGGTATGAGTCGCGGTATTTTGAGATGACCAACGAGCAACGCGACTGTTACGAGTGGGCCAAGACGGAGATTTTGTCGGAGATTATGGACGAGGATTATTGTTCGCACACGATTTTCCGGCTGTTCACCGCGCTGCAACAAATCGTCAACGGCTACTGGAACAGGCGTGATCCCGACACGGGCGAGGTCGAGCGGTTGACGTTTAAGCATCGGCGCCTGGACGCGCTGAGGGATATCCTGGAGCAATTTTCGGAGGGCGAGAAGGTGATTATCTGGGCCAAGTATCGGCGGGACATTCGCGCTATTGCCGACGCGCTACCCGGACAGTGCGCGTTATTTTACGGCGACCTCAACGAGCGGGCGCGGGACGCCGAATTGCAAAAGTTCCGCGCTGGTGCCAAGTATTTTGTGGCGACGGCCTCCTGCGGCGGGCACGGGCTGACGCTTAACGAGGCGTCACACGTGGTGTTTTATAACAACGAGTTCAAGTTCTCGAACCGGTTGCAAGCCGAAGATCGCTGCCACCGCATCGGGCAGGTGAGAACGGTGACTTATGTTGACGTGGTATGCACCAAGTCCATTGACGAGCGCATCGGGGAGAGTCTTGCCAAAAAATCAAATTTATTGGATGATTTCAAGCGCAGGGTGTATGCCTTGCGCTCGGTCAAAAAAATGTCCGAGGCCATCAAAGAAATCGCGGCGGACTTATGAAAAAACTGACCATCAAAAAAATCGGCGGCACCGACGAGCGACTTTATCCGCTGGTCGGGCCGCTGGCAATGAATGCGGAAGTGATCAAGCAGAACGGCGGCTACCCCTTCAAGACCTCCGATAAGTTTACTTGGTATATCGCCCTTGACGGGAAAGCCGTCGTCGGGTTGTTGCCGGTCGAGCAAAAGGCGGTCGGCATTGAGGTTGCCAATTATTACCTGGCCGCGGATGACCCTGTGTTGCTCAAGAGGATGCTGGCCGTGGTGACCAGCGATTTTTCCGGGCTGGGAAATTTTGTGTTCGTGGCCCGCACCGCTCACGCCAAAGCCTGTTGGGATAATAATTTCAAGGTCGAGAAGAAGTGGGTGAAGTACACCCGCATGATTAAAAAGTTGTGAAATTTTTGGACATAGATGTTTATCAAGCGTTGCAAAAGCGGTTGGAGCTGGTCTTCGCCGAATTTGACAACATCTACGTGTCGTTCTCCGGTGGCAAGGATAGCAGCGCGTTGTTATATCTCTGTCTGCAATTCATGCGCGAGCGGGGTGTGCAGCGGCGACTGGGGTTATTTCACCTGGATTATGAGGCGCAGTACACGGCAACCACCCAGTTTGTCGAGTCCACTTACGCGACGCTGGGGCTGACGGTCGCGCCGTATTGGTGTTGCGTGCCGTTCAAGGTGACGACTTGCACCAGCATGAGCCAGGCGTACTGGCGTCCGTGGGATGCGGACAAGCGTGGGTTGTGGGTGCGTGAGCGGCCCGCCAATTGTCTGACCGTTGACGACTTTCCGTTTTATGACGATGGCTTGTGGGATTACGATTTTCAGCAAAAGTTCGCGCCGTGGCAGCACGCCAAGGTCGGGGCGCGCAAGACTTGTGTGTTGATTGGCATCCGCGCGCAGGAGAGCCTTAACCGCTGGCGCACGATTGCCAGCGACCGTAACATCAACAAGTATTGCGGGGTGCCGTGGACGACCAAGGTGACTGACAATGTGTATAACGCCTACCCGCTTTACGATTGGGGCGTGGAGGATGTGTGGGTGGCCAACGCCAAATTCAATTTCCCGTACAACCGGATTTATGATTTGTTCTACCAGGCGGGCGTGCCGCTTAACAAGCAGCGGGTGGCGTCACCGTTTATCTCGGCAGGACAGGACGCGCTCAAGCTCTACCGCGCGATTGACCCGGATGTTTGGGGGCGGATGGTGTCGCGGGTCAACGGGGTTAATTGCACCGCCATTTACGGCGGCACGAAGGCGATGGGGTGGAAGCATATCACCAAGCCGCGGCACTTCACCTGGCGCGAGTACATGGAGTTTTTACTGGGCACTTTGCCGCCGGCGGCCGCGGCCAATTATCGCGACAAGCTGGAGACCAGCATCAAGTTCTGGCGCGAGCGCGGTGGGGTGCTGTCGGACGCCGCGGTTAATGACTTGCGCGGAGTCGGCGCGGTGTTCGAGGTTGGCGGCAAGACCAATTATAAGACTGACAAGTTGCCGGTACGGATGGAGTATCTCGACGACATCGACAGCGCTGAGTTCGCGCTGATTCCGACTTACAAGCGGATGTGCGTGTGCATTCTCAAAAACGACCATTTGTGCAAGTATATGGGCTTCACGCTGACCAGGCAGGAACAAGACAAGCGCCGCGCGGCGTTGGAGAAATATCAAAACTTATGAGCAGTCCGGTTTACAATGTCAAGGCGGTGCCGGTGGAGAAAATCCGCGCCAACGCCTATAATCCTAACGCGGTGGCGCCTCCAGAGATGAAGTTACTGGAGTTGTCGATCTGGGAGGACGGCTTCACGATGCCGGTGGTGTGTTATTATTTGCCAGATGAGGACGTTTACGAGATTGTGGACGGCTACCACCGTTACACCGTGTTGCAGACCAGCAAGCGGATTCGGGAGCGCGAGCGGGGGCTGTTGCCGGTGGTGGTGATTGACAAGGACGTCAGCAACCGGATGGCGAGCACCATTCGCCACAACCGGGCGCGGGGCACGCATGATATTGACCTGATGGTGAATATTATTGCCGAGCTTAAGGACGCCGGGATGTCGGATGAGTGGATCATGCGGCACATCGGCATGGATGCCGACGAGCTTTTGCGCTTGAAGCAAGTGTCCGGGTTGGCGAGACTGTTCGCTGACCAGACTTTTTCCAAGAGTTGGGAGTAAGCATGTCACCGGCACCTAAGGGTAATAAGTTTAACGCCAGGCCCGCCGATCAGCGGCATGACGCCATCGTGGTGTTGCGGGTACAGCGTTCTGAGAAAGCCGCCTGGGTGAAAACCGCGCAAGGCAAGGGCCAAAAATTAGCCGAATGGATGCGCGACATCCTCAACAAGGCTTCGCTTTTCGCACCCTAAACCATGCGAAACGATGCGAAAAGTCCCTGTAAATTGGTAATCTGTTCTTGCAAAAAGACCGAAAATAACCCGATTGGAAATGTGTTAATCAAACGCCCAATTCGCTCCTAAACACCCCGCCAACCCGCATAAATTGCGGACTTTCGCGCTTTTTCGCGGTTATTCGCGCTTTGGAACTCTGTAGAGCTGCGCACAAGAGTTCGAGGCTGCCGCCGAGGTTCACGTCGCTGTAGTTGGCTTTGAGTTGGGTGTTGCCGTGGGGGGCTTTTAGGTTGTTATCAACACTGGCGGCCTTGACGGTGGCATCGAGGTAGAAGCCGCTGGAGTGTAACCACGTGGCGTAGAGGCCGCCGTAGTAGGAGTTGATCTCACCGTCAGTGCCGGGGGTGCGGTAGTCGAGGTCGCTGCGGCCGTAGCCGGCGAAGACGCCAAGATATAAGTCACTATCAGCGCTAATGGTGAACTTGTGATCCGTGCCGAGATCGACGCCGTAGATGAGTTGTTCGTAGGCTTTGCCTGCTACTTGGCTGCCGATGTTTAGCTGTTGGCCGTAGCTTCTGAGCCAGATATTTTCGATGAGGCTATTGTATGGAACGCGGACATCCTTGTCCGCCAGCGGGCGGGACGCCCGCGCTCCATAGCGCAGTTCACCCATGCGCTTGAGCAGGCTGTTTTGCTGCGCGAACCACATGCTTTGCTGGACGGCGATGGCGCTGTTGAGGACTGCGCCTGCCGGGCTGGTGCCTTTTTTTACGAAGTGGTCGCCGTCCTTGATGATGGTGTCGATGCCCCAGTCGATCGGATCCCATTGCCAGTGGTCGGTGCCGTTGCCGCTGACGATGCCGGGGAGGACTTGGTTCGGGTCGGCTTTGCCGTTGCCGGTGGTGTCGATGTGGACGGTGCCTGCACCGTCAGCGGTGCCGGTGACGGTGATGGAGCCGCCTTCGCCGGTGTCGCTGTTGACGCTGAGGTTGACGGTACCGGTGTGGGTTAGGTTGTCGAAGATGACTTCGTAATCGCCGATGTTCCATACTCCGTGGTTTTCACCGTAGTTGCCGTGGCTGTCTTTATTGAAAGTCCACGCGCTGTCGCCGCCGGTGATGAGGTTGCCGCCAGCGAAACCGCCGGTGCCGGTGGCGTTGTGGTCGAGGATGACGGTGACGACGGCCTGGTCGTTTTGCGCGATGTCGCTGAGGAGGGTGCTGTGGCTGCCGCTGACGGTGACTTCGACGGCGGCGGTGCCGCTGCCGGTGATGTTGCCGGTGACGGCGGTGTTGTTTAGGCTCAGTTGCAAGGTCGCGCTGTCGCTGACGGTGAGCAGGTCGGCGCCGTTGGTGACGGTGGCGTCGGTGATGGTGACGATAAAGTTTTGGTCACGGGCAGCGTTGATGAGTTTCGCGCCGATGTTGATGGTGCCGCCGGTGATGAGGAATTCTTTCGCGCCGGTCAGGTGGATGACATCATCAATGCCGAGGCCGCCGGTGTGCATCAAGTCCCCGGCGGCGGTCACGTTGGTGTTGATTAGTTCGACATGAATCCCCTGGGCCGGGTCGATGTCGGTGTAATAGCTGTTGGGGCGGAGGTTGAAGATTGACTGCCCGTCGCCGTCCGCGGTGATGGCGCTGTCGGTCAGTATCAGCGTTGAGCTAGTCACCAACTGAACCATAAAATTGGTGCCGCCGGTGGTGTGCAGGATCACGTTGGAACCGGTGAAGGTGGCGTTGTGACCCATATAAACGATATAGTCCTTATTGGAAACCAGCGTGCTGTTAGTAAGGTGCGCCGTGTTGCCGGTGCCGGTGTCCATGTAGAGCGCCGCTCCTATGGTGTTTTCGGTTTTGATGTCCACGCGCAGATTGTCGGCGGTCAGGCGACCGCCGTTGGATATGTTGATTCCCGATGTAATGGGTGCGTCAGCGCCGCCAATGTTGACGTTGATGGTGACATCCTGCAACGAGAGGTTGGCGCCGGGGTGTTGCAGCAAAACCGCGCGCTGGCGATAGGTGGTGACCGGCGCGCCGCTCAAGGTGATGGTGCCGCCAGTGATGGCGGCGGTGGCGTCGCCGTGCGAGACCTGGAGCACCCCGTTATTCTGTACCTCGGTGCCGCTGAGGTTGATGTTAGTGCCGCTGTACACCGCGCCGGAATTGGAGACGCGCAGGGCCGGCGTCCAGGCGTTGGGCGTGACGTAGGTTTGGTCTGACTCGGCGCCGTAGTTGGTGCCGTTGACGTAGAGCGAGGCCGCGAAGACGTTCAACGCGGCGGCGCTGAGGGTGCTGAGGATGAGGAGGGTTAGTTTGGGGTTCATATGGGTTCTTTCGGTTGGTTGGGGTTGGTTGAAAGTTTTTTAATCCGCAGATTACGCAGATGAACACAGCTTATTTTTTGCAAATAATAGCTGCGAAAATCCGCGTAATCCGCGGATAAGGTAGCTAAGGCTGCGAGATGGCGCTCCCCACGCCGCTGACACTGGCGGGCGGTGTCTTGCCGCATAGGGAATAGGATGGGTAAAATTCTGCGGGGAATTAAAGAGTCGGGGCAGAAGTCATAATGAGCGCGTGAGCGCGTGAGCGCGTGAGCGCGGTGCTTCGATTCTATGGGCTATCTCGGTCATCTTCAGCGGGTTACCGGGGTTTCGTCTTGGCTTAACTGGCCTGACTTTCCTTGTAGATAGTAGGTAGTAGTTAGCATTAACTTGCGCCGATAACGGGGGAGATGGTATATTGTTAACCTGACATGCGCAAGTGTTTTTTTCAAAACCATCCGTGAACCATCTTAACGCCCATGACTTTTGCCGCCCTGACCGCCATCGCTGAGGCTGAGGTGAAAAAAATCCACGCCAAGCTGCCGCCGGATCTCGCCGCGCTGGCGGCGCGCGTCGCGGTGCATTTCGCGACCGTGCCGGACGCGGCGCTGCTGGCGGACGGGTTTGAACCGGATTTGCTCGGGTTGTTCGACGGCACGGCTTACGCCGGGGAGTTGAACACCGACATGCCGTCGCCGCCGCAAATTTTTCTTTATTTGGAAAACCTCCACGATTACGCTGACGGCGACCCGGCGGCCTTTCGCGCGGAAGCGCGGCTGACTTACCTGCATGAACTGGGGCATTACCTGGGGTGGGATGAGGATGACCTGGCCGCGCGCGGGCTGGATTAGCCGTCACGGTTAGCGTCTAATTCATTTCTACCCCGGCATGATTTAGTATTTGTCAGAACCGTAATTTCTGCTATTGTCGAATACTTATGACTGACTCTCGCTTAGCACGGCAAACAGCAGAACGGCTCATCGGCTCCCGGGCCCAGCTGCTAAAATACAACGGTCTGGTCGGCTTCGACGGCTTCGTGGACACCATTCTCGAAGTGGTGGAACAGCGGCAAAGCGCCACCAAGCACATGCCCTACCGCTCATTGCGGGATTTTGCCAAAAAAATCGGCGAAGCGGCGGGCAAAAGCGCCAATTTCGAGGTGGTGCCGACTTTGGAGAAAATCGGCGGCAACGGCCCGATTATGGCGTTCGCCCTCAGCACCCTCGGCGCGCCGGTCGAATACATCGGCATGGTCGGCAATACCAAGATTCATCCGGTGTTCGATGAGTTTGCCAGACGCGCCAAGATTCACGGCATCGCCGACCCCGGCCTGACCTCGGCCCTGGAATTCACCGACGGCAAGCTGATGCTCGGCCAGCACGCCACGGTCAACGAGGTGAGTTGGGAAAACATCAAGAAGCGGTTCGGCGACAAGAATTTTGCCAAGCTCTGGCACCAGGCCCATTTCATCGCCATGGTCAACTGGACCATGCTGCCGAACATGTCCGCGCTGTGGAAAAAAATCCTCAGCGAATTCAAGCCGGCCAAGAACGACAAGCGCAAATTGTTGTTCTTCGACCTGTGCGACCCGGCCAAGCGCATTGACGCCGATCTGGCGGCCGCGCTGAAAATCATCGGTGAATTCCAGCAGTATCACAACGTCATTCTCGGCCTGAATGAAAGCGAGGCTATTCACGTCGCCAAGGTGCTGCGGTTGAAAAAATTCCCCGCCACCCAGAAAGGCTATGCCGCGCTGGCCGGCGCGGTGCGGGAAAAACTCGGCTTGCATACCGTGGTGGTGCACCCGGTCCAATACGCCTGCGGCGCTGATGCTGACGGCGAAATCGCGGTGGAAGGCCCCTACACCGCCAAGCCGAAAATCAGCACCGGCGCGGGCGACCATTTCAACACCGGCTTCCTCATCGGCCGGCTGCTCGGCCTCAGCCTGGCCCACTCGCTGCAACTGGCGGTGGCCAACAGCGGCTTTTACGTGCGCCACGCGCAAAGCCCGAATCGCGAGCAACTGGTGCGCTTCCTGCAAACCTTGTAAGCCCACGGTCAGCGGGTTTGAAAAAGCGGAATCGCGAGGTTCCGCTTTTTTGTTTTCACGGCCAACGAGGACAAAAAAATGCGGGCTAGACAAGCCCGCATTCAAAGGAAGAAGAATAAAATGAATTACTTCTGTATGTTTAGACCGTCAGCCGGCAATTTTGTTCAATTTTTCTCGGTTATTTTTTCACTTTGATTTTAACCGCAGATGGACACGGATTAAAAAAAGCGAAAAAATCCTTGCGCAAGGCAGCCTGATTCCGTATCGTTCCAACGTCAAATCGCGTTATCGAAATTCGCCGAAGCCGACTAAACGGCCGGGCAACCCCGATAACCCGCTGAAGATGAGCAAGATAAGTCATAACGTAAGTACGCCGCGCTCACGCGCTCACGCGCTCACGCGCTCAGTATGACCTTTGCCCCGACGCTTTAATTGCCCAGCGAAGTTTTGCCCCTTTCATTCCCCATGCGGCAGCACACCGCCCGCCAGCGTCAGCGGCGCGGGGCGGGGAGAATCATCCCGCGTCCCCAGCAGCCTTATCCGCAGATTACGCGGATGTTCGCGGATATTATTTGAAAAACGTCATCTGCGAAAATCTGCGGATTAAAAAAGAACACATACCCCACCACTTATTATGAAAACCAACACCTCCATCAAAACCCTCGCCGCCATGCTCATCGTCAGCGGCCTGAACCTAACCACCCCGCTGACCGTGTCGGCCGCCCCTCAGGTCAAATACAACGACCAATCCACGCACCAAAGCGACGGCGCGTTGCAGATTGTGACCACGGCCGGCGGCAACAACTCAAACTTCACCGCTGACCAAGGCTCCGGCCTGCGCATCGAAAACATCGGCACGGTTTACACGCTGGACGACGGCAGCACGATCCAAACCAGCGGCAATTACGCCCACGGAGCCTATGCCATGAACGGCGGTGTCATTCATCTCGGGGCTGATCAAGCCGTCACTGTCGCGGGGAACTACGCGTACGCTGTGTATGCGAACAACGCCCTGATTGTCATTGACAGCGGCACCTTTGCGGGAACTGGAGCAGCGAGCTCGGGTGTGCAGGCTAATAGCGGTACCATTCAAGTCGGCACGGCGTGGATCACGACCACCGGCAGCAGCAGCGCCTATGCCGTCGTAGCCCATGCCGGCGGCTTGGTTGATTTGGGGACGCACTCGATGATAACCTCCGCCAGCAGCAGCGCCATCCGCGTCGGCAACGGCGGCGGGGAAGTGCGGGCCACGCGCGCCACCATCAGCGCGCCATCGGGAGGCATTGCGACATTGACCGACGGTGGTGTGCTGCGTTTGACGGACTCCAATCTGAGCGGACGGAGCGGTATCGGTTTCGGTCTTAATCCCGGCTTCGAGCCAGGTCCCGTTACCGCCGCGTACCTCAGCGGGGGTGTTATTGATGTGGAGACCACCGCCTTTAACCTCTACCACCTCGAGGGAGGTTCCACGGTGAAAGGTCTGCTCAATGTGGAAGGCACGGTTGTTCGTTCTGGGACACTGCTTAATGTTGCCGCTGAGAGCGATTTCACGGCCAACTTAACGGACACTGATTTGACCGAGGCGGGCGGCATCAACATCGGCGCCGGCAACCACGGCACTACTACCGTCAACCTCAACGGCGGCAGCGGTGTCACCGGCGATGTCACCAACAGCGGCAGTGGCGCATTGGGACTGAACCTCGACCACAGCACCCTGACCGGCGACGTTACCAACGCTGGCGACGGCGTGCTAGTCGTCACTCTCGACAACAACTCAATCGGCACCGGCGGCTATCACGGCGGCAACCTGATCACCGGCAGCGACAGCACGTGGACTTTCAATAAAGACAGTCACGGCAACTACGGCGAGAACCACGGCGTATGGAACATCGGCGATTACGAAGTCATCTTCGACAACATGCTCCACACTGGCACCGTCAACCTCAGCGTCAACAGCGACACCGGAGAAGGTGGTTCCATTACCGTCACCGACACCGCTGACGGTGACGGCACAGTTCACATCGACACCACCGGCAACGGCCAAGCCGACCCCAATAAAGTCCTCCCCGGCAAAGTCACCGGCGACGGCACGGAGAACTGGCAATGGGATCCGATCGACTGGGGCATTGACACCATCATCAAAGACGGCGACCACTTCATCAAACAAGGCACCAGCCCCGCCGGCGCCGTCCTCAACAGCAGCGTAGCCATCCAACAAGCCATGTGGTTCGCCCAGCAAAACAGCTTGCTCAAGCGCATGGGTGAATTGCGCCATGGAGCGCGGGCGTCCCGCCCGCTGGCGGACAAGGATGTCCGCGTTCCATACAACAGCCTCATCGAAAACATCTGGCTCAGAAGCTATGGCCAACAGCTAAACATCGGCAGCCAAGTCGCTGGCAAAGCCTACGAACAACTCATCTACGGCGTCGATCTCGGCACAGATCACAAGTTCACCATCAGCGCTGACAGTGACCTATACTTGGGCGTTTACGCCGGCTACGGCCGCAGCGACCTCGACTACCGCACCCCCGGCGCTGACGGTGAGATTAACTCCTACTACGGCGGCCTCTACGCCACTTGGTTACACAGCAGCGGCTTCTACATCGACGCCACCTTCAAAGCTGCCAGTGTCGATAACGACCTAAAAGCTCCCTACAGCGGCAGTCAAATAAACGCCAACTACAGCGACATAAATATCGGCGGCAGCATAGAAATCGGCAAAAAATTCACCTTCAGCGATGATTGGTTCATTGAGCCTCAGTTCCAAGTCAACTACCTCCACATCCTCACCGAAAACTATCAAGCTGGCCCGATGACCATCAGCGCCCAAGACCTCGACGCCCTCCAGTTCAGAATCGGCTCCTTATTCGGCAGAACAATCAACCTCACCAACAGCGGCGCATTACAACCCTACGTGAAGATCAGCGGCGTAGAAACCATCAGCAGCGGCGGCACCCTCAGAAACGGCTACCAACACATCCGCGCCAACACTGACGGTGCCAGAGCGGAAGTAGGCGCCGGCCTCATCTGGCAACTCGACGCTGACAATCAACTCCACCTCGACTACGAAGCCAGCTTCGGCGACAAGTACGACAAACCGTGGGGCCTAACCGCCGGCTATCGTCATCAGTTTTAAAAGCCCATTGGGTCACAGAGAGCACAGAGCAGACACGGAGAACCACAGAGATTTTATTAAACAAAAAATAAACTCTGCGCCTTTTCCGTGTCCCTCTGTGTCCAACCAAAAAATCTCCGCGTCTTCGTGGTTCTGAGTTTTTCCCGTCACCCCAATCCTTCGACTGAAGCAAAAAAGACTTGGCACCTTCGCCAAGGCTGGCAGTTTATTTCGCGTGCCAAAACGTACTGACATCCACTCCATTTTAGTCATCGGCAGCGGGCCTATCATCATCGGGCAGGCGTGCGAGTTTGATTACTCCGGCGTCCAGGCTTGCAAGGCGTTGCGCGAGGAGGGGTATCGCGTCATTCTCGTTAATTCCAATCCCGCCACGATTATGACGGACCCGGAGTTTTCCCACCGCACGTTCATTGAACCCATCACGCCGGCGGTGGTGGAACAAATCATTGTCAGTGAGAAACCCGACGCGTTGTTGCCGACGCTCGGCGGGCAGACGGCGCTCAATACGGCGATGGCGTTGCACCAGTCCGGCGCGCTCGACCGTCACGGGGTGCGGATGATTGGCGCGAATGCGGCGGCGATTACGAAGGGCGAGGACCGGCAGGTGTTCAAGGATTGCAT
>JAISBF010000107.1 GCA_031266335.1 Verrucomicrobiales bacterium
CCAAGACCTCGACGCCCTGCAACTCCGCATCGGCAGCCTCTTCGGTCGCAGTATAAAACTCACCAACGGCGGCGCACTCCAGCCCTACGTGAAGATCAGCGGCGTCGAAACCATCAGCACCGGCGGCACCCTCAGAAACGGCTACCAATCCACCCGCGCCAACACCGACGGCGCCAGAGCCGAACTCGGTGCCGGCCTCATCTGGCAACTCGACACCAACAATCAACTCCACCTCGACTACGAAGCCTCCTTCGGCGACAAGTACGACAAACCCTGGGGCCTAACCGCCGGCTACCGTCATCAGTTCTAAACCACGAATGCACACGAATTGACACGAATTAAAATGCAAAAGGCAGCCGCTGACCGTGGCTGCCTTTTTCATTCGTGTCCATTCGTGTTAATTCGTGGTTAAAAACCTCCGCGTCTCCGCGCCTCTGCGGTTAAGTTTTGTTTAAAAAAACAGCCTTCGTGCCTTGGTGTCTTGGTGGTGAAAATTTCAGCCCCTTATTTTTTCCCAATCCGGTCCAAGGCCACCAGGCAGGCGGTTTTGACTTCCCGGTCGGTCTGCGGGTTCTGGCGGAGGCGGTTTAGCAATTTGACGGAGCCTTGATCCCGGTAGTCGCCGAGCGCCAGGATGGCGTTGACGCTGATGTTGCGGTCGGGGCTGAACGCCGCTTTTTGCAGGCCGGGCAGAGCGCCGGGGGCTTTGATTTTTGCCAGGGTTTGGATGATTTCCGGCAAATCGGGATGCTCCGGGCGGTTTAATTCCGCAATCAATATCGGCGCGACGGCGGCCGGGTCAGCGTCAGCCAACAGCAGCGCGGCGAGGACGCGGGCGGCCGGGGACTGGCCGGCGAGGGCGGCCCGGTAGGCGGGCCGGTGCGCCGCGGTGGCGAGTCGTCGGAGCGCCAGGCGCGCGCTGTTGCGCACATAGGGGTCGGGGTCGTCCAGTGATTTGAACAACGCGCCGACACTGTCAGCGTTGCCGATTTTGCCCAGCGCCAGGGCGGCGTTGCCGCGCACGAACCAATCGCGGTCATGCAACAGTTTGCCCAGGATGGGGATGGCGCCGGGGGTGTCGAGCCGGTCCAAGGCCCGGGTGACGGCCAGGCGGACCGACTGCTCCCGGTCGGCGGCGGCCTTGGTTAACGCGGCGAGGGCGTCCGGGCCGCGGAGTTCGCCGAAGACGCGCGCCGCGGTGACACGCACAGCGGGCGCGGGGTCATCGAGGGCGCGGTGGAGGACGCGGTCGCCGGGCTGCGCCGCCAGCAGCTTGCGGTAGGCGGCGACGCTGAAGGCGACTTGCTCGGTGCAGAGAAAATAACGCGTTTGCAGGCGCAGGAGCTTGACGTTCTTCGGGTCGGCGCGCAAGGCTTGCTCAATCACGGCCCGCGCGTTGCCGTATTGCCGTTGGGCGATGAACTGGTCGGCCTCACGCGCCGCGCGGTCATCCTGGCCGCCGCAGGTGACGAGCAATACGCTGATGATGACCAGCCGCAGATGACGCATGGAGGGATTATAATGGAAGCGGGCCAAGTGTGAAATATTAAGTTTGCCGGCGCGCCGGCCAAACTCTGTTTTTGACTTTGGCAGTCCTTGCTTTAGGGTTGCCCCGTGGCGCGTCCCCAGCAACAGCACGATATTTTGACCAAGAACAGTCTGCCCCAATTTGCCCGGAAATTGGCGTTGCAAGCGCATTTTGACCAGGTGCGCGACGATTTGCGGCAGGTTGAAATCCGGCTCCGTCAGCAGGCGGATTCCTTCGATCCGGAGATTCACGGGTATGTGGCGTATGCCACCGCCACCAACGGCAAGCGGATTCGTCCGGCGCTGACCCTGCTGGCGGCGCGGGCGACCGGCGGCAGCACGGCGGCGCATATTGATTTGGCCGCGGTGGTGGAGTTGATTCATCTGGCTTCGCTGATTCACGACGATGTGCTGGACCACGCGCAATTGCGCCGGGCCAAGCCGACGGTGAACTCAAAATGGGGCGCCGAGTTGTCGGTGCTGCTGGGGGATTGCCTGTTCGCGCACGCGCTGCAACTGTGCAGCCGGTTCGCGGACCAGACCGTTTGCCGGCTGGTGGCGGACGCGGCCAACGAGGTATGCACCGGGGAAATCCTGCAAACGCAACGGCGGTTTGACCTGAATTTATCGCCGGCGGATTATTTTAAAATCGTGGCGATGAAAACCGGCGCGCTGTTCCGGGTCTCGACGGAATTGGCGGCGCACTTGAATCAACAGCCGCCCGACACGGTGGCGGCGTACCGCGTGTACGGCGACAGCATCGGCGTGGCGTACCAGATTTATGACGATTGCCTGGACTTGTTCGGTTCCGAGGACGGGTCCGGCAAGACGCTGGGCACCGACTTGAAGAAAGGCAAGCTGACGCTGCCGTTGCTGCACGCGCTGCAACAACTGGACGGGCCGCGCCTGGCGGCGGTTTCGGCCACGCTGTTGCACGGCAGCGACGACGACCGGGCGGCGTTGAAAACGATGGTGGTGGAACTGGGCGGGCACGTTTACGCGGCACGCCAGGCGCAGGAATACCTGGAACGGGCGGCGCGCAGGTTGGAGTCGCTGCCGGTGAACGCCTACGCGGAGACATTGCAAACCATCGCGCGAACTTTTGCGGGGGAACTGGCGGAGTTGCAATAGCCGGCTCACCATCAGCGCCGGTTTTTTGCAAATAGCGCCTTGAGCTTGGTCGGGAATCCATTATGTTCCTGCACGGTGGCGGAACAAACATTCAGACCCGGCGAACCGCAAATCCCGGACGAGGCGCTGGTTGACCAGGTGTTGCAGGGCGAGGTGTCCGCCTACGACTGGCTGGTGTTGCGCTATCAAGAACGGCTCTACGCTGTCATTTACCACATGACCGCCAACCATGAGGATACCAACGATTTGTTAATGGAAACATTCGACAAGGCGTTTCGCCGCCTGTCGTCGTACAAGAAAAATTCCTCCTTTTACACCTGGATTTATCGCATTGCCCTGAATCATACCGTTAACCACCTGAACCGCGGCAGGAAACGGCGCTATGATTTAAGTCTTAATGAGTTATCGGTGGACGAAGCCACGGAACAAGAATTTGCCGACCTGAGCGCGGTCACCGGCGCGCAAGCCGCCGCGCGGGTCGAGCTGCAAAATAAGTTGAACGAATCTTTGAAAAATTTGTCTGAATCGCAAAGGGCAGCGGTGGTTTTGTTTGATATCGAAGGCATGGGTCATGCCGAGATCGCCAAAATCATGCATTGCTCGGAGGGAACGGTGCGGTCGCGGTTGCATTACGCGCATCGTTACTTGCAAAAAGCGCTTGCATCCTGGTTGAATAAGTAGAAAGTAACAGCATTGAACGAGCAGAAATTACAGAAGTTGTTGCGGCTAAAGAAGCTGGAAACCCCGGGGCAGGATTACTTTGACGGGTTTCTGGCGGAATTTCATCGTTACCAGCAGGCGCAAATGTTGCGCCAGGCGGCGAAATGGGAGCCGTGGCGCGCGTGGTTCCGCGAGTTCCTGTGCCGCGAGCCATACCGTACTGTCGCCAGTTGCGGCGCGGTGGCGGTGGTGACGGCGTTGCTGGTAATCGGCTTGGGGAATTTTTCCAGGCATTCCGCCAAACAGTCCGGCTTTGCCAGGACGCCCGCCATGCCGAAGGTGCGACTGGTTTCGGACTCCGGGACAACGGAACAACCGCCTGCTCCCCGTTACTCAACAGGCCAGACCCCCCTGTCCTATGACAAGACTATCGCGTTTTAGGGTGATACTGTTCGCTGGTCTCTGGTTGGTTTTTACCGTTGCCGGCCATGCCGCTGACGGTGACAAGACCGCGGTGATGGACTCGCTGTCCGGCGAGGTGCAGCAGATTTTCAACCAAACCGCCGCCGCGGTGGTTAAAATTCGCGCGTTTAACCTTGAGCAAACCCTGGCCGGCACCGGCTTTTTCATCGACGACCACGGCACGCTGTTGACGGCTTACGATGTGGTGCTGGAAGCGACCCGCGCGACGATTGAATACCGTGGCCAACAGATAGCGGCCAGAATCATCGGCCGCGACTTGCGTAGCGGCGTCGCCCTGCTCAAGGCCGACTTGGAGCGCACCCCGTTTATTCCCGCGGGCAATTCCGACCATTTGCAAATCGCCGGCGGCCTGGTTGGCGTCGGTTACGCTTACAATCTGCCGGTCAGCCCGAGTTTTGGCATTATCACCGGGTTTGATGTGCGGTACCTGAACAGCTTTTTCGCCACCACCCATGTGCGCTGCAATGTCACGGTCAGCCCCGGCCAGATTGGCGGGCCGTTGCTGAACAGCCGCGGCGAAGTGGTGGCCATGATGGTTTTTTCCGTGGATGGCGGGCGCGAATGCTACGGGCTGCCAATCAAGGCGGCCAACCGGATTGCGGCCGATTTGCGCGAATACGGCGCGGCCCGGCACGGCTGGGTCGGGGTCGGCGTGGTGGAGGCCGAGCCGGACCAACCCTACGCCCACGCCGTGTATGTCAGCCAGCTTTACGACCGCACGCCGGCGGTTGACTGCGGCTTGGCCAAGGGCGACCAGGTCATCGCCATCGGCGACCGCAAAATTCGCAACCCGCAAGACATTCTGGACGCCGCGTTTTTCGCCAAGGTGGGCAGCGCCGTGCCGGTGCGGGTGATCCGGAACGAGCGGGAACTGACGTTCAACCTTAAAATCATCGAACGCCCGGCGCTGAAGCTGCCCGTGACGCTGCCGTTGCCGTACCAGGCGCCGGCGCCCGCTGCCCGTGAGCCGGTGCGGGTGAACCTGCCGCAATAGCCAATGTCGGATGACACCGCCGGCTGACAGCGAAAAACTTTTCTTTCCTTTTGCCTCGGCCTCGCTAGCGTTTTAGCAATTATGCCAGTAGCCACACCCAAACAATATGCCGCGATGTTTGACGCGGCGCAGGCCGGTGATTACGCCTATCCTGCCATCAACGTAACCTCACTCAGCACCATCAGCGCCGCCCTCAAGGCGTTCGCCGATAAAAAATCCGACGGCATCATCCAGATTTCCACCGGCGGCGGCGAGTTCGCCTCCGGCGTCGCGGTCAAGGACATGGCCTTCGGCGCCATCGTGCTCGCGGAAGCGACGCATATCCTCGCGCAAAAATACAACGTGCTGGTCGGCCTGCACACCGACCACTGTCAGCCGAAGAAGGTGGACAAATTCCTGCGCCCGCTCATCGCCGCCACCGCCGCGCGCCGCCAGGCCGGCCGGGGCAACCTGTTCAACTCGCACATGCTCGACGCCTCCGAACTGCCGCTGAAGGAGAACCTCAAGCTCACGCAGGAAATCCTCAAGCTCTGCGTGGCACAGGAAATCATCCTCGAACTCGAGGCCGGCGTCGTCGGCGGCGAGGAGGACGGCGTGGATAATTCCGGCCATCCCGCCGACAAACTCTACACCAGCCCCGCCGACATGCTCGAAGTGTACGAGACGCTCAAGGGCCAGGGCCGCTACCTGTTCGCCGCGACGTTCGGCAATGTCCACGGCTCCTACAAGCCCGGCGCGGTCAAATTGCGCCCCGACATTTTGAAAAGCGGCCAGGACGCGGTGATGGCCAAGTACGGCAAGGAAGCCGAGTTCGACCTCGTGTTCCACGGCGGCAGCGGCACCCCGCTGAACGAAATCCGCGAGACGCTGGGTTACGGCGTGGTCAAGATGAACATTGACACCGACACGCAATACGCCTTCACGCGCCCCATCGTGGATCATTTCTTCCGCAACTACGACGGCGTGCTGAAAGTGGACGGCGAAATCGGCGACAAGAAAGCCTACGACCCGCGCAGTTATTTGAAAAAAGCGGAGGAAGGCGTCACCGCGCGGCTCGGCGAGGCGTGCGATGATTTGCGTTCCACGGGCCAGAGCATCTTCGGCAAAGTTTGACGCTGACGCTGAAACTCCCGCCGCGAAGACGCCAAGGCACGAAGGGAGAGGCTTTTTTAAGCGCTGAAGTTGAAACGGCAATTACCCGCCGCCTCAAACGCTGGTGCCGATCACGAATAGGCCACGTCCTTGCCCGGCTCCATCTCAAAATTCAGCGCGGTTTCATGCTCGACATACTGGCCGAGAATCTGCTGCCGGTACTTGATGTACACGGCGTCATCCTCGGCGATGCGCAACTTGGCCAGGCTTTCCAGGTCCATGGAAAAAAACACCTCGTGCGCGTGCTCCTTGGGGTCGATTTTCTTGCCGACATGCAGGTTCATGATTGCGGGAATCTTGAGCAGGCGGATGCGCGTTTCGACCATCAAATTTTCAATCTGATCCGGCTTGGTATTGGCTTTCAGTTTTAAAAAACGAATGTGATGCACCATATAATTGACTCGCTACGGAATACTATCCATATCAGGGACGCGCGGGCGCGCTGTCAAGTATGCTTACACGGCAAAATTTTTTAGCGCCCCGCAAAAAACGGCATAATTTATGGGAATGTGCTGGACTTTAAGCCCGAATAAGTTTGAATCAAGGCATGTTATCCGAGGTGTTTGGAAGAAAAAGCAACGAACCTGCTCACACACAGGGCAAATCTATTGAACTGAAATCCGCACAAACTATGGAACCGACCCGCAAATCATCATCCGCCGCCGTCATCTCCGAGGACGTGGAATTCAAGGGCATCATCAGCTTCGCCAGCCAGCTCGAAATCAACGGCCGTTTTGAGGGCGAAATCCTGGCCGCGGGGCCGCTGATCATCGGCGAAACCGCGGTCGTCAAGGCTGCCATCAAGTCCGAGTCCAGCGTGGTGGTGCGCGGCAAGGTGCAAGGCAACATCCAGGCCAAGGAAAAAGTCGAAGTGATCGGCAGTGCCCAATTGTACGGCGACGTCAGCGCGCCGAAATTCAGCCTGGCGGAAACCGCGGTCTTCGTCGGCAAGAGCGACACCCTGGGCGGCAAACCGCCGGTGAACGATTTCGCGAACATCTTCGCCCGCCTGGACAAATCCGCCAAGCCTGCCGTCCCGTCGCCGATTCCGGTGTCGAACGGGAAATAACTTAGCACATTCAACGCAGAGACGCAGAGACACGAAGGTTTTTTGGGAGCAGCAGCACTGGGGCGACAGCCCCGGGAGCGCCGAGCGTCCGCTCGGCTGGTTCACGGAGGAAAGTAGCCGAGCAGACACTCGGCGCTCCCAAGTGCTAATGCCCCTGCTGTGAAGGAGTGATGGCAGAATGATGGGATAGTTCAATGTTAAGAAACCTTACTGCCGACCACGCCAAAAACCGGTTCTTTACGTGGTGACAACGCAGCCTAACTTGCTCGGTCTTGACTTTCTTCCCGTGCCAAGCCAAGCTACGCGGAATCCACGGCCATGAAACCTTTTTCCCACAGTGAAATTAACCACGCGGGCCGGGTGCTTATCGCTGACCAGGCAACCCCACAGGAGCGCGACGCGGCATGGCAGACCTTGAATGACTGGCGGTCGTTGCACCTGGTTCCGCTCAACACGTTTCAGGCCACCTTGCGCCATTACGTCAAGGAGGTGGCCGAAAGAAAAGGTATCGTAGTGCAACGATTGAAACGCGCCCCGACCATTCTGGACAAATTGAAAAATCGCCAGCAAACGATGCGCCTGCGGCAGATGCAGGACATCGGCGGCTTGCGGGCGATTGTTCCTGATATTAAAAAGGCGCGGGAATTGGAAAAAAAATTCAACGCTTACAGTGCCCGCACCAAGCACCATTTGACCAAAAAACGGGATTATATCGCGGCCCCCAAAAAGTCGGGCTACCGGGGCATCCACATCATTTATCAATACCACAGCCCCGAAAAACCGGAGTACGACGGCCTGTACGTCGAGATTCAACTGCGCACCCGTTTGCAGCACCTTTGGGCCACCGCGGTGGAGACGGTCGGCTTTTTCTTGCAAGAGGCGTTAAAGTCCAGCCAGGGCAATCAGGACTGGCTGGATTTCTTTAAGTTGGTCAGCGCGCTCCTGGCCCGCGAGGAAAACGAACAACCGCACGCGGATTTCGGACTCTGTACCAAGGCGGAGTTGGTGGCAAAAATTAACCAACTTGACCGGTCACGCCATGTGTTCAAACACTTGGAAACCATCCAAAAAACAAAATTCGCGCGGGAGAACTCGAAGCTCAACGGCGCGGCCTACTGGGTGATAGAAACGCTGTTGAACGGCAATTCCACGGTCAAATTTTATCCGTTCCTTGAGTCGCAGAAGGAAGCGGCGGACCTGACCTACCGCCAATTGGAGCAGACACCGGAATATCTGCTGGGCAAAAAACAAGTGGTACTAATTTCCAGCGATTCGCTGTCTAAGATTGAAAAAGCCTATCCCAATTTTTTAGGCGATATTGACGAGTTTATCAAGGAACTGCGCCGCATGGTATTTTCGATAAAATCGAAATAAGGTTTTATTAAGATATTTCCCGGCAACCGGACTGGTGTACATCCAAGGCAATTGCAAGGGCAACGGCTCGTTCAAATCGTCGGTATGCCATGACATTAACGGCATGGTAACGGATAGATTCGGGTTGGAGTTTGGAATTTTGTGCTGGGTTCCTGTTAACGCTAAACTACCCCGTCCGCTCCGCCGCCACCCCCCTTTACGGGGAGACTAGTTTTTTAATCGCTCCGTCCACTAGGGGGCTTTGCCGGATGCCGTGCAGAATCTTTTGCAAAATTTGCGGCGGGATGTCGGCGTGGTCTTTGACTTCCTTGCGGTTACTTTTATCAACTAGCTCTTGCAGGCTGTAAGAAATTACGGCGTTGCAGTCAATCACGGTTGGCTTGGAAAAAGCGGCATACTCTTCCGGCGCGACATGCACCAGGGTTTCCGGCGGTTGATTTTTACGCCGCTTGGTAACATTTTCAATTTGGGAAGAGGCTGCCGTGAGCAATAAAACTTTGTTCGTTTGCGGCTCGCGGTTGACGACGATGAAAAAATGTGGCGCGGGGGACATGAACCCGCGATGCGTGAAGTAGTACACCGTGCCCGCCCGTAACGAAAGTTTGAACCGCAAAGGTAGCGGGCTATCCATAGTGTCAGGTTCCTCAGTGCAACAGGAGATGGATAGCGCGGGATTCGACAAACTCTTCCCGGCGAATTGAGCGTTCCTCCTCCGTTAAGGAGTGGCAGGGGTCGCAATCACCGGGCGGGTCTTCGAGAAAATCCACCGCGTCCATCAGCACGCGGGAGCTGTTGTTAAGCACCGCCTCGTGCTTTTTCCATTCGGGATAACGATGGGTCAACTCGGCCAACTCGTATAAGTCCAGCTGACCGAAAGTTTGGTACGAAAAATCCAACGCTTCCAAGTCCGATTGCGAGAAAACCTCGTGATTGGGGCTTTGCCGCGACTGGATTTCATAACGCCGGGAGTCCGGACGGATGTACTGAGCCGCGTACTCCTGATCGGTTTCGCCCCGTCCCCAATCGTGTTGCCCTTCCGCCAGGTCTTTTGCCCCGGACGCGACCGGGCCGTAGCGCATGGCAAAATACTCGTCATTAGTGACCAGCCGCCCGTATTTGCGCAGGTGGTAGCGGTCGGCAAAGTACAGCAGCTTCAGCGCCTTTAACTTGTTGATGATTCCGCCGTTTTGCTGCGCGAAAAAATTTAACGCTTGGGTGGTTTTTTGATATGAAAAACTCAGAGGCATGTCACGCTCCGTGTTACTCGTAAACACCAGCCCAGTCAAACCAAAACCACAGATCGCGCCGTAGGTGTAATTGTCCTACTGGAATATTCACGGGGCGAACTGGGCGTTGCTGATGACGCGCCAGCGGTAGTCGCTTTCCAGGGTGTAGTTGGCGTTGGCGCTGTTGGTGAAGTCGCGCGTGCCGGCGTTGGGGTCGAGATAGCGTTCCAACACGGTGTTGCCGCGGTATTCACCGGTGACGGCGCCGCGGGTCTCGTCCCATTCTGTGGGGTCAGGATTGGCGTTCTTGAGGGTTTGGACGGTGTAGTACACGGTGAAGGTGTTGGATTTGGTGGTCAGGCGCGAGTAGAGATGCGAATAGGGACGCTCGCGCAGATTGTCGCCGATCATGGCGAAGTCGCCGGTGCCGTCAGTGGCGTTAAATTGCGTTCTGAATCCACCCAGTTCGTAGCCTTGGGGGACGAGGTAGAGGGAACAAAGTTCCGCGGCGGATTTAAAAATTTCCCAATTGCTGAACTTGTCCGTGAACTGGCTGATGGTGGCGTCCAGGTTCAGCGGCAAGCGGGTGTTGGCGTTGATGTAGGGGACGAGTTCGGTGTGTTTGTAGCCGTTTATCAAGTTGGCGGGCAGCTTGGAGGCTTTGACACTGGCGAGGACGGCGCGCAGAGCGGTAGCGCGGTTGATGTAGGTGAAGGGCACGATTTGATAGTTCAAGTTGACCTTACCGTCGGTGGAAAACGGCTCGCTGATGGCGTAGGGTTCGATGACCGGCATCCAGAACCAGTCGAGCAGTAAGTAGTCGGCAGGAGCGTCAGCGCCGGGGTGCGTGCCGTATCTGGGGCGGAACAGCAGGGTCTGCCAAGGACGCGGGGTACCGCCGCTAAGGTTCAGACCGGTAGGCAGGGAGCCGAACATGACGGGCGAGGGAATCTGGCGGTTGGGGGAGAAGTAGGCGTCGGGAAGAGACTGGGTGATACCGATATTGGGAAAAAAGTAGGGGAAGTGATCCCCATTGCCGTCAACAGCGTTCATATTGCCCTCGTCGGCCTTGTTAATCCACGGGCCGTCCACGAAGGCGCCAGGGCCGGTGTCCCAGTCGTTCTGGCCACCGGCGTCGGCAAGACCGTTGAACCCGGGGCGCATCACCGGGGCAGAAGCATTGCCGGGCAGTCCGTAGGCGGCGTCGCGCACCAGCCGTCCGATTTGTTGATTGTCTGACAGGGCACTGTTGCCTCTGAACGGGTTGCTACCTTTCCAGAAGAGATAGTGGGCGTGGTTGCGGGTAGGACTCCACCACGGGTGGGGAGTGAATGCCTCCGCTGGAACATTGTTGAGAGCCAGAAGGCGCGGATCACTCCACGCGGGGGCCAGAATCATGCTGCGGGTGACATCCTTGTCGTCGAAGTACACCGCGCCATTGTCGCCGCGGGCGACGCGGTTGTTGACTCCCCAGCGGTTATAGGCTGGGGGCTGGTTGCCATCGCCCGGAGGTGAACTTAACTCGTCTCCCCAACCGTCACCCACGCCAACCAAGCGAAAATTAGGGATGGTGGGAACGGGGGCGGTAAAGGCAGGCACATCGACGCGATAGGTTTGCACCACGTTCACGCCGCTGGCGTCGTAGAGGGTGATAGTCAGCGGAACCGGCATCGGCGCGAGTGGATCACCGATTTCCATGGTCTGCGCCGTGGTCAATAGCTGACGGTTGTAATCTACCAAAAAAATCCTGCTGTAGAACGGAAAGTCAGAGTTATGCCCGTGGGGCATATCCGTGCTTGGGCCGAAATTGTGGTAGGTAAACATGGACTTGGCCGACCAGTAGCCGCTGTTGTCAGATCCCATGAAACCGGCGTGGTCGTGCAGATTCATGGACGCAGAAGAGGGAAAACCCAGTGAGTCGCCCTTGTAGGTAAGCCCGTTGAGGCCTTCAATCTTGACCCGGAGCCAGATGTCGGCCGGGATGACAGAGACAGCGGGATTGACAAAAGTCAGCATTACCACGGCTTGGATGGCAGTTTTATCATTCGGTGGATTGCCGTCGGAGTCGATAGCGGAGTCTTTTGCGATAATACCGGCACTCATGACCTGCAGCGGCACCGGTATCGAGGCCTGCGCCGGCCTCGGCGGGAAGGTGGTGGTCGCTTTGGCGCCGCCTTGACCGACAGCAATGAATTGCAACGTCACCTCGACCAGGCGCGGGTAGGCGCCGATACCCTGGGTATTCCAGCCAGTGTGTCTGCTGGGCGAGATCATCCCGAACCCGAAGCCATCCCAAGGCGTCCAGCGTTGCGCGTAGCGATTGGGCGCGAGCACGGTGAGGTTGTTCGGGTCAATGCCCATGTCAAAGCGGTTGGTGACGCGGATGTAGTCAAACACTTCGGTGAGGATTTGCCGCGCGCCCCGTTCAGTGTATTTGGAGTAAAAGGAACCGCCGAAGCCGGGGATGTTGGTGCCGGCCAAACGGTCGAGGTAATTTAGCAACGCGATGTTACGCGGCAGGGCGATATCGATGGTGGAACTGGTCGCGCCATTACCAGCACGGGTGAAATAGTAGGGTGCCCCGGCACTGGCACCGGTGCCGGTAATGGTGGCGGCGAAGGCCAGCATACGGTCGTTGATGGTGCGGTAAGTGGCGTTGTCGTTGGAGGAGACCGGCCAGATGGAGACGCGCGGCTGGCCGAACAAATTCAGTTCCGGCGCGCGGCTGTGGGCGGTGAGGAAAAAGTTCGCCGTCTCCACGCGCCGACGGAGTTCCGAGTCGCTAGCGCCGGGGTTGAGGGTAGCAAGGTTTCTTTCCGCGCCACTGACGGTGGTGTTGAACAGCATTTCCGCCACTGACGGATACAGCCGATCGGCGCTGGGGTTGATGGCCGCGCCTACGCCGCTGTTGGTGTTATATCTGGTGCCCCCGCGTGAGCCACCGCTGTTGTAGCGCGGGGTGACGCTGTAGAAATCGTCCTCATCTTCAGTGTTCATCCTGGCGAAGCCGAGGCTGGCGAGCGCGTTTTGCAGATTGGTGGTCGCCGGGTGGCCGGGATAGCGCTGATACTCGCCCCTGACCGGCTGGCTTTGGGCGAAATTATTGCCGAGGCCGACCGTGGCGCCTCGCTCGTCATTGCTGGCAAAAGACGGCGTATCCCAGAAAGCTCTGGACGCCTGGGTCGCGTCGCTGCCGGTGAAGACGCCCTGACCGCCGGCGGTGTTGATGTTGATTTTGCAGGTGTTGTCGTCAGTCCAGAAGGCGATGCGGCCGACGATGGGGTTCTCCCGGCTGGGCGCAGTGCCGGAATTTTCAAAGGTGGCGCTGGTGTCGCTGGCATCGTCCGGGGCGATAATCTGGCCGTCTTGCAACACATACAGCCAGCGCACCGGCATCGGCGCGAGGATGGCATCGTCAGCGTCGGGCGCGTTGTTGATGCTGAAGCCGTCCATGGCGACGATTTGGCCGGCGCTGTCCGCGGTATCAGGGGCGCGAGCGTCGAGGATGGGGAAGTGGCGGCGGCCGTCAGTGTCAGCGGCGGGGGCGTTCAAGTCCACCCACAGCGCCGGGCTGGCTGACCAACCGGGCTGGGGCACGTCACTTTGCAGGGCATTGGCGTCGCTGCTGGTCAAGGTCGCGGCCGAGTATAACCGGCGCACCTGGGTCAGTTCGCCGGAATCGTTAAACACCCGGATGGCGCCCGGCTGGGAAGCCCAGGCGTGGGTGTTGTCGCCCTGGTCGGTGGCCTGGTTGATTTGCGCCTGCACCAGGTTGATGGCGGTGTCCGCCAACATGCGGGTGCCGGCGGTGGCGCGGTAATAGTTGACCGCGGTGCTGGTGTTGCGCGCGTGGATGAGGAAGCCGACGACCAGGATGGTCAGCAAGACCAGGACGGTCAGTACACATATCAGCGCGACACCACGTCGCGCTTTGCGCGGCGCGGAAATTCCAAAGTTCAAGTTCCAAATTTCAAGTAAATGAAGAAAAGGTTTTAAATTCCAATTTTCAAATAACCGCCGCTGACGCTGGCTCCAGGCTTGGAGTTTGGCATTTGAGATTTGACGCTTACTTGGCATTTGGCGCTTGGAATTTGGAATTTTCATAATCTCACGGCCGGTATATCAATTCAGTCCCGGTGTCGGGCTGGATTTGGACAATGACGTAGTTGGGAAAATCGCCACGGTCAACGGCGCGTTCCGGAATGACGGTGAAAAACATCTGGTTCATGTCCATGGCCGGGGAGACGCGGCCGGACGGGGTCACCTGGAGCATGGCGTAAGCGCAGTCGCCGGTCTGTCCGCCGACGGGCATGGTGTCGGTGTCGGCGATTCGCTCGAAAATCGGCGACCGCTGACGGTCGTCCGCGATGATGATGCCGGTCGGCAGGGGGGCCAGGCGGGTGACCGGCGCCAGTTTACCGCCGGTGACGGCCCACAATTGCAGGGCGCGGTAGCGGATGTCGGTGTTGACGGCGGGCAACTGGATCAGCCGGACTTCCACGTTGCAGTTGCGCGCGGAGGCGATTTGCCGCGCCAGGTTGATTTGCGAGGCCACCAATTGTCCGCCCTGGCTCAGGTTGGCGTTTTCCATCATGCCGCGGAAGGCGGGGATGGACATGCTGGCCAGCAGGACCATGATGCTGATGGTGATCATCAATTCTATCAAGGTAAAGGCCCGGCGGTTCATGGGGTG
This sequence comes from Verrucomicrobiales bacterium, assembly GCA_031266335.1. GTDB lineage: Bacteria > Verrucomicrobiota > Verrucomicrobiia > Methylacidiphilales > JAAUTS01 > JAIRPN01. The sequence continues at coordinate 14,310 of JAISBF010000107.1, forward strand.
TCGCTCCATTTGGATTCCCGCAGGCTGACGGTGGTGGTCAGGATTTTAAATTTAACCCGCTGCTCGTTCAGGTAATCGGACACCGCTTGCAAATCCCGCCGGTAGGCGGACTCGTTGGACTGCTGGAAGCGGCCTTGCAAGGCGCCGGTGATGGCCGACGGCGGGGTGCCGCTGCGGGTGTCCAGGCGCAGCCACGAATTCTCGTCAATGACTATCAGCGTCAGCATCAGCTCCGGGGGCAGTTGATAATCGGTGACCGTCTGCCGGGCATTATCAGTGTCCGGGCGGGAATTGTAGGTGTAATCGGTCGTCAGTTCCGTGCCGTCATCCAGATGGCCGGGCGCGTTGGCGGGCAGGCGAGGCCAGACAATCAGCGCGATGACATTCTCGGCGATGGGGGTGACGCACCCGCCGTTCGGGGCGATATCGGTCAGCCAGGCCGGGCTGGCGGCGGGCGAGGACATGGCGTCGGCGAACACCCGCAGCGCCTCGGTCGGCTGGACGCCCTGCATGAGCCGGTAACGATAGCGGTCGCCGCTGACCGTGTCCGGGCGGAACTCCCGGTCACTGCCATAGGTGACAAAAAAACTGCAAGCGTTCAGCAAACCCTGCGTGGATTGATAGGCGGTCTGGCCGGTATCGGGGTCGGCATACGCCAGCGGCGCCTGGAAATAAAGCTCCTGCCCGGAGCCGACCAACTGACTCTGGGTGTTCTGGCGAATCAGAAATTGCAAATCGGCGGCGCGCCCGTAGCGGGTGGGGACGAAATTGGCGGCGTTGCTCGGCGTGCGGCGGCCGCTGTCGTTGTAGTAATCCCAGTAGGTATTAAGCGTGGCCTGGGAAATTTTCTGGTTCATGATGTCGAAGGCGGCGCGCGCGGTGGTGAACGCGCCGATTTGCCCCTCGGCCCGCCGGATGGTGGTCATGACGCTGTTCGTGACCGCGGCAATCAGCGCCATAATCAGCGCCAGTACCCCCGCCGCCACCATTAATTCCAACAAGGTGAACCCGGCTGACGATGCTGTGCTGGCGCGTGGTGTTGACATGGGATGAATCCGTTAACGGCTGGCCGACTGACTGTCCTCCATGCCGGTTTGCCGGGCGGCCAGCAGGGAAAACACGGCGGACTTGCGCGCCGCGCGCGGGGCCGCGTACGGGTAGCTCAACTCCACCCGAATCAGACGCGCGCTGCGCTGGTTAAAATCGGCGCCGGCCAATTCCATGTCCGCCGCGAACACTTCCGCCAACTGCGCCTCGAAATAATAATCGGCGGCCTCCTCAGCCACCAGGCCGTCACTGGTGTAATAATAACTCGTGCCGCTGAACGACGCGCCGGACAACTGCTGCAACTCCCCGCGGATCTGGCTGGTAATGTTCGCCGTGGCCTGGTCGATGGCCGACTCCCGCACCATCCGCAACCCCAGCGGCAGGACGCTCACGATGGTCAGCAACGAGAAAGTGGCAATGCCTAACGCCAGCGTAACTTCCACCAGGCTGAAGGCGCGCCGCCGGTGACCGCTCCCGTCAAACCCGCATAATTGCATCACCCGCATCGTCATACTAGGATACATTACCGCCATATCTCAAATATGTCATGACTTTTTTCCAATTTATTAACCGCGGAGACGCGGAGGCGCGGAGATTTTTTTAATTAACTAAAACTCCGCGTCTCCGCGGTTAACCAACATATTTCAGAAATCTATTTCCATCCGCGAATTTTCCGCTTGGATGGGGGCCGTATGAAATGCAACCTCTCGCGCGTGACGCTGGCCGCCGTGCTGGCCGCCGTCAGCGCCACCCAACCAGGAACCGCCATGGAAATGAACCTCCAACTCCCCTACGCCAGCAAAACCGCGTCGCCCGCGCGCCCCGAGCTGGCGTTTTACGCCAAACAAAACGACGACCTGCTGTTCGCCAAACAACCGGCAATCGAAATTTACTGCCGCGCCGGGTTGCGCTCCGTCGGGCTGAAATACAGCCTCCGCCGCAACACCTTCGCCACCCCGTTCCTCACCGGCAGCGCCGCCGCCTTGCCCGCCAACACCTTCGTCATCCGCATCCCCGCCGACCGCCTGCCCTTCGCCGGCTTCTACGATATCGCCGTCGAGCTGGACAGCGACGAGCCGCAGCCGGTCAAGGGCCTCTGCACCTTCGGCTGGAACGTCGAACAAATGCCCGTCACCGACTCGCGCCCCGCCGACTTTGACGACTTCTGGCGCCAGGCCAAAGCCGAGCTGGCGCAAATCCCCCTCGCCGCCACCGTCGGCGAATTCACCACCTTCACCAACCAGGAAATCGACGCCTACAACCTCGCCGCCGCCGCCATCCCCGCCGACTACGACCCGGCCGGCCATAAGACCGCGACCGTCGAGTCCGCCAAAGTCGCCTTCAACGGCGCGCTCGGCGCCCGCGTCCACGGCTGGCTCGCCAAACCCCCCGGCCCCGGCCCGTTCCCCGCCATGCTGGTCTTGCCCGGCGGCGGCATCAACGCCCGCCCGCGCCCCCTCGAACACGCCCGCCACGGCTACCTCGCGCTCGACATCCAGGCGCACGGGCTGGACGTTGACCTGGAAAAATACCCCACCCTGCCCGGCTACTACGACGGCCAAATCTACGACCCGCCGCGCGATTTCTACTTCCACCGCATCTACCTGAACTCCCTGCAAGCGGTCAATTACCTGCTGTCCCGCCCCGACGTTGACCCCAAGCGCCTCGTCATCGTCGGCGGCAGCCAGGGCGGACGCACCGCCATCGTCGTCGGCGCCCTCGACCACCGCGTCGCCGCCATCGTCCCCGCCATCCCGCACCACGGCTACGTCCCCTACACCGCCTGGGCCGCCGCCAGTAATCAAGCCAAGACCGACGGCACCGACCGCGCCACCCCGCCGCCGCCCGCCGACCCCGCGCAACGCTGCCTGGCCTACTACGACAACCTGAACTTCGCCCCCGCCGTCCGCTGCCCCGTATTCATGAACGTCGGCCTGGTGGACGGCGCCTCGCCGGCGACCTGCGTCTATGCCACCTTCCAACAACTCGGCTCGGCGAATAAAACCCTCGTCCCCCTGGCCGGCCTGGCCCACGACTGGTCCGCCGAGTTCGACCGCCGCGCCTGGCGCTGGCTGGAAGACACTCTCCGGCCTTAGCTTCATCAACGCAAAGGCGCAACCGCAAAAGCGGCAATTACACGCCGCTTCAAACTCCCCTGCGAAGCAGGAGACAAGGAGCAAAGGCGCAAAGAGTTTTTAATGCGGGTTGTTAGGCGCGTTCCCATCAAAAGCTCTTTGCGCCTTTGTTCCTTTGTCCCTTTGCGTTAACCTCTTCAAATTATCTCCCAGACCGTCAGCGCCGGACTTTCTGCGCCACACAGAAACCTTTCTGTAACACGCAGAAACCTTTCTGGGACATACAGAAACCTTTCTGTGGCACGCAGAAACCTTTCTGTGATATACAGAAACCTTTCTGTGCTACGCAGAAACCTTTCTGCGTCACGCAGAAAGTCCTAACCGGTCAGCAAAAGCGACTGGCTGGCTGATTTTAACGCGCGGGAGCAAGAAATTAAGCCCAATGGCAGCGGCATGTGATAACCGCTTGAAGATTCCCCTGCCGTGAAGAGGTGCGCGGAGCGCCGGGGTAGTTTTGCTTCGCTCCGCCAAGGTCATTGGCAGCCGCGGGTAGTCGCGGCTCTAGGAGCTGCGTTGGTTGGGAGTTTTGAAATTGGAAATTGGAATTTACTTGAAGTTTGAAATTTGGAATTTGGTGCTGTTTTTTTAACGCTGAACTACCCCGTCCGCTCCGCGGCCCCCCCTTCACGGCAGGGGAATCGGCGCACCGGCTTTGCGCCTTGGCGCGGGGGAAATTTGCCGCTAGGCTCGCTGCCGATGAGCACGAGAATTCTGATGGTCGGCGCCAAGGGGCGCATGGGGCAGGCGATTATACGGCTGGCGCGCGCGTCGGCGGATTTCACCGTCGCGGGCGAGGCGGATCTCGGCGACGCGTTGCCGCCGCTGCTGGCGGACGCCGACGCGGTGATTGATTTCAGCCATCACGGCAACACGCTGGCCGTCGCCCGGCTGGCCGCTGACCGTGGCCTGCCGCTGGTCGTCGGCACCACCGGCCACGACGAGGCCGTGCGGCAACAGGTGCTCGCCTGCGGCGACCGCATCCCGCTGATTTTCTCCGCCAACTATTCGGTCGGCGTCAACACGCTGTTTTATCTCACGCAAAAAGCGGCGGCGGTGCTGCGCGACGGCTTCGATGTCGAGGTGGTCGAGATGCACCACCGCCACAAGCGGGACGCGCCCAGCGGCACGGCGCGGACGCTGGTGGAAATCCTGGCCGCCGCCAGGAACTCATCGTCAGCGGCGTTGGCGCGACACGGGCGCGTCGGCGAGCCAGGACCGCGGTCAGCGGATGAAATCGGCGTGCACGCGCTGCGCGGCGGCGACGTGGTGGGCGACCACACGGTGATTTTCGCCGCTGACGGCGAGCGCGTCGAACTCGCGCACCAGGCGTCCAGCCGCGACACCTTCGCCGCCGGCGCGTTGCGCGCCGCCGCGTGGCTGCAAGGCCGGGCGCCCGGCGTCTATGCCATGTTTGACGTGCTAGGGTTCAAATAACGGCCGCTGACCATGACTGAGCGGGAGAGATTCATCAAGACGCTGACCCTGGAAAAAATCGGCGGGCGGGGGCCGCAGTCTGCGCGGCGGCATGGCGCGCGGCTGGCGCATGGTCAGCGGCGGCCTGATATTTCTGCTTTCCGCTTTTCCCAAAACACGCATAGTGAGCGGCACGATGAACAGCAAGGAACTTGTCTATGCGGCGCTGCGCGGGCAGCGGACGGAACGAATCCCGGTTTACATGTGGTACGGCGAGCGGGCGACGCAACGGCTGGCCGCGCATTTGCAAATCAGGCCGGAGGAAATCGAGGACCGGCTGGGCAACGACATCCGGCAGGACTGGCTGACCATTAACAAGCAAATGTCGGTGCCCTGCGCGGAGGGCGGGTCGTTCGTGGACGAATGGGGCATCACCTGGAGTCGGAGCGGGGCGTACAACACGCCGGTGCGGCATCCGTTCGCTGACCTTGACGCGGCACAAATTGCCGCGGCGCCGTTCCCCGACGTTGACGCCCCGTCGCGCTACGCCGGATTCAACTCGCTGCTGGCGACCAAGCCGACGCATTTCATCGGCGCGGACGTGTCCGGCTCGTTGTTCGAGCCGGCTTACCATTTGCGCGGGATGGAAAACCTGCTGGTTGATTTGGCGTCCGAGGCGGCGGAGGCGGAAGTGCTGCTCAACCGGCTGGAACAATTCACCACCGCGGTCGCGCTCAACGCCCTGCGCGCCGGCGCGGACTGGATTTGGCTCGGCGACGACTTTGGCACGCAGGTGAGCATGATCGTCTCGCCCGCGACCTGGCGCCAACATTTCAAACCGCGCATGGCCCGCATCATCAGCGCCTTGCGCGCGGCGCGGCGGGAGGCGGTCATCGCCTATCACTCGTGCGGCAGTATCCGGCCGATCATCGGCGAGTTGGTGGAAATCGGCATCAACGTGCTGAATCCCATCCAGGAAAGCGCCGTCGGCATGGATCAGGGGGAAATCCGGCGCTCGTTCCCGACGCTGACGCTGTTCTGCGGCCTGGATACGCAGCAATATCTGGTCAACGCCCAACCGGACGCCGTGTACCGGGACGCCGTGGCGAAAATCAAACAGCTCGGCGCCAACGGTCATTACCTTTTCGGTTGTTCGCACACCATCCAGGGCGACGTGCCGCCGGAGAACATCCTCGCCATGATTCGGGCGGCGCAAGATGTCAAGCTGTAGTCTCAGGAAGAATTAATTGCACCACGAAGGCACGAAGGCTGCTTTTTCAAGCAAACCTTCGTGCCTTGTGGTGTCTTCGTGGTGCAAATGGCTTTTAGAACTGGTGGCGGTAGCCGGCGGTTAGGCCCCAGGGTTTGTCGTACTTGTCGCCGAAGGAGGCTTCGTAGTCGAGGTGGAGTTGGTTGTTGGTGTCGAGTTGCCAGATGAGGCCACCGCCGAGTTCGGCTCTGGCACCGTCGGTGTTGGCGCGGATGTGTTGGTAGCCGTTGCGAATTGCTCCGCCGCTGCTGATGGTTTCGACGCCGCTGATCTTGATGTAGGGCTGGAGTGCGCCGCTGTTGGTGAGGTTGATGGTGCGGCCAAACACGCTGCCGATGCGGAGTTGCAGGGCGTCGAGGTCTTGGGCGCTGATGGTCAGCGGGCCGGCAGTGTAATTCTCGGCGAGGATGTGCAGGTAATTCACTTGGAACTGGGGTTCGATGAACCAAGCATCAGCGAAGGTGAATTTCTTGCCGAGTTCGAGGCTGCCGCCGAGGTTGATGTCGCTGTAGTTGGCTTTTAGTTGAGTGCTGTCGTAGGGAGCTTTTAGGTCGTTGTCCACACTGGCGGCTTTGACGGTGGCGTCGAGGTAGAAGCCGCTGGCATGTAGCCAGGTAGCGTAGAGGCCACCGTAGTAGGAGTTGAGTTCACCGTCAGTGCCGGGGGTGCGGTAGTCAAGGTCGCTGCGGCCGTAGCCGGCATAGACGCCGAGGTAGAGGTCACTGTCAGCGCTGATGGTGAACTTGTGATCCGTGCCGAGGTCAACACCATAGATGAGTTGTTCGTAGGCTTTGCCGGCGACTTGGCTGCCGACGTTTAACTGTTGGCCGTAGCTTCTGAGCCAGATGTTTTCAATGAGGCTATGGAGCGCGGGCGTCCCGCCCGCTGGCGGGCGAGACGCCCGCGCTCCATAGCGCAATTCACCCATACGCTTTAACAAATTGTTCTGCTGCGCGAACCACATGCTTTGCTGGACGGCGATGGCGCTGCCCAGGACGGTGCCGATGGGGCTGGTGCTGTGTTGGGTGAAGTGGGGGTTGCCGTCGGCGTCGTGGCCGTCCTGGGTGTATTCTTCCAGGCCCCAAGTGAAATTATCCCAGAGCCAGTTTTCCTTGTTTTCGCCGGTGACGAGGGTGTTGGCGACGGTGTTGGGGTCGTGCTGGCCGTCGCCGATGGCATTGATAATGCCGCGCGGATGGCTGGTGGCGGCGGTGCTGCCGCTGACGGTGCTTTTGGCGCCGGTGTCGCTATCGACGGGGAAGTGCCAGGTGCCGTCGCCGCTGAGGTGGTCGCTGTGGACGGCGAGGTAGTTGTCGTGTGCGCCGAGGTAGATGATGCCGTGGTTGTCGATGCGGTCGGTGGTGGAGTTCTTGGTGAAGTCCCACGTGCTGTCGCTGCCGACGCTGAGGTGGCCGCCGGTGAAGCCGCCGCTGCCGGTGGCGCCGTCGCTGATGCCGATGGTGACGATGGCGTGGTCGTTTTGGTTGATGTCGCCGAGGAAGGCGCTGTGGCTGCCGGTGACGGTGAGGTTAATGGCGGCCTCGTCGTTGCCGGTGACGCGGTTGACGCTGCCGGTGAGGGTGAGGTCGATGGTGGCGGTGCCGCTGGCGGTGAGGTCGCCGATGGCGAGGTGGCCGTCGCCGTTGATGGTGACGGTGCTGTGGTCGTTGGCGGTGAGGTCGCCGGCATACCACGTGTCGCTGCCGCTGAGGGTGACTGCGATGGTGGCTTTGTCGTTGCCGGTGAGGTTGCCGATGATGGTGCTGCCGTTGCTGCCGGTGAGGGTGATTTGGCTGTCGTCGCTGGCGGTGACAGCACTGTTCAGCACGCTGTTATCAAGGTCAGCGGTGAGGCTGGATGGGCCGCTGACGATGGTGTCACCGGTCAGGACGGTATGCTGGCTGGCGGTGAGGTGGAGGGTGGAGGTACCGCTGACGTTGAAGCCGCCGGTCACGGTGTTATCGTGCAGTTGTACCGTGCCGGTGATTTTGCCGGCGAGATTGAGCGCATACGCCGCGCTGCCGGTGGCGTTGATGTCGCTGTCGGTCAGGGACAGGGTGCTCGTACCGTTGGCATACACCCCGTGCGCGTTCGTGCCGCTGGTCATGATAGTGCCGCCGGTCACGGTGGCGGTGGCGGAGGCTGCCAAGTGGAGGCCGTGGGCGTTGTTGCCCTCGGTGAGGATATTCACGTCAGTCAGGAAAATGACGGATCGGTAGAGGTAGGCGCCGCTGCTACCGTTGCCCCGGGTGTGAATGGTGCCGCCGGTCGCGGTGGCGGTGGATGCCCACACGTAGAGGCCGAGGGCGTCCACCCCCTCGGTGAGGATATTCACGTTGGTCAGGGACATGACGGATTGGTCGTTGAGGAAGGTGCCGAAGCCATTGTTGCCCTTGGTGTGAATGGTCCCGCCGGTCACGGTGGCGGTGACGGAATGTTCCAGGTAGAGGGCGTAACCATTGGACTCAATCACGCTGTCGGTGAGGTTGAGTTGGCCGCCGCCGGTGAAACTCGCGCTGTACCGCCCGGCGCCAATACTGGCGGCGGTGCCGGTGAGGGTGACGTTGGAGCCGGTGAAGGTCCAGGTGCCGGAGTTGGTGAGCGCGGCGTAGGTGTTGCCGTTGTTTTCATAATGCGTGCCGCTGACGGTGGTGTCGGAGGTGACGATGAAGTTTTGCGCGAAGACGTTCAACGCGGAGGCGCTGAGGGCGCAGAGGGTTAGGAGGGTTAGTTTGGGGTTCATGTTGGTTGTTTGGTTGTTGGTTTGTTGTTGGTTAAAATAGAGGGTTGGGGCTTGGTCTCTTCCCGCGCGTCACCCTGAGCGGAGTCGAAGGGTCGGGTTGACTCAGCGATGGAGCGAGCCGATCCTTCGACACGCTACGCTTGCTCAGGATGACGGGGGTGGGATTAACAGACGGAGTCCTGCCGCATGGGGAATGGGATAGGCAAAACTCCGCGGGAAAATTAAAAAGTTCAGTGAGCGCGTGAGCGCGTGAGCGCGTGAGCGCGTGAGCGCGTGAGCGCGTGAGCGCGTGAGCGCGTGAGCGCGTGAGCGCGTGAGCGCGATTCACTTACGTTATGACTTATCTCTCTCATCTTCAGCGGGTTATCGGTAGTTAGTAGATAGCATGTAGTAGGTAGCAGCTATTTATTCCCGATAACGGGATGGGACGATATGGAATCTGGC
>JAISBF010000039.1 GCA_031266335.1 Verrucomicrobiales bacterium
CTTGGTTCATCGAGCCTCAGTTCCAAGTGAACTACCTCCACATCCTCGCTGAGAATTACACCGCTGGCCCCATGAGCATCAGCGCCCAAGACCTCGACGCCCTGCAATTCCGCATCGGCTCTTTGTTTGGCCGCACCATCAACCTCACCAACAGCGGCGCACTCCAACCCTACGTGAAGGTCAGCGGCGTCGAAACCATCAGCAGCGGTGGTGTCATCAGAAACGGCTACCAACACATCCGCGCCAACACTGACGGTGCCAGAGCCGAACTCGGCGCCGGCCTCATCTGGCAACTCGACGCTGACAATCAACTCCACCTCGACTACGAAGCCTCCTTCGGTGACAAGTACGACAAACCCTGGGGATTGACCGCCGGCTATCGTCACCAGTTCTAAAAAAACTTGCACCACCAAGACACGAAGGTTTGTTTAAAAAAACAGCCTTCGTGCCTTTGTGCCTTAGTGGTGAAAAAATCTCCGCGGTTAGTTTTTCCGCGGGCGTGACGCCCACGCCTGGTTTTGGAAACGGCTGATTTTTTTCAGCGCGCCGGCCGCGGCCTTGAGCATGGCTTGCAATTCATCCGGGGTGTAGGTGGCCTCCTCGCCGCTGGCCTGGACTTCGACGAAGCGGCCCGCGCCGGTCATCACCACGTTCATGTCAACGGCCGCGTCTTTGTCCTCCAAATAACACAAGTCGGTGACGACCCGCCCGCTGACGATGCCGACACTGACCGCGGCGATGCCGGTGATGAGCGGATTGTCAGTCAGCAGGCCGCTGACGGTGAGGCGCTCGACCGCCAGCCGCAGCGCCAGGTACGCGCCGGTGATGGCGGTGGTGCGGGTGCCGCCGTCGGCCTGGAGCACGTCGCAATCGAGCCACAGCGTGCGCGCGCCGAGTTTTTCCAAGTCAATCACCGCGCGCAACGAGCGGCCGATGAGGCGCTGGATTTCCTGGCTGCGACCGTCAATCCTGCCCTTCGTGATGTCGCGCGGCTTGCGGTCGGCGGTGGAGTAGGGGAGCATGGAATATTCCGCCGTGGTCCAGCCGCCGCTGACCTGCTGCGTTTTCATCCAGCGCGGCACGTCTTCCTCGACGCTGACGGCGCAGATGACTTGCGTGTTGCCGCAGGCGAGCAGCACGGACGCGAGCGCGTTCGGCGCGATATCCCACTGGCAGCGGAGCGGGCGGAGTTGGTCGGGTTTGCGGCGGTCGGGGCGATTGGTCATGAAATTATTTTCCCGCCGCGCGGCTGAGCCTGTCAACCATCAAATCCTCATCAATCAAATGAGTTGCGAGGGCGGGCGGCGGATTTATAGTGGCGGGGCGGTTATGAAAAATTCCCCGCGCCTGGTGCGCTCGCTCGTCTGGTTGTGGCTGTGGCTGCCGCTGTTGTTTACCTTGCTGGCGGTGCTGACGGTGCTGCTGATGGCGGCGGTGACGCGGGCGCTGCCGCCCGTCTGGCAGGCGCCAATCGGCGTAATCAGTTGTTTGCCGGCGCTGGCGGTGCTGGTGTGGCGCTGCCTGGTGGCGGGTAAAAAATTGGTCCGCCGCGCGTATCAGGATGCAAGCGGCGCCGGCGCCAACCGCGCGCCGTCGAGGGATTTTCTCGCGCGTTACGCGGGCGTGGTCATCGTCAGCGGCTACACGCTGGCGGCGGCGCTGACGGCGATTTGGCTGCCGCCCAACAGTCACGCGGTGCTGGCGCGGTTCGCCAATGTGTTCACGGCACTGCAGTTGCCGGCGTGCGCGCTCGTCTGGCTGCTGCATGTGTTCAGCCTGCCGCCGCTGTGGGCCTTGCTCGCGCCGCCGGCGGTGATTTACCTGGGCTTCGCCGCCGGCATGGCGCTGGAGTTTCGCGCGATGCAGGCGCCGCCGACGCGCTGGCGCGGCCGGTGGCTGTTCGTGCTGGCGCTGACGGCGGGCGCGCTCATGTTCATGTGGCGGCTGAGCGCGCTGCGTGTCGATTTGGTCACTGGCGGCACGCGCCTGGATGACCGCGAGCTGGCGCGGCAGTTCGACCCGTGGCGCCGATACAACCAGCTCGCGCGCGTCGGCGCGCCAACGCTCGCCATCAGCGGCGACTTCCCGCGCCTCGACGGCGCGACAGCGCTTTACCCGCTCTACGCCGCCGCCGCGCGCGCGGTTTACCAGCGTGACTGGAGCCAATGGAGCGCCGAGAACGCCGCGTTGCTCAAGGTCAGCAAGACCCCGCAGGCTTACCAAAATTTGCTCGAGGGCCGCGCCGACCTCATCTTCGCGCTGCGACCGTCAGCGGGGCAACTCGCGGCGGCGGCGGCGCACGGCGCGGAGTATCGCATCACGCCGCTGGGCTATGACGCCTTCGTGTTTTTCGTGCGCTGGGACAACCCCGTCAGCGGCCTGACCACGGCGCAACTACGCGACATCTACACGCGGCGCGTCACCGATTGGGCGCAAGTTGGCGGGCGGGCCGGGAAAATCCTGGCCTTCCAACGGCCGCAAGATTCCGGCAGCCAGACGGCGATGGAGTCGCTGGTGATGCGCGGCGAACCGCTGGCGCCGCCGCTGCTGGAGGAATTGGCGCTGGGCATGGGCGACATCGTGCGCGAGGCGGCGGCGTACCGCAACCGCCGCGCGGCCATCGGCTACTCGTTCCGTTATTTTGTCGAGACGATGACCGGCACCGACCGGCTCAAGTTGCTGGCGATTGACGGCGTGCCACCGTCAGCGGCGGCGATCCGCGCGGGCGATTATCCGTTGGTCAGCGAGATTTGCGCGGTGACCACCGACCGGACCGCCGCGCTGCCGAACGTGAAAAAACTCATCGCGTGGCTGCAAAGCGAGCAGGGGCGGCAGTTGATTGAGGCGGTTGGGTATATTCCGTCGCGCGACCGCTGACGGTGAGTCTCCGCCTGGGCACCGCGCCGCGGACGCCAAGCCGCCGGTGTTCAGCCGATCCTGCGATTCCGCGCCGGCGGCGCTGCGCTCCGGCTGCCGCGGCTGATTTTGCTAAAGGCCGGTCACCGTCAGCGGCTTGCCAGGGGCGGACGGCGGGTGGCATGACTGGCGCCCGGCTTAATTGGCATTGCACCAAGGCGCGTATCTTTATTCCCCGCCTGCTTATGACTTTCTGTGCCACGCAGAAAGCTCTCTGCATGGCACAGAAAGCTCTCTGTGATACGCAGAAACCTTTCTGTGTGACGCAGAAAGCTTTCTGTGAGGCGCAGAAAGTTCGGGAAAGGGCTTGCCGGCGCTGGTTTTTCCCTTTAATTTTCCCGTCTTAACCAGATTTTAACCGTGTCAAAAGCCTACAAAGATTTTATTCCCCATCAGTTCAACCATTACGCGGTCTGGCTGGCCGCTTTCTATCTTGGCGCCAGCGCGCTCAAGGGCAGCGTCGCCGTGATTACCGACGAGGTGCTGGACCGGCTCAAGCAGATGGCTGAGGAGATTGACGAGATGAACCGCCTGGTGTTGTTGTGCGAGGAGCTGAAGCTTTCCGTGGTCGCGCTCCGCAAGGATTTGCTCTTCGGCGCCGACCGGGCGCTGCCGGTGCCGGGCCTCGCCGCGCCGGCGCGCGCGGAGTTGCGCGGCGGGCAGCAGCGGTGGTTGCGCCGGCTCGTCGCGCGTATCAAGGTGGACGCGGGCTACAGCGCGCAGGTGGGCCGGCTGCTCGCCATTGTCAGCACGGTGCGGACGCAGGACGCGCTACGCGACCGCCCGCTGGTCAAGGCGGCGGCGCGGGGCGGCCGGGTGGTGTTGACGTACAATAAACACGGCTACGCCGGGGCGCATGTGTTCAGCCGGGTGAGCGGGGAGGAGCATTTCAGCCTGCTCGATTTCGCCGGGGGCGAGAAGTATGTTGACCGGCGGCCGTTCCCCGCCGCGCCGCAGGTGCGGGAATATTTTTTATGTTACGTCGGCGATACGCGCACGATGCAGGACATCGGCCAGACCAGCGCGGTAACTAAAATCCTGGTACAAGCTCCGTGAGGGGCGGTTAATTTTATGAATCTGACCTTGCTATTGCAGACTGCCGAGGCCGCCGCGCGACTGGCGGGCGCCGCGTTGAAAAAAGCGTTCGGCGGGGAAGTGGTCGTGAACGAGGCGCGGCACCACGACTTGAAAATCCAGCTCGACAAGGACACGCAGGCCCTGCTGGTCGAGTTCCTGCTCCGACAGTTTCCCGCCAGCGCCATTCTCGGCGAGGAGGGCGGCGCCGGCAGCGGCGGGCGCGGGGTGGAGTGGATTCTCGACCCGATTGACGGCACGGTGAACCTGGCTTACGGGCTGCCGCATTTCTGCGTGTCGGTGGCGTGCCGGGTGGAGGGCGACCTCGTCGCCGGCGCGATTTACGATCCGCTGCGCGACGAGTTGTTCAAGGCCGCCGTCGGGCGCGGGGCGACGCTCAACGGCAAAACCATCACCGTCAGCGGCCGCGCGAAACTTGAGGAAGCCATCATGGCGATCGGTTTTTCCAAGACCGCGCAGGCGGTGGAAAAGTGCCTGGAGTTGCAGCAATACTACGCCCGCCGCGCCCGCAAGCTGCGCGCGCTGGGGTCCGCCGCGCTCGACCTCGCCTACATCGCCGCCGGGCGCATGGACGCCTACCTTGAGCAAAGCATCCAGATTTGGGACATCGCGGCGGGGGTGGTGATTTTGCGGGAAGCGGGCGGGAAGATTGATTTGGCCCCGCTGCCCGGCCGGCCGAACGTCTATCACGCCTGCGCGTGGAACGGCGTGCTGGAGTTGCCGCGGCGCTGAGGGTGGCCCGCGCCGGCGGCGGTGGAACACGAGTTAAAATTAACCGCGGAGACGCGGAGGCGCGGAGGTTTTTGGGTTTACAACTAACAAACTAAAAAACCAGAAAACTAGAAAACCAAAAACAACTCCGCGTCTCCGCGTCTCTGCGGTTAATTTTCCGCCCGGCGCTTACCACCGCGTTTTCTTGAGGTTGAACACTTCCTGCAGGTTGTCGTTGTTGAGGTCCACGGTCAGCGGGGCGGCGCCGGCTTGCACGGTCAGCGGCACGAGCCAGTAGGCGACGGCGTAGCGGCTGCGGTATTGCGCGTAGAGCAGGTAGTCGCCGGCGGCGAGGCCGCGGATTTCATAACGGCCCGCGGCGTCGGTCTTCACCGTCAGCGCGGCGAGCCGCACCGCCGTGCCGCCGATGGCGTCGAGGTCGAGATGGTGGAAGCCGTCGTCGTAGTTGGCGCGGGAGGCGCGCAGCCGCCACTGGTCGTTGCGCACCCGGATGATTTCCGCGCGGGCGGCGGCGGGCACCACGGCGAGGCCCATGTTGGCGAGGTATTGTTTGACCCCGATTTTAAGTTCGATGACGCCGACGCCCCTGACTTGCGGCGGCGCGGCGGCGCTGCCGCTGACGGTGACCGAAGGCTCCGCGCCGAGCACCGCGGGCCACCAGCCGCTGACCATGAGTAAAACCAGCCACCGTTTTTTCATGCGGCAATTTAACCACAGCCCCCGCGGAACACACGGGAAAATTAAATGCCCCGCGCGGGAACGATGCCGGCGGCGGCGGTCGCGGGATGTTCGTGGTTGAACCCGCCGGCGGTCAGCGGCTATGGTAGGGGGCTTATGAAGGATACTCGATTGGATGTGTTGGCGCGCGGCTTGGTGAATTATTCGACGGCGGTGAAACCGGGCGAGCGGGTGTTGATTGAATTGTTCGACGCGCCGGAGGAAATCGGCGTGGCGCTGATTCGCGCGGTGCGCGCCCGCGGCGGGGTGCCGTTTCTGCAAACTTACGCGGCCCGGCTGACGCGCGAGTTGCTGGTGGACGCGGTCGAGGCGCAATATCAATTTCTCGCTGACGTTGAGCTGCGGCGGATGAAGGGGATGCAGGCGTACATCGCCGTGCGCGGGGCGCATAACATTTTCGAGGCGGCCGACGTGCCCGCGGAGCGTCAGCGGCTGGCGATGAAATTCATGCGTCCCGTGCAGGACTGGCGCGTCAAGCGCACCAAGTGGGTCGTGCTCCGCTGGCCGACGCCGGCGATGGCACAGCAGGCGATGATGAGCACGGAGGCGTTCGAGGATTTTTATTTCAAGGTCTGCGCGCTGGATTACGCGAAGCTCGTCCCCGGCATGAAAACATTGCAGGCGCTGATGGCGCGGACGGACCGCGTACACATCAAAGGCCCCGGCACCGATTTGCGTTTTTCCATCAAGGGCATCGGCGCCGTCATCTGCGGCGGGTTGCGCAATATTCCCGACGGCGAGGTGTTCAGCTGCCCGGTCCGGGACAGCGTCGAGGGGGAGATTGCGTTCAACACGCCGACGGTGTACCAGGGCGCGTCGTTTGACAACGTGCGGCTGAAGTTCGCCAGGGGCCAAATCATCGAGGCGACCGCGAACAACCCCAAGCGCCTGAACGAAATCCTCGACGCTGACGCTGGCGCGCGTTACATCGGCGAGTTCAGCCTCGGCTGCAACCCGCGCATCCTGCAACCGATGCGCGACATTTTGTTCGATGAAAAAATCGCCGGCTCATTCCACTTCACGCCCGGCCAGGCTTACGAGGAGGCTGACAATGGCAACCGCTCGCAGGTGCATTGGGACTTGGTCTGCATCCAGCGCCGGGACTGCGGCGGCGGCGAAATCTGGTTCGACGACAAACTCATCCGCAAGAACGGCCTCTTCACCGGCGGGCCGTGGACGGCGCTGAACCCCGACCAGATTTTGCGGCGGTGAGGGTCAGCGGTCGAGCGCCGCGACTTTCCCGATGCGGCGCGCGTGGCGGCCGCCGGCGAATTGGGCGGTCAGCCAAATGGCGACGAACTGTTCCAGTTGCGCGGCGGAAAACTCCTGGCCGCCGAGACACAGGACGTTGGAATCGTGATGCTCGCGGGTGTCGCGCGCGGAAGTTTCGCTGTACACGACCGCCGCTTTCACGCCGCGAATTTTGTTGGCGAGCATCCCCATGCCAATGCCGTTGTTGCAAATGAGAATGGCGCGGTCCACCGTGCCGTCAGCGACGGCGCGCGCGGCGGGAATGCCGAAGTCGGGATAATCGTCCAGCCGGTCGAAGCGGTGCGGGCCGTAGTCCCTGACCTCGTATCCTTGCTGTTGCAATTTGGCGATGAGCTTGCCTTTGAGTTCAAACCCGCCGTGGTCCGCCGCGATGCCGATTTTCATGTCGCGTTAATTAAATCACGGATGGTCACGGCTGAATACCAATAAAACCAGCCCGCGCCAGGCCGCTTTTTGCACCACCAAGACACGAAGACACGAAGGATTTTTTAAATAAAACTTCGTGCCTTCGTGTCTTGGTGGTGCCAATGGTCTTTAGAACTGATGGCGGTAGCCGGCGGTTAGGCCCCAGGGTTTGTCGTACTTGTCACCGAAGGAGGCTTCGTAGTCGAGGTGGAGTTGGTTGGTGGTGTCGAGTTGCCAGATGAGGCCGGCGCCGAGTTCGGCGCGGGCGCCGTCGGTGTTGGCGCGGGTGTGTTGGTAGCCGTTGTGGATGGCGCCGCCGCTGCTGATGGTTTCGACGCCGCTGATCTTCACGTAGGGTTGGAGCGCGCCGCTGTTGGTGAGGTTGATGGTTCTGCCGAAGAGGCTGCCAATGCGGAATTGTAGGGCGTCGAAGTCTTGGGCGCTGATGGTCATCGGGCCGGCGGTGTAGTTCTCGGCTAGGATGTGCAGGTAGTTGACTTGGAACTGGGGTTCGACAAACCAGCCGTCCTGGAAGGTGAATTTGCGACCGATTTCGATGCTGCCGCCGAGGTTGACGTCACTGTAGCTGGCGGTGAGTTGGGTGTTGTCGTAGGGGGCTTTCAGGTCGTTGTCGATGCTGGCGGCTTTGACGGTGGCATCAATGTA
>JAISBF010000116.1 GCA_031266335.1 Verrucomicrobiales bacterium
GCGCGGCTGCCTGCAAGACGTGCACTGGAGCGGCGGCATGTTCGGTTATTTCCCGACCTACACCCTCGGCAACCTCAACGCCGCGCAGTTGGCGCACAAGATGCGTCAGGCCATGCCCGGCCTGGACGCGCAACTCGCTGCCGGTGACTACAGCGCGATTTTGTCCTGGTTGCGAGAAAACATCCACCGGCACGGCAGCATTTACGAGCCGTCAACGCTGATGGCGCATGCCACCGGTGAGCCGACTGATCCCAGATATCATCTTGCGCACTTGCAAGATAAAGTTGGGTGAGGGTTTAACTCAAATCTCATAACTCAAAACCACAACTGATTAATTCAAAACTAGCTGACGCCTGTGACCGGCACCTCGGACGCGTTTTGTGTTTTACCTTGTGGTTTTGAGTTATGAGATTTGAGATTTGAGTTTTGAGATTTTACAACCCCGACGGCACGCTGATGAACTCCCACGGCAGGCGATACTTTTTCGCCAGGTACGCTGACAGTGCCTTTACGCCGAAGGTCTCGGTCAGATAATGGCCGCCGTAGAAAACATTCACGCCCAGTTCGTGCGCCAGCGAGAAGGTCCAGTGCGCGCCCTCGCCGGTGATGAAGGTGTCCACACCGTCAGCGGCGGCGCGCGCGAGTTCGTTGCCGGCGCCGCCGCTGACGATGCCGATGACGCGGCAGGTCGCGGGGCCGGCGGCGATGAGTTGACTGTCAGCGCCCAGCGCCCGGCACAGGCGGTAGCGCAATGCATCGCGGGAAATTTTTGCGCGGACGCGGCGGCCAATCGGCCGCCCCTTTTCCACAAAGAACGGCGCGCTGACAGTGAAGCCGAGCGCCTTGGCAAGCAGGATGTTGTTGCCGAGTTTGGCGTGCAGGTCCAGCGGCAGGTGCGAACTGTAAACGGCGAGATTGTGATCGAGGCACAACTTCAGCAACTCGTAGCGCCGCCCGGTCAGCGGCAGCAGCGGCGACCACGCGAGGCCGTGATGCGCGACCAGCAGGTCGGCGGCAGCGGCGATGGCGGCGCGGACGGTCGGCAGATTGACGTCAACGGCGGCGGCGATTTTGGTGACGCGGCCGCGGTTGGCAAGTTGCAGGCCGTTCAGCGCGCCGGAGTAGTCGGCGACCGCTTGGTGGTTTAACAATTTGTCAGTGTCAGCGGCGAGCCTGGCAAGTGTCACGGGCATAATTTACCTCAGGAATTTGCCGCTGGCGGGCGGCCGGGCCGGGCCGCTGGCGCCGTCCGGCAACTCGACCAGCCAGCCTTGCCGCCGATAGTGGTTGACGAT
This sequence comes from Verrucomicrobiales bacterium, assembly GCA_031266335.1. Taxonomy (GTDB): domain Bacteria; phylum Verrucomicrobiota; class Verrucomicrobiia; order Methylacidiphilales; family JAAUTS01; genus JAIRPN01. The sequence goes on from JAISBF010000116.1 coordinate 1,296, forward strand.
GAAGCCGGCCACCAGTCCGGCGAGCCGCCCCGCGTCCTCGTCAATGGCCTCCCGCGGCAGGTCGGCGGCAAGTGGCGCCCGGTTGGGCTGGCTGGCGGTTTCAAACAGCAGGATGCGCTCGGGCGGCCGGACGGTCAGCGTGGCAATCTGGACATAAGCCTCGGCCGTGCGCGCCGCGCGTCCGCCGCCCAAAAACAAGCTCAGCGCGTTTTGCCGCGCGTCAATGTTGTATAACGTGACGTCCACCAGCCAGTAGTTGCCGGTCGGCGGCGGCAGGTCGCGGTTGAACGGATAGCTGGCGATGCCGGCGCGATTGAGCGCCTCGAGCAGCTGGCCGCGGACGCTGTCGCGGAACTGCTGCTTGAACTCCAGCAGTTTGGCGGGCGGGGCGCTGACGGTGACCTTGGCCAAATCCAGTCCGCAATCGTAAACATACACCGCCTCGGGCCGACCGTCAGCGGCGATGGTCGGGCCGGCGGGCGGCGGCGTCGAGGTGGCGCAACCGGCCACGGTCAGCGCGGCGACAAGTGAAAACATGAGCAACAGGCGCATTAATTGGATAGGGTAGCGACGGAGGCTGGTTGAGTAAAGGGCGAATTGCGTACAACCCGTCCGGGCCAAACTCCGGCCGCGAAGACGCAAAGATTCTTTAGCCGCAGATTAACCCAGATGGACACTGCTGGTTCTGATTTTTCGGACGGATGTTAATAGTTATGAGATTTGCGATTTGAGTTTTGAGATTTTTTTAGGTCTAATCACATGTATGTTGCTGGTGGCGTTGATACTGTTGGCACTGGTATTGGTCGCGTGGGATTTTCTGCTGGTGGAAAAAATCCGGCGTTGGGATTTTCAACCGGTCGGCGACGCTGACAGTGACCGTGCCGCGTCATCACCGGCAGCGGACCTCGCGCCGCTGCGGGTGGCCGTGGTGGTGCCCGCCCGCAATGAGGCCGGCCAGGTGCCGCTGACGTTGCCCGCGCTGTACCACCAGGATTTTCCCGGCCAACTGGATGTTTATCTGGCGGACGATCATTCGACCGACCACACCGCCGGGGCCGCGCGCGCCGCGCTGGAATTTTTCGAGCATAAAAATCGCTCGCTGACGGTCATCACCGGCGCGCCGCTGCCGGACGGCTGGGCGGGCAAGGTGTGGGCGATGCACCAGGCGTTGCAAAAAATCGCCGCTGACGGTCAGCGTCCCGATTTCGTGCTGTTGACCGACGCCGACATCCTGCACCGGCGCGGCAGTGTGTCGCGCCTGGTAGTCGAGTCACGGTCAGCGGCGCTGGCGTTGAATTCCCGCATGGCGCGGCTGCGTTGCGAATCGTGCTGGGAAAAACTACTGGTGCCGGCCTTCGTGTTTTTCTTCAACCTGCTGTACCCGATGCGCCGCGTCAACAATCCGCAGGATAAACTCGCGGGCGCCGCCGGCGGCTGCGTGTTGCTGTCACGGTCAGCGCTGAACCAACTCGGCTGGGGCCTGGAGCGCGTCAAAGGCTGCGTCATTGACGACGTGAATCTCGCCCGCGCGGTGAAGGCCGGCGGCCGGCCCATCCGCCTGGCGCTGAGCGCGCGCGAGGTGACCAGCGAGCGCCCGTATAATACGTTGGGGGAAATCTGGCGCATGGTCAGGCGCAGCGCCTACACCGAGTTGCGGCACCACCCGCTGACGCTGACTGTGGCGCTGGTCGGTTTGTTAGTCACCTTCGCGCTACCGACGCTGACGGTGCTGTATTGGTTCGTCGCGACGCCGACCGTCACTGTCAGCGCCGCCGCCGCGTGTGGGGCGTTGATCCTGCTGGTGCAGGCGCTCGTCTATCGTCCGGCGATAAAATTCTTCGGCCTGCGCTGGTGGTGGAACCTGACGCTGCCGGTGGCGGGCATTTTGTACGGCCTGATGACGCTGGATTCCGCCCGCGTCCATTATTTTTCCCGCGACCATGCCTGGCGCGGGAAACGGTCGGAAGAGCCTGTTAGCGACTGACCAAAAAGGCGCATCCCCGCGGATTCGCCTTGCCAGCCGGTTGGTTTATTCAGCCTTGGCTTCAGCCGCGGCCGCTTGCTTGGCCGGGGCGTCTTGCTTGTCTTCAGGCGCGGGAGCGGCGGCGACCACATGATCAACCCATTCGATCAACGCCATCGGCGCGGCATCGCTGTTGCGCGGTCCAAGTTTCAAAATACGGGTGTAACCGCCATCGCGCTCCTTGAAGCGCGGGGCAATGTCACCAAATAATTTTTTCACCCAATCCTCGTTGTTGATGAGCCTGGCCAGTGCCAGGCGGCGATTGTGCAAGCCGCCTTTTTTGCCCATGGTCACCAATTTTTCCGCCAGCGGACGCAGGGCCTTGGCTTTGGCCAGGGTGGTTTTGATGCGGTTATGCTGAATCAGGCTGCCGGCCATGTTGGCCAGCATCAGATCCCGATGCTGGGAGGTGCGTCCCAATTTGACCGATTTTACGCGATGTCTCATGACAGTTGCTCCCCATCTTCTGCCGCCTCGGCGGGAATATCCACCAGTCCCGGCTCAAATTTCATGCCGAGCGCAAGTCCCAATTGATGCAGTTTATCCTTGATTTCGTTCAGTGATTTTTTGCCGAAATTGCGGTATTTGAGCATTTCAGCCTCAGACTTCATGGCCAGTTGACCAACCGAAGTGATGTTCGCGTTGTTCAGGCAATTGGCGGCGCGCACCGACAATTCGATTTCGTTGACGCTCATGTTGAGGAGTTTCTTCAAGGCGCTGTCCTGCGTCGCCGCGGTCTGTTTCGGTTCCTCAAATTCAATCGGCTCCTTGTCAAAATTGACAAAGATATCGAGGTGATGACGGAGAATCGCGGAAGATTGCAGCAACGCCTCATCAGGAGTGATGCGGCCATCGGTCCAGATTTCCAAGGTCAGCTTGTCATAATCGGTCTTCTGGCCCATGCGGGTGTCATCAACAGCGTATTTCACCTTGCGCACCGGCGAAAACAGCGAATCCACCGGGATGACGCCGATCGTCATGTCAGGGGTCTTGTTGTCCTCGCCGCTGGCATAACCGCGGCCGACACGCACCAGCAACTCCGCTTCAAACTTTTGTTTCTTGTCGAGCGAGCAAATCACCTGTTCCGGATTAATGATTTCCACCCCGGCGTCCAGGGTAATGTCGCCGGCGGTAACGTCACCTTCCTTGTTCACATTCAGGAACAAAACCCGCGGCTCGCGATTGGGCAGCCTAAACAAAATCTTTTTGAGATTGAGCACGATTTCCGTCACATCCTGCACCACTCCCGGAACGGTGGAAAACTCGTGCAACACGCCCTCAATCTTCACGGTGGAAATGGCGGCGCCCTCCAGCGAACTCAGCAACACCCGGCGCAGGGCATTCCCGAGGGTATGCGCGTAACCTTCCTCAAAAGGTTCGGCCACAAATTTGGCGTAAACGCCAGTGGCGGTGGTTTCGTCTTTTTGCAGCCGGTTAGGCAGCTCGAATCTGGCTAATTTAATGGCCATAGGTTTGTCTTTCTCCAATTTTTGAACCGGGTTTCCCCGGAGGTTGCAACCGGCAACCCCGGGACCAACAGTTCGATAGGTTTAAAATCATCAGCGTGAATACAATTCAACCACGAGACGTTCGTTGACAATCGGCCCGATTTCCTCACGCGTCGGAATCCGGCTGACCGTGCCTTTGTGATTATCCTTGTCCACCAACAGCCAGGCAACGGTCGGATTAACCTGGGTCTTTTCCAAGCTCTTGGTCGAAACCTGGCGGGATTTCGAATTGTTTTTTACCTCGACCACATCGCCGGATTTGACTTGGAAACTGGGAATATTAACCTTCCGGCCATTCACCAGGATATGCCCGTGCGTGACAAACTGGCGGGCCAGACGGCGTGTGTTCGCAAACCCCAGCCGGAAAACGACATTATCCAGCCGGGTTTCCAAAAGCTGCAGCAAGGTGTCGCCGGTCACGCCGCGCTTGCGGGCGGCCGTTTCATAATACAGGCGGAATTGCTGCTCCAGCACGCCGTACATATGCTTCAATTTTTGCTTTTCTCCGATCGCCACGCCATATTCCGATTGTTTGCGACGATTCTTGGCGCCATGCACTCCCGGTGGAAAATTGCGGCGCTCCAGCGCCTTCGGAGTGCCATAAATATCAACGCCGAAGCGGCGGCCAACCCTGGCCTTGGGACCTGTGTAACGTGCCATAATGTGTGTATCCTGATTGAATTAAACGCGGCGGGCCTTGCGCAAGCGGCAGCCGTTGTGCGGCACCGGCGTCATGTCTTTGATTGCGTTAACTTCCAAGCCCATCGCCTGCAAGGCGCGCACGGCGGACTCACGACCGGTGCCAGGCCCCTTGATACGGGCTTCCACTTCTTTCAAGCCATGCGCCATCGCCTGACGGCAGGCATCCTGCGCGACGACTTGCGCCACATACGCCGTGGATTTCTTGGAGCCGCGAAAGCCGCACTTGCCGGCGCTTGACCAGCCAAGCACATTGCCATTGCTGTCGGAGATTGACACAATGGTGTTATTGAACGAGGCGAGAACATGCGCGATGCCATGCGTGATGTTTTTACTGCCCTTGGCTTTGACAATTTTCGGTTTCGGATCCGCGTTGGGATCAAGCGACAGGCTCAAATTTTCCACCGCCGGCGCGGCTTCAACTTTTTCCTTTGGCGCGGCCGCCACTTTGGCGCCTTTTTTCTTGGTATCATCTGCCATATAAATTACCTGCTGAGATTAAACTTTTCCCGCCTTGGCGTCCTTGTTGCGAACCACGCCAACCGTCTTGCGCGGCCCCTTGCGGGTGCGCGCGTTGGTGGAAGTGCGCTGCCCGCGCACGGGCAACCCCTTTTTGTGGCGGATCCCGCGGTAGCAATTAATGCCCTGCAATCGTTTCAAGTTTTGTTGCAGTTCGCGTCGCAGATCGCCCTCAATGAGATAACCGCGGGTCTGGATCACTTGAATAATACGGTTGATCTGCTGGCCGCTCAATTCCTTGGCGCGCAAATTCGGATCTATTTCCGATTCTTCCAAAACACTTTTTACCCGCGTGGGCCCGAGGCCATAGACATAACGAAGCGACGCTTCGACGCGCTTCTCACCGGGAATATCAACTCCTAGAATACGTGGCATAAATGATTAACCTTGACGCTGCTTCAGGCGTGGATTTTTTTTGTTAATGACATAGATTTTCCCCTTGCGCCGGATGATCTGGCAGCCTGAGGTTCTGCGCTTTACTGAAGCTCTAACTTTCATATTTACTCTTGTTTCCTTCCACTGATTCACCCGTTTGACAAATCATCGGGCAAAAACTTTACCAAAATTTTACTTCCTGGCAAGACTCTTATGAACTTCATGCAAGTCTGTCCCAAAAGGGGCGCCAATATCCGGCGGCCATTTTCCAATTCCATCCCAAACCGGCTCGGCGAGATAACATTCGCCACCGTTCCGGTCAGGATAACGTCGAACTCTTTCCACCTGTTAAAATTTCCGGTTCACCGTCCGTCACCAGCACGGTGTGCTCAAAGTGCGACGACGGCTTCCCGTCAACCGTCACCACCGTCCAACCATCCTGCAAAATTCTAATTTCCGCCTGGCCCAGGTTCACCATCGGCTCAATCGCCAAAGTCATGCCCGCCTTTAACAGCGGCCCCGAACCCGATCGGCCGTAATTTGGAATCTGCGGCTCCTCGTGCAAAGAGCGGCCAACTCCATGCCCGACAAATTCCCTCACCACCGTATAACCGGCACCCACCACGCAACGCTCAATCGCCGCGCTGATGTCGCCCAGGCGATTGCCCGCGCGAGCCTGGCCAATGCCTTGTACCAGCGCCAATTGCGTCTGCGCCAGCAAGGCCTCGATTTCCGGCGCAACCGCCCCCACCGGAATACTGGCGGCGGTGTCGCTAACCCAACCGTTCAATACAATGCCGATATCCAGTTTCACGATTTCACCGTAAAGCAATTTGCGCTTGCCCGGAATCCCATGTACCACTTCCTCGCTCACTGAAACGCAAATATGCCCGGGAAAACCGCGATAACCATAAAACGGACTTTTGCCGCCCGCTTCACGAATCATCCTGGCCGCAGCCTCATCCAAATCCCTGGTCGTCAATCCCGGCTGCACCAACGCGGACAATTCTGCCAAAATCCTGCCCAACACTTGGCTGCTGCGCCGCATCCCGTCAATTTCCGCTCCTTTTTTAATCGGTATCATTGCATTCGCGTATCAGCGGTGAAGAATCAAACTGGCAACCACGCCGCCGATGAAAATCACGCCGACAATGAACAACAGCCAAAACATCTTCTTCTCGGATAACGCCTCGCCCGCCGCGCCTTGGCCGCCAAACGAACGACCGCGCAATTTGCCTTTTTTCAGGAATCCGTCATAATGACGCTGCAACAGATAAGTCTCCATCTGCCGCATGGTGTCCAGCATCACGCCGACCAAAATCAGCAAACTGGTGCCGCCGAAAAATGACGCCGTGACCCACGGCACTTTCATCGCGCCGCTGATGATGGACGGCAGCACTGCCAGAATGGTAAGGAACACCGCGCCGGCAAAAGTCAACCGAGTCATCGAAAAATCAAGGAATTGCGCGGTCGAGGTGCCAGGACGAACCCCCGGAATAAAACCGCCGTGCTTTTTCATGTCATCGGCGATTTGTGTCGGATTGAACACCATCGCCACCCAGAAATAGGAGAAAAAGAAAATCATCGACGCGTATAAAACCTGATACAGCAGGCCGTGGCTGCCAAGATTGGCCTGAATCCACGCGGCAAATTTATTGTCGCGGAACATCAATCCTAAAAATACCGCCGGGAAAGTGATAATCGAACTGGCGAAAATAATCGGCATCACGCCGCTGTAGTTCACCTTCAGCGGCAGGAACGAGCTTTGTCCGCCGTACACCTTGTTACCGCGCACTTGACGGGCGTATTGCACCGGCACTTTGCGCATCGCCTGGGTAATCATCACCGTGCCGGCAATCACCAAAAACAGGAACGCCAGCAGCAGCACCACCACCAGCGGACTCATGCCGCTCTGCCCGGCCGGGGGATGAATCTTGTCCCACATGGTCGCCAGCGCGGCGGGCAGGCGCGCGACAATGCCAACGGTGATGACCAGCGAAATGCCATTGCCAATACCCTTGTCGGTAATCTGTTCGCCCAGCCACATCAACAGCATGGTTCCGGCGGTCAGCGTCACTACCGTGGTAAAACGGAAAAACCAACCGGGATCCGCCACCAGCGGCCCCATTTTGGCAATAACCTGATCAATGCCGCCCAGCAATTGAATGCGTTCCGGACTCTCAAAGCTGACCGCCAGCAAATAACCCTGAATTACACACAAAATCAAGGTGCCGATGCGGGTGTATTGTGAAACTTTTTGCCGACCGCCTTCCTCGCGGGCCGTCTTGGCCAGCGAGGGAATCACGCCAACGGCCAGTTGCATGATAATGCTGGCGCTGATATAGGGCATGATGGTCAGCGAAAAAATGGCGCAATTTTCCAAGGCGCCGCCGCTGAACAAGTTCACCATGCCGATCAAATCGCCCTGCCCGCCCTGGTCAACGATGCTCTTGAAATATTCCGCCAATACCGCCGGGTTAATGCCCGGGCAGGGAATGGCGGCACCCAAGCGCACAATCACCAGCAGCGCCAACGTAAACAACAAACGTTGCCGCAATTCGGGAATTTTAAAACAGTTGAGAAAGGCGCTGACCATGACAACAATTCAATTTATTTTTTCGCGCCACTGTCAGCGGGCAAATTCAATTTTCCGCCAATGGCAGTGATTTTGGCTTTTGCCGCCTCGCTCGCGGCTTCAACGCTGATGGTGAGTTTTTTCTTGAGCTCGCCGGCAGCGAGAATTTTGATGCCGTCCCATTTGCCGCTGACCAACCCCTTGGCTCGCAATGCCGCCGCGTCAACCAGCGCGCCGTCATCAAATATATTCAACGCTGCCAGATTCACCGGGGCCAGGCGGATGGTAAAGGCGTTATTGTTAAAGCCACGTTTCGGAATGCGGCGGTACAACGGCCACTGGCCGCCTTCAAAACCGAGCCGCACCGAGCCGCCGCTGCGGGCGCGCTGGCCCTTGTGGCCGCGACCGGACGTTTTGCCATGACCGGAACTTTCGCCGCAACCCAATCGCTTGGTGCGGTTCCTGGCTCCCGGACGAGGTTTCAAATCGTGTAATTGCATAAAATTATGTTCCTTATTCCGTCGCGACAGGCGCTGCCAATGGCGACTTTACTTTTAACGTCTTGCCGCGGACCTTGAAAATATCCTCCACCGAGGTGAGTTGGCGCAAGCCATTCAAGGCCGCCTTCACTACATTGGACGGATTGCCCGAACCAAGCGATTTGGCGAGCAAATCACGGATGCCCACCGCTTCGACGATGGCGCGAACCCCGCCGCCGGCGATGAGACCGGTGCCTGCTGACGCGGGCTTCAACAGCACGCGAGCGCCGCCAAATTCACCGACCACCTCATGCGGAATAGTGGTTTTGTTCAAGCTGATTTTCTCAAGCCGTTTGCGGGCATCCTCGCTGCCCTTGCGAATGGCATCGGAAACTTCGTTCGCCTTGCCGAATCCAATACCCACCTTGCCGGCGCCGTCACCGACCACCACCAAGGCGCTGAAGCTGAAACGGCGACCGCCTTTCACCACTTTGGCGCAACGATTAATGTACACTACTTTTTCAATGTACTCGCGTCCCTCGTCACGGCCCTCGCCTTTTTTGCCGGACTCAAGGTAGCCGCCTTCTTTTTTCCCGCTGCGCGGACCGCGCGGGCCGCGTCCGCCACCGGCTCCGCGCGGGCCGCCATGGCCTGGACCGCCACGACCTGGGCCGCGCCCGGCACCCTGAAACCCACGGAAACTCCGGTTTTCTCCGCCTGTTTTTGGCGCCTCATTACCAGCGGCAGTCCCGCTACGGGCGGCCTCCTGCGGTACTAAATTTTTCGTTTCTTCAGCCATATGATTAGAAGTTCAAACCTCCTTCGCGGGCGGCGTCAGCCAGGGCTTTCACCTTGCCGTGATATTGTAAACCGCCACGGTCAAACACCACGGCGCTGATATTCTTTCCCTTGGCGCGCTCCGCCAGCAGCGAACCGACTTTCGTCGCGCTCTTCACATTCGGCGTAAGTTTCTCGCCCGCCAGCGCTTTTTCGGTCGTGTTGACGCTGACGATGGTCTTGCTCGCCGTGTCGTCAATGATTTGCGCGTAAATGTGCTGGCCCGTGAAGGACACTGTCAGCCGCGGACGCTCGCCACTGCCGCTGACCTTCTTGCGGACGCGCTCGTGAATCCGCGCGTGTTTCAAGGTCTTGGTTTTTCTGGATGCTTTCATCTTATATTTCCTCCGCTATTATTTGCTCTGGGCCGTCTTGCCTTCCTTGCGGCGAATATTTTCACCGGCAAAGCGCACTCCTTTGCCCTTGTAAGGTTCCGGAGGATAGTAGGCGCGAATGTCCGCTGCCACCTGTCCGACCTTGTGCTTGTCGGCGCCTTCAATCAAAATCTGGGTGGCGTCTGCCACGGTGATTTTGATATCGGCGGGAATAGGATATGAAATCGGATGCGAATAGCCAAGGCTCAAGTTCAGTTGCTGGCCCTGCACCGCCGCCTTGAAGCCGACCCCGTGGATTTCCAGTCGTTTCTGGAAGCCGCTGACGCTGCCGACGACCAGGCTGTGCAAAATGCTGCGGGTCATGCCGTGTAACGAGCGGTCTTGTCGGCTTTCGCCACCGCGGGTGACAACCAGATGATTGTCAGTCAGCGCCACGCCGATGCGCGGATGCACGGCAAATTCCAGTTTGCCTTTCGGCCCCTCGATTTTCACTTGCTGGCCGCTGACGCTGACCTTGGCCTGGTCCGGCACGAGAATGAGTTTGTTACCAATTCTTGACATATGTTTTTACCACACGTAGAGCAGGAGCTCGCCTCCCACATTTTGTTTTTTCGCCTCATGGCCGCTGAGCACGCCCTTCGAGGTGGACAAAATCGCCACCCCGAGGCCGCCGAGCACGCGCGGGATGTCCGCCGCGCCGACGTATTGCCGCAGGCCGGGCTTGGACACGCGCTTGAGGCCGTGCAGGGCCTTTTGCTTCGAGCCGTTCTTCAAGGTCAGTTTCAGTCGCTGCTTGCCGCTGTCAGTGACGACCTCACTGTTTTGGATAAACCCCTCTCTCATCAGGATGGCCGCCACATCGCTTTTCACGCGGGAGTAGGGCGACATGATTTCCGCCTGGCCGATTTGGTTGGCGTTGCGGAGGTGGGTTAAAAAATCTGCCAAAGGATCCGTTTGCATAATGTTCTCCTTACCAACTCGCCTTCACCACTCCGGGAATCTCGCCGCGCAACGCCATCTCGCGGAACTGGATGCGGCTGACGCCGAACTTGCGCATGTAGGCGCGACGGCGGCCGCTGAGGCCGCAACGGTTATATTTGCGGGTCGAAAATTTCGGCGTCCGCTTCTGTTTGGCGATCCATGATTTCTTGGCCATAGGCTTCTATTCTATTGTTACTTTAAATTTTAATGCTTGCGATCGGCGAACGGCAGGCCCAACAGCGCCAGCAGCGCCTTGGTTTCCTCCTTGTTTTTGCCGGTGGTGACAATCGTCACGTCCATGCCGAGGTTGCGTTTGATTTTATCCAGCTCGATTTCCGGGAAAATCGTGTGGTCCTTCACGCCCAGCGTATAGGCGCCGCGCCCGTCAAACGCGCGCGTCGAGATGCCGCGAAAATCGCGGATACGCGGCAGCGCGGTGCGGCTCAGGCGCAGCATAAACTCATACATCTGCTTGCCGCGCAACGTGACCTTCACGCCGATTTCCTGGTCCTCGCGCAATTTGAAATTCGAGATGCTCTTCTTCGACTTGGTGCGGATGGGCTTTTGGCCCGTAATCAGCGTCACGTCATGCACCGCGTCCTCCATCGCCGCCTTCACATCGTTGGCGGAGCCGACGCTGCAGTTGACCACGATTTTCACGAGCTTCGGCACTTGGTTGACGTTCTTGTAACCACGCTGGCTCACCAGAGCAGGGACCACTTGCTCCCTGTATTCTTGGAGTAAATTACTCATAGTTATTCCTTAACCTTCTTGCCGCCAAACGCGGCGGCCTTGACCACTTTCACATTCGAGACATGCAGGGTGCCTTCCTTTTCGTCAAACCCGCCCTTCGGGCGATCCTGGGTCGGCCGCACCGCCTTCTTGGTCAGGTTCACACCTTCCACAATCACGCGGGCCTTGTTTTTCAGCACCTGCAGCACCCGGCCCTGCTTGCCCTTGTGCGCCCCGCTGATGATGAGGACTTCGTCATCCTTTTTCACATGATACTTAGCGGGAATGGCGATTCTTTTTTTCAAACTCATAATACCTCCGGCGCCAGCGAAATGATTTTCATGAAATTCTTCTCGCGCAATTCGCGCGCCACCGGGCCGAAAATGCGCGTGCCGCGGGGATTCAAATCCTTGTCAATGATGACCACCGCATTGCTGTCGAAACGCAAATACGAGCCATCGGGACGGCGCACCGGCTGCTTGGTGCGCACCACCACCGCGCGCACCACCTCGCTCTTTTTCACCGTGCCATCGGGCGCGGCTTCCTTGACGTTGGCGGTAATGACATCGCCCACGCGGGCCACTGATGTTTTTTTGCCAATCACGCCGATCATGGTCGCCCGGCGGGCGCCCGTGTTATCCGCAATATCCACCCAGCTTCGAATCTGAATCATACTGTTTTCACTTTCACAATTTTAATCAGTTCCCAGCGTTTCAACTTGCTCAACGGCCGGGTTTCCGCGATTTCCACAATATCACCCGGCTGCGCCTCACTGTTGGCGTCATGGGCGTAGAACCGCTTGGACACATTGACAATCTTTTTGTAGCGCGGGTGCGGCACCCGGCGGGTCACCTTGACCACAATGGTCTTCTGCGCCTTGTTCGAGATGACCTCACCCTGCACCTGCTTGCGCGCCTTTTTAACCGTGACAGTTTCACTCATAGTTATGCTCTCTCTCAAATGTTAGGCGGATTTCACCGCCAGCCGCCGTTGCGACAACACCGTGCGGATGCGGGCGATGGTCTTGCGGATTTCCGTCAAGCGGCTCGGACGCTCCAGGCGCCCGCCTTGCTGCTGGATGCGCAGATTCAATTTTTCCTGCTTCAATTCCGTGATGCGAGCGTGCAACTCGGCATCACTCAATGCTTTTACGTCGGCGATTTTCATGCGCTAATCTTCCTGTTGCGGGTGATAAAACGGGTCTTCATCGGCAGCTTCGTCGCCGCCAAGCGCAGCGACTCCTTCGCCACAGTCTCAGACAACCCATCCAGTTCAAACAACACGTTGCCCGGACGAATGACCGCCACCCAATATTCCGGTTGGCCCTTGCCCTTGCCCATGCGGGTTTCCGGCGGACGCGCCGTCACCGGCTTGTCGGGGAACACGCGAATCCACAGCCGGCCCTTGCGTTTCATGTTGCGCGTCAGCGCCACACGGGCGGCCTCAATCTGCGTGTTGGTCAGCCAAAAACGCTCCAGCGTTTGCAATCCGAACTGACCGAACGCCAGCGTGGTGCCGCGCGTCGCGTCGCCCTTGCGGCTGCGGCGCTGCGTCTTGCGATATTTTACTCTTGCGGGAATCAATGCCATAACTTATCAAGCAGCCTGCGC
>JAISBF010000124.1 GCA_031266335.1 Verrucomicrobiales bacterium
CATTTACTGACGGCTGGTTCATCGAGCCACAGTTCCAAGTCAACTACCTCCACATCCTCGCCGAGAATTACACCGCCGGCCCGCTGACCATCAGCGCCCAAGACCTCGACGCCCTGCAATTCCGCATCGGCTCTTTGTTTGGCCGCACCATCAACCTCACCAACGGCGGCGCGTTGCAACCCTACGTGAAGATCAGCGGCGTCGAAACCATCAGCAGCGGCGGCACCATCAAAAATGGCTACCAATCCACTCGCGCCACCACTGACGGTGCCAGAGCCGAGTTAGGTGGCGGTCTCATTTGGCAACTGGACGCTGACAATCAACTCCACCTCGACTACGAAGCCTCCTTCGGCGACAAGTACGACAAACCCTGGGGCCTGACCGCTGGCTACCGGCACCAGTTCTAAAAGCACATTCAACGCAGAGGCGCAGAGTACGCGGAGTTTTAATAAAAAAATCTCCGCGCCGCCGTGTCTCTGCGGTTCAATTTTGTTTAAAAAATCGCCTGAAACTATTTCGCCACGGTGAAATCCACCTGGCGCTTGATCTGGTCGATGCGGGCGACTTTGACCTTGATGGTCTGGCCGACGCGGTAACGCCGCTTGAATTTTTTGCCGATGAAGCTCTGGCTGGCGGCGTCGTGGTAATAGAAATCGTCCTTCAGCGAGGAGACATGAATCAGGCCGCTCAACAAGAACTGCGGCAGTTCGACAAACATGCCGAAATTTTCCACGTTCATGATGATGGCGGGAAAACTTTGCGGCTTGTCGCTACGCAGTTGGTTGGCGAAAAATTCCAGCTTCTTCAATTCGACCGATTCATTCTCAGCCTCAGCGGCGACGCGCTCGGTGTCGCTGATGTGTTTGGCGATTTTTTCCAGTTCGGCCAGTGACGCGAAGCCCCGGCCCTGTTGCTTTTTCTCCAGCGCGCGGTGCACGACGAGGTCGGCGTAGCGGCGGATGGGGGAGGTGAAGTGGGCGTAGTTGGACTTGGCCAGGCCGTAGTGGCCGAGCGGGCGCACGTCGTAGGCGGCGCGCTTGAGCGAGCGCAGCACGGCGACTTTCAGCGCGTGCGCCTCGTCGCGGCCGGCGATGAGGTTCAGCGCTTTTTGCACTTCGCGCTTTTGGGTCAGGTCGCCGACTTTGATGCCGTGGATGGCCAGGGTTTGGCGGAGTTCCCGCAATTTGGCCGGGTCGGGATTTTCGTGGACGCGATAGATGGCGGCCTTGCGGGCGCGCATCAAGTCGGTGGCGACGACTTCGTTGGCCAGCAGCATGAATTCCTCGATGAGTTGGTGTGAAATGTCGTGCTCGACTTTTTTGATGTCGGTGGGGACGCCGTGCGCGTTGCAATAAACTTTGACCTCGGGCATTTCCAGGTCCAGCGCGCCGGCGGCGAAGCGTTTTTTGCGCAGCGTCGCTGCCAGTGACCAGGCGGCTTGCAGCATCCGCGCCAGGTCATGGTCAGCGTTTTTCTTTTGCAATATCGCGAACGCCTGTTGGTACGTGAGCCGATGCCTGGAATGAATAATCGAGCGGTGGATTTGGTATTTCACCACCTCGCCCCGCGTCGTCAGCGTGGCGATGACGCTGACGGTGAGGCGGTCCACGTCGGGGTTGAGGGAACAGAGGCCGTTGGACAATTCCTCGGGCAGCATGGGGATGACTTGGTTGACGAGGTAAACGCTGTTGCCGCGCTTGGCGGCTTCCCGGTCGAGTTCGCTGCCGGGGCGGACGTAGTAGGAAACGTCGGCGATGTGGATGCCGACTTCCCACTGGTCGCGATTGAGCCGGCGCACATGAATCGCGTCGTCGAAGTCCTTCGCCGTGTCGGGGTCGATGGTGCAGATGAGTTCGCGGCGCAAGTCCAGGCGCTGCGGCAGGTCGGCGCACGGCGCGTCAGCGTCAGCGGCGGGGAAGCTGGCGACCTCGGCCAGCGCGGCGGCGGGGAATTCGTCGGGCAGCTCGAATTTGCGAATGATGGAAATGATGTCCACGTTCGGGTCACCCTTTTTGCCGAGGCGCTCGATGATGTCGCCCTCCGGGTTGGTGTGACGCGAGACCCATTCGTCCAGCTTGACCACCACGACATCGCCGACCGCGGCGGGGACCGCATCCCCCGGCGCGGGGGCCGGAACATAAATGTTTTGGATATAGCGGGGATCAGCGGGCACGACGTAATGGAAGCGCCCGGATTTTTCCAAAGTGCCGACCAGCGTGGTGTGGCGGCGTTTCAGGATGCGGATGACCCGGGCCTGCGGTTTGCCGGCGAATTTGCCGGTGCCTTGCGTGATGCGGGCGACCACGGTGTCCTGATGCATGGCGGTGCCGGTGTCCTCGGCCGCGATGTACAGGTCGTCACCCTTGTCCTCGCGAATCAGGAAGGCAAAGCCCTTGGCGTTGAACGTAATCACGCCGGTCACCAGGTCGGCCTCCGTGGGCAGCACCCAGCAATCCTTGCGGATGCGCGCCACCCGGCCCTGTAATTCAAGCTCGCGCAACGCCGCTGACAGTGACTCGCGCAACTGGCCGCCGACGCGCAATCGGCGGGCGATGGCGTCAAGATTCAGCGGACGGTAATCGGGTTGGGAGAGCAGTTTGACGAGCCGGGCGGCCCAATCTGGTTGTGATGACATGCGCCGAGGATAACGCAACGCGGCAAAAGATACAGTTTTTACGGCGGTTCATTTTATCCCGCCGCAAGTTTGTATTTTCGCACGAAAATCTGCGCCACGTAGTTAATCAGCAACGCAATCAAAAACAACACGATGGCCACCATGAACAGCGCGCGGTATTGCAACCCGCCCTTCACCACTTCGGGAATCTCCTGCGCGATGAGGCCCGTCATCGTATGCACCGGCTGGAAAATCACCGCGAGGCCCGCGCTGAAATCGGGAAGCTGAATCCGGTTCCCCGCGCACAACAACACCACCATCGTCTCGCCAATCACGCGCCCCAGGCCCAGCAACACCGCCGAGATGATGCCCGACAAACTCGCCGGAATCATAATCTGCCAAATCAACTGCCAGCGGTTCGACCCCAGCGCCAGCGACGCCTCGCGGTACGCCTGCGGCACGTTGTTCAGCGCGTCCTCGGCGAACGTGAAGATGCTCGGCACCGCCATCAGCGCCAGCAACAGCCCCGCCGTGATGATGTTCAGCCGCTCCGGGAACGGGAACCCCGGCACCCACGCGAGGCCCGGCCAGCCCGACAGCACCCGCAACGCCTCGCCCAGCACCGCCACGCCGAAAAAGCCGAGCACCACCGACGGCACGACGGCGATGAACTCGATGAACGGCTTGATGAGCCGCTGCTCGCGCGTGGTGGCGATTTGATTGACATACACCGCCGCGCCCACACCCAGCGGCACCGCCACCAGCAGCGCCACCAGGCTGATGCTCAGCGAGCCGACGAACAGCGGGATGATACCGTACCAATCCTGCCAAAAACTTTGCGTCACCCACTTGCTGCCGAGCATGAACTTGGTCAGTGACTCGTAGAACGCCACCGGCCGGTCATACCGCCACGCTGACAATCGCGCCTCCACCTGCGGCAACGCGGCGGCGTATTTTTCCCCGGCCAACTGGAATCGCGCCAACTCCCGCCGCAACTGCGCGTCCGGCAGTTGCTCCACCGCCGCCAGCAGCGCCCGCACCCGCGCCGCGAGCGCCACGCTGACAGCGTGATGTTCCGCCAGCGCCACCGTCAGCGGCGCATCCTCCCTGGCGAAATCAATTTGCTCAACCTCCAACTCACGCGCCTCCTCCGTCAGCCCCGCCTTGAGCAACAGCGCGCGCGCCGCCCGGTTTTCCTCCGCCACGCTCCAGCGCTCCTTCACCGCCGCGCAATGCCGCGACCACCGGTCCAGCCACTCCCGCAGCGGCTCCCCCGCCGCGTCAAACCCGGCGGCCAACGCGGCCAACTCCACACTGTCCGCGTGCCGCTGCCGCACCGCCTGCAAATGCCGCGTCAACGCCGCGTAAGCGTCCCCCTGGTCGCGCGCGATATCCACAAACTCCAGCCCCGCCAGCCGGTAAATCTCCAAATTACGATAATGCTGCGGGAAAAACCCCAACCCCTCGCGGAACAGCGAAAACGTGATGAGCCCCAGCACAATGATGGCCGTCCACGC
>JAISBF010000125.1 GCA_031266335.1 Verrucomicrobiales bacterium
CATTTACTGACGGCTGGTTCATCGAGCCACAGTTCCAAGTCAACTACCTCCACATCCTCGCCGAGAATTACACCGCCGGCCCGCTGACCATCAGCGCCCAAGACCTCGACGCCCTGCAACTGCGCATCGGCAGCGTGTTCGGTCGCCCCATCAACCTCACCAACAGCGGCGCGTTACAACCCTACGTGAAGATCAGCGGCGTCGAAACCATCAGCAGCGGCGGCACTATCAGAAATGGCTACCAATCCACCCGCGCCAACACTGACGGTGCCCGTGCTGAAATAGGCGGCGGTATCATCTGGCAACTCGACACCAACAACCAACTCCACCTCGACTACGAGGCGAGCTTTGGTGATAAGTATGACAAGCCTTGGGGACTAACCGCCGGCTACCGTCATCAATTCTAAAAACCGCCCACAGAGTTACACCGAGCAGGCACAGAGCGCCACAGGGAAAAATTCTGTGGAACTCTGTGCCTGCTCTGTGGCTCTCTGTGGCCAACTG
This sequence comes from Verrucomicrobiales bacterium, assembly GCA_031266335.1. Lineage (GTDB taxonomy): Bacteria > Verrucomicrobiota > Verrucomicrobiia > Methylacidiphilales > JAAUTS01 > JAIRPN01. The sequence goes on from JAISBF010000125.1 coordinate 505, forward strand.
CTTTAATCCTGAAACCCGGCTCTTTGCGAATGCTGGCAAAAATTTGCAATGTTTTTTTGACATCTGCCAAACAGTCTCTAGCGTGATGGGGAATTGAGACCGATTTACCAGATATGAAAGCTCTATTACAGGTGGTTACTTCTTCCGTCGGCAAAAAAATCCTCATGGGCGTCAGCGGGGTGTTGCTGGTCGCCTTTGTCACGGTGCACATGCTGGGGAATTTGCAAATCTTTCTCGGCGAGCACGCGCTGAACGGTTACGCGCACTTCCTGAAGATTTCGCCCGAATTGTTGTGGGGGTTCCGTCTGGCGATGCTGGGCATCGTGGCGGTACACGTGCTGGTGGCCCTCGCGCTGACGCTGGAAAACCGGGGCGCGCGGCCGGTGGCGTACGCGCGGGAAAAGAGCGCGGCCAGCTACGCGTCGCGCACGATGATTGTCGGCGGCCTCGTGGTGGCGGTGTTCGCGATATATCACTTGCTGCACTTCACGGCGCACACGACCAATCCCGAATTTGACACGCTGCTGGACGCCGGCGGCCAGCCGGATGTGTACCGGATGGTGCTCGAGGGTTTTTCCAACGGCTGGGTGTCGCTGTTCTATGTGCTCGGCGTGGCCCTGCTGAGCTGGCATTTGAGCCACGGCGTGTCGAGCATGTGCCAGTCGCTCGGCTTGCGCAACCGGCGTTCCGCCTGGCTGATTGACCGCGCGGCGGTGGGGTTCGCGCTGGTGGTGTTCGCCGGCATGGCGGCGGTGCCCGCGGCGGTGTACTTCAAATTGATTGCCTGATTTTCGAGAGATAAATTGTATGGAACTCAACGGTAATGTCCCCAGCGGGCCTTTGGCGCAAAAATGGAGCGAATACATTCGCCATTCCAAATTGGTCAACCCGGCCAACAAACGCAAATTTGAAATCATCGTCGTCGGCACCGGCCTGGCGGGTTCCTCGGCGGCGGCGACGCTGGCGGAACTGGGTTACAAGGTGAAGGCGTATTGCTACCACGACAGCCCGCGGCGCGCGCACAGCGTGGCGGCGCAGGGCGGCATCAACGCGGCCAAGAATTACCAGAACGACGGCGACAGCGTGTACCGGTTGTTTTACGACACGGTCAAGGGCGGCGATTTCCGCGCGCGTGAGTCCAATGTCCACCGGCTCGCCGAGGTCAGTGTCAGCATCATCGACCAGTGCGCCGCGCAGGGCGTGCCGTTCGCGCGCGAATACGGCGGGACGCTGGCGAACCGCTCCTTCGGCGGGGCGCAGGTGTCGCGGACTTTCTACGCGCGCGGCCAGACCGGGCAGCAGCTGTTGCTGGGCGCTTACCAGGCGTTGAGCCGCCAAATCGGCCTCGGCGCGGTGCAGATGTTCAATCGGCACGAGATGCTCGACCTGATCGTGGTCAACGGCCACGCCAAGGGCATCGTCACCCGCAACCTCGCCACCGGCGAAATCAAGGCGCACACCGCTGACGCGGTGGTGCTGGCCACCGGCGGTTACGGCAATTGCTGGAATCTTTCCACCTACGGCCGCCAGTCCAACGCCACCGCGATTTGGCGCGCGCACAAAAAGGGCGCCTTGTTTGCCAATCCGTGTTACGCGCAGATTCACCCGACGTGCATCCCGCGGTCGGGCGATTACCAGTCGAAGCTGACGCTGATGTCCGAGTCGTTGCGCAATGACGGCCGGGTCTGGGTGCCGAAGCGCCGGGAGGATTGCGGCAAGCACCCGAACGACATTCCCGAGGCGGACCGCGATTATTATCTGGAGCGCAAGTACCCGAGCTTCGGCAATCTCGCCCCGCGCGATATCTCGTCACGCGCCGCCAAGGAAGCGTGCGACGACGGGCGCGGCGTCGGCCCGGGCGGGCGCGGCGTGTATCTGGATTTCAGCGAGGCCATCCAGCGGCTCGGCCAGCACAAAGTCGAGGAGCGTTACGGCAACCTGTTCGACATCTACAAGGAAATCACCGGCGAGGACGCCTACCGGGTGCCGATGCGGATTTATCCCGCGATTCACTACACGATGGGCGGCCTGTGGGTTGACTACGGCTTGATGAGCAACCTGCCCGGCCTGTTCGTGCTCGGCGAGGCGAATTTCTCCGACCACGGCGCGAACCGCCTGGGCGCGAGCGCGCTGATGCAGGGCTTGTCGGACGGTTATTTTGTCATTCCGAACACCATCAACAACTACCTGGCCGCGCAGCAAGAAAAACGTCCGGCCGCTGACGGTGTCGAAAGCGCGCAAGCGGTCGCCGACGTGCGGGCCGGCATCAAGAAATTGCTCGACATCAACGGCCAGCGCACGGTCAGCGACTTCCACAAGGAACTCGGCAATTTGCTGTGGGAAAAATGCGGCATGGCGCGCGACAAGGACGGCTTGGAGCAGGCGTTGCGTGAAATTCCCCGGATTCGCGAGGCCTTTTGGCGCGACGCCAAGGTCACCGGCGAGGGCGAGGATCTCAACCAGGCGCTGGAAAAAGCGGGCCGGGTGGCCGATTTCCTTGAACTGGCCGAATTGATTTGCCAGGACGCCCTGCACCGCGAGGAATCCTGCGGCGGTCACTTCCGCAGCGAATACCAGACCGAGGACGGCGAGGCGTTGCGGCAGGACGACAAGTTCGCCTATGTCGCCGCATGGGAGTTCAAGGGGGTCGGCGCGCCGCCGGTCTTGCACAAGGAAATGTTGAATTACGAAGAAGTCAAACTCGCAACACGGAGTTATAAATGAACGTCAAACTCAAAGTCTGGCGCCAGGCGTCGGGGCAGCAATCGGGCGGTTTTGAAGAATACGAAGCCAAGGAACTCAATCCCAACATGTCTTTTCTGGAGATGCTGGATGAGGTCAACGAGGAATTGATTCAGGCCGGGAAGGAACCGATCGCCTTTGAGCACGACTGTCGCGAGGGCATTTGCGGCAGTTGCTCGCTGATGATCGGCGGCGAGCCGCACGGGCCCGAATATCGCGTGGCGTCCTGCCAGACTTACATGCGCAGCTTCAAGGACGGCGACGTGATTACCATCGAGCCGTTTCGTTCCAAGGCGTTTCCGGTGCTGAAGGATCTGGTGGTGGATCGCTCGGCCTTCGACCGCATCATCCAGGCCGGCGGGTTCATTTCGGTTTCCACGGGTTCGGCGCCCGACGCCAACTCGATTCCGGTGCCGAAGGTCAGCGCCGACCTGTCCATGGACGCGGCGGCCTGCATCGGTTGCGGCGCGTGCGTGGCCTCCTGCAAGAACGGCGCCGCCATGCTGTTTGCCTCGGCCAAGGCCGCCCATCTCAACCTGCTGCCGCAAGGCCAGGCGGAAAAAGACCGCCGGGTGCTGGCGATCGTGGAAACGATGGACGCCCAGGGCTTCGGTTCGTGCAGCAACACCTATGCCTGCGAGTCCGCCTGTCCGAAGGGCATCACGGTGGATTTCATCGCCAAACTCAACCGCGATTACGCGTTGGCCAGCGTCCGCACCAAATTGCTCGGCGCTGCCGCTTAGTTTTATCAACCGGCCTAATTCTTACGTAAGAATCAGGCCGGTCCACCGTCATCCACCGTCAGCGTCACCTGGACAGGGGCCACAACTCAAAATCACCGATTATCACCGTGGTCGGCTGCACGGTCAGCGGGGAATCTTGTTGCCGGCGGTAATGCACGAACCACGCCCCGGCATACGCTGACGCTGGCAATTCCGTGAATTGGCGCGGACTCACAAAGTGCGCCGAGTCCGCCGCAAGGTTAGTGTCAGCCTTGGTTTGCAACAAACTCCGGTCGGTGACGTAATACACTTCCTCGCCAAAATACACCTCCAGGCCCGGCCAGTACCTGTCAGCGTAAATCCGTTGCGCGCCATGTTTGGCCAGATATGCCGACACTTCCCGCAATGACGAATTGCGCCCCAATTGCGATTCGTAGCGCGTGACCAGCACGCTCGCCGTCAGCAGCAGCGCCAGCCACGCGCCGGCGGTCAGCAGCAGCGCCGCGCGCAACGGGCGCCGCCCGGTCAGCGGGACAATCAATCGCGCCATCCCCAGCGCCGCCCACGGGGCCAGCGTCAGCGTGTATGTCGGCAGCTTGGACGACGTCAGTGTGAACACCAGCAGGCCGCTGACGATCAGCCACAACTCCGGCGCGCGCCGCCACCAGCCCGGCTCCCGGTTTTTGAATTTCATCGCCACCACCGCCCACGGCCACCAGGGCAGCCAGCCCAGCGCCGAGATCATCGCATAATAATACACCGGCCCGTGGCGACCGTCAGCGTGCCCCGTCATCCGTCCCGCCAGTTCGCGCCCGAAGAAAAAATGCACCAAGTCATGATGTTCCCGCATCATCAGCAGGTACCACGGTGCGCCGAGCAAAATAATCGCCGGCACCAGCAGCGGGAACCGCAACGCCCGCCGCCCCGCGCGGTCGCCGGTCACCAGCAGCGCCACATACAGGCCGAGCAGCGGCACCAGCGCCAGGGTCGCCTTGGTCCACCACGCCGCCGCCCAGCAAAACAACGATGCCAGCCACCAGCGCCAAGCGCCGCCGCGCCGACGGCATTCCACCCACAGGGCGATGGCCAGCGTCACCCAGCCAGTCAGCAACATGTCCGGCGTCAGCCAGCGCGCCAGGGTCCAGAATTGCAGCATGGTGCCGCACACCAGCAGCGTCCACCAGGCCGCCCGGCCGCCATGCAAACGCCACGCCGCCCACCCCAGGCCCGCCAATGCCAGCACCGCGCCGAGCGCCGACGGCAGCCGCGTCGCCGCCTCGCCGTAACCGAAGGTCCTGATGCTCAGCGCCGTCACCCAGTAAATCATCGGCGGCTTGTCATAATGATGCACGTCCGACAGCACCGGATCCAGCCAACCGTGCCCCTCGTCCTCCAGGATTTCCCCCGCCATGTTGGCGTAGCGGCCCTCGTCCGGCTCGTTCAGCCCGCGCGCGCCGAGCGCGAAGAACAAGCCGCACACCAGCAGCGCCGCCAGCCACGAAAAGCTCTTTATCCCGTAATCCATAAAGGTCAAAACTTGACACGGATTTTTACAGATAAAACCCCGCCGGGGCGCAAGCGATCCGCCAACAAAGGCCGCTTAGACGGCCTATGCATGGTGTTTGAGGCTCAGCGGTCGCTCCAGTTGACTGAGGATGCCGGCCTCTTTTTCGCGCAGACGGACGCTTTCCGGCCCGCCGGTTTCGTGGTTGTAGCCGAGCAGGTGTAGCATGGCATGCACCGTCAAAGCAGCCAGCCTCTGTTGGGGGCTATGTCCATCGAGCTTTGCCTGGTGCAGCGCGCGCGGCAGCGAGAGCACAATATCGCCCAAAATCAGCGCCCCGGTATCGAGGTCTTGATCATAAACGCCGTTCTTCCCCGTCGGGAGGATCAACATGTCCGTAGCGGCATCAATCCCCCGGTGCGCCAAATTCAGACGCTGCATAATTTGGTCGTCGATTAAACGAATGCAGATCCTGGCAGACCCGGTGAACTGCTCCTGCGCCCAAATGTCCTGGCAGGCGCGGCGGAGAAACAGATAAAGCTTTGCCGGAATCCGGACATTCTGCTGTTCATTCGAGAAGATTACCTGGATGTTGTGAGAAGGCTCAGGAGTCATTTGCTAATTTTCCCTTTTTTGAAATTCAAGAACCGGCCGACCGCTGACGGTGACATGGAAACGATGTGGCTGGGCTTGGCAAACCATTATTAGCCATACCCTAACGAATCCGCCGGCGGGGTTCAACATTATTACATGGCATTTCGCTTTCCCTCTCGCGGCGGGGAATCGGGCGAATCCCGGCGCGAGAAAAATTTTCTAGACAACTCTGCTTAGTAGCAGTATTCATAGCATTGGGTAAAAAATTCAAATCTTTTGCCGTGGTGATGGTGGCGGAAGGTAAGAAAAATATTTTGTATGATACGCCGCATTCATGACTTGACGAGCACAGGCAAGTTGCCCCGTTCCGGCGGCCGGCGTGGCGCGGCGCTGATTGTGGCGCTGTTCTCGCTGCTGCTGATTACGCTGGTGGTGCTGGCGTTTTTCGGCCAGGCGCGGCTGAATCGCCAAATTTCCTTTTCCAGCGCCAGTCAGGCCCGCGCCAACATTCTGGCGCTCAGCGCCCTGGATTTCGTCAAGGCCGATTTCATCGCGGAAATCGTGGCTGGTTCCACCATCGCCACGGTCAGCGGCACGGGGGCTTACGAGCCGCGCGCGCCGCAAAACATGCTGCCCTACAGTATGCTCGATGATGTCAACATCAGCGGCGACAAGCCCTTCAACCTGATTAAATGGAGTTCCGCGACCACCGAATTGTGGCGCAACGGCACTCAGGGCGCCTTCGTCAACAACGGCGGCACCCCCGCTGTCACTGTCAGCACCACCGCCGCCGCGCGCAACGGGCGTTACATCGACCATAACCGCTGGAATAAAACCGGTTTTGTCCCCCTGCCCGTCGCCATTGACCCGCAATGGGTGTTGCTGACCCGTTCCGGCCCGGCCGCCGCCACGACCATCACTCCCGCCATGACCGACACCAGCGGCACCAATCCCGACTACATTGTCGGTCGCTATGCCTACGTGGTGTATGACACCGGCGGGTTGCTGGACATCAACGCCGCCGGTTATCCCGACAGCAGCGACACTGACCATGTCGCCCGCAAAGGCAGCCTGGGTTACGCCGACTTGTCCCAAATCGGTTTGAGCGAGGAGGTGATTGACACGCTGATTCGGGAATACCGCAACAAAACCACCGCGGAAGACGCCGAGAAATACGACAACTATCTCAAGGACACCGCCCTCGCCAGCGGGTTCCTCAAGGCCGCTGACGGTGACAGCGCGTTCATCAGCCGCCAGGATTTCCTGCAAGCCAGCGACAAGCTGGGGATTACGCAATTCACGCCCTACTTCACCACCTTCTCCCGCGCCAAAAATTCCCCGTCGTGGGGGCCGGCGCACAACGCCGCTGACGGTGGCGCGTGGAGCGGTTCCAACACGTCCACCGAGGCGCAGCCCAATCCCGACACCGGCACGCGGCCGTCCTATGCTTACAAGGACAATCGCAACCACGCGGACGCCTTCAACCGTTTCTTCCCCAACGTCACCGTCAGCGGCTCTTTTAAGCGGCTTGACGGTCAGTTGGCCAAGGAAGGCGAGCCGCTGGTCAAGCACCGTTTCGACCTCGCCAAGGTGGACTGGATTCGTTTCGACGGCCAACTGCCGGAGGGGGTCACGGCGGAGGATATTTACAAAAACTTCGGCCTGCGGCGGGTGCCCGCTGACGCTGTGCGGAAGGGCATCAGCATCGGCGGCGCCTGGGTGTACGACCACGGCGGCTACACCGCTGACGGTCGGGTGAAAATCCTCACCTTGCAGGAAGTCGCCGACTTGCCGGAGGATGAACGGCGCGAGCCGGACTTTTTTGAACTGCTCCAGGCCGGGATTCTACGCGGCGGTCTGGGGTTGGTCACCGGCAATTACGACAACAAGCGCTACTCCACGCCCGATAACGGCAACATGCCGCTGGACATGGGCGAGTATTTGCGCACGGTCCGCCCGGACTGGTTCCAGGACTGGCGTTATTTTAACAATGCGAACATGGCTTACGGTGGCGGCACGGTGTTTGCCATGACCGGCCGCGCGGAGGAAGTCGCCGCCGGCTCGCCCACGGGGCTGGCGTTGGTGTACGCGCAGGAGAAGTATCAAATCCTGCAAATCGGCGCGAATATCATCGACCAGTGGGACCAGGACAGCATCCCGACGGAGATTCGCATCGGCCACCGGGACACCGCCGCGTATCCGCACGGCAAGGAAGCGTTTTATGGGGTGGAAAACCTGCCGTGCATCTGGAGCATCGGCATCAGCACGCTGCGGGTGTCGCCCAATGCCGGGGTCAGCAATGGCACCTTCCCCAACGAGTTCCAAGTGTTTCTCAATTCATGGATGACATTCGCCTTGTGGAATCCCCACGCCAACGCCAGCGACCTGCGGAACGCTAACAGTGGGCAGCGGCCCGCCAATCTGCGCATCATCGCCACCAGCGGCAAGATTCTCATGTATCAGCATGATTTTTCCAGAAACAATGGCGCCGGATTCTATGCCGGGCGGGAGTTCCGGGGCGCCGACCAGTCGGTGCGCCCCGCCAAGATTAACACCGCCTATGAGTGGCCGACCGGGCCGGCGTGGATCGGGTTCCGTCTGGCCGATTACGATTACTTTGCCGCGCCGGCCACGCTGGATCCCGACCGGGCGTTCACCCAGTACGCCTACGGCGGCGGCGCCAACATGAACCATAACTACGGCCTGTTCAAATCGGATTTAGGCTGGAAGCGGGCGGGCATTTACCTCGGCTATATCTATTCGCCGCTGAATCCATTCATCATTCCCGCGACCAAGGAACTGTTTAAGACCAGCGACGGCAAATACCGCCATGATGATCCCGACGCTGACCAGGGGTATTATTGGTCCCATAACAGCAGCGAGGCCAATTATCCGCCCTTGGGCACGGGGGGCGTTAAAGGGAGGTATTACAGCAGCTATGATGTGGCTTCCGACGAGGCGAACGGCGGGCCGATTGTGCTGTCGTTGCAATATGAAAACCCCAACCAACTCGGCGAATGGCATACCTACCAGACCTTTCGCAGCTTGGTCGTGAACGGGGAGCTTGGCGGGATGCACGTTGAGGAAGGCGATACCGAGGTGTGGGGCGTGAATTGGGACACCACCTACGTGCCGTCGTATTACTATTATAGGGATAATGAGAAAGGCAATGTCCCCTATGGTACGGTGGGGAAGTTAGCGGACTTGGCGACGGTGTTAAACCTCCACCACCGGATGACGAAAGCCAACCAACTGCGCGACAACACCTGGGAGACGCTGGCCTTCTTCCTCGCCGACCCGCGTTCCTCCCGCACCAATCTGTATCTGACCGGCCGGCCGGTGCTGGCGGACAACTTCAGCAATGTCGAGGCCGCCGTTGACCGGCTCCCCTATAGCAACGGCAGCCTCGGCCCGCATTTCATCTTCGACCGCATGGTCGGCGCTTACAATGATGGCGCCGACACCCGCAAAAGCCCGCGCTACTGGGCGGTCAACCGCCGCACCAGCGACACTTATTACTCCGACCGCGATTACGTGGTGCGTAGCGCGGACACCATCAGCGGCGACCTGAACGATTCCCCGTTATACACTCCGCTGACCTCCGCCAAGAACGCCAACCAGCGCCCCATCGTGCTCAACCGCCGCTTCCGCAGCGTGGCGGAGCTGGGCTTCGTGTATCGCGACGACCCGTGGAAGACGCTGAACCTGTACGCCGCCAACAGCGCCGACAGCGGCTTGCTGGATGTTTTTTACCTCGGCAACGGCCAACCGGACACCAGCGCGCAACCCGACTTCGTGGCCGGCAAAATCAACCTCAACAGCGCCGCTCGCGACGCCGTCAGCGACGACGGCGCGGCGGTGTTCTCCGCGCTCATTTCCCAGGCCGCGAAAAACTACGACACCTTCCGTTCCGGCACCGCCAGCGTCAGCGAGGTGTTTTCCAGCAGCGAGACCGCTGATCTGGCCAAAGCCGTGTGGCAACAAATCGCCGCCGAACCGCTGGACAGCCTCGGCGGCCTGCCGGCACTGTTGCCCAAGGACGCCCTGGGCCAGGACACCGTCAACGCCAGCTTCCCCGCGGACAAGAACCGGCGCGAGGCGGTGCTGCGCGCCATCACCGACGTGGCCCAGACCCGCACCTGGAATTTGCTCATCGACATCATCGTCCAGGCCGGCCGCTACGTTGCCAACACCACCCGGCTGGAGGATTTCACCGTCGAGGGAGAAAAACATTACTGGCTGCATGTCGCCATTGACCGGTTTACCGGCGAGATTGTGGATCAACAACTGGAACCGGTGCTGGAGTGAGGATTATGTTTGCGCGATGGCTTAAGTGGTTTGCGTTGATGAAGTGTTGCGTCCTGCTCCTCGCCGTCACCGCCCCCGCCGCTGACGCTGACAAAACCAAAGCCAAGCCCGTCCCGCCCAAGCCCCTCTACCGCGGGCAACTGGGCGATGATTTCACCTTCGTCGCCGAGTATGAATACCAGGAGCCGCCCGCCGGCGCCAAGGACCAGCAGCCGAACCGGGCCGCGCGCGAGTTCTTCAATTCCCGGCCGAAGACCATCAAGCTGGAAGCCGTCCAGACCGGCACCATCCGCCGGGACACCCGTTACTTCAACAACGACACCTTCACCGAGGTCTGGCGTTACGGCGGCATGCGCTTCGTGCGCCGCTCCTACAACCCGACCACCTACGACATCGGCGACGCCGGCAGCGTTGCCGACCAGCGGGACCTTGGGGAATTGGACTGGATCACCGCCGACACCTACCAGGGCGAGCAAACCCGGAAGGGCCGCAAATACCACGTCTATCAGCTCGGCAACCGCGCGGCCTACGTTGAAGTTGACACCTTGCAGCCGTCGTGGGTGGAATCGGACACGCTGCTGGTGACCTATACCTTCGGCCCGCCGCCGGAGCAGCCGCTGAAAATCGACGAGAAGCTGCTCAAGGGCTTGCAAAAGGTGCGCCGTTCCTGGGCGGGGGTGGAGGATTGAGTTGGTTGAGCTTAAGCTCGACCAACTCTATCTCAAAACTCAAAGCTCAAAGCTCAAAACTACAAGGCAAAAGGCAAAATTGACGGGCCGATAGACCGTCTTCTTAACATTAAGAGCGCTGCGTTGATGTCGCGCTCGTTTCAATGATTCCGCTAGACGGTCTAGCGGTCGCGCTAGATGGTCTAGCAGCCGCGCTAGACGCTCTAGCGGTCGCGCTAGATGGTCTAGCAGCCGCGCTAGACGGTCTAGCGGTCGCGCTAGACGGTCTAGCAGCCGCGCTAGACGGTCTAGCAGCCGTGCTAGACGGTCTAGCAGCCGCGCTAGATGCTATAGCAAACCAGTTGGAAATGAACGCCTTATGTAATTATGCAAGGAGGGAAACCAAAAAACTTCTTTGTTCCTTTGCCTCTTTGCGCCTTTGCGCCTTTGCGTTAATGAAGCTCTACCCCTTAAACTCCGCACACAGCAAGCAGAGGTCGTCCAGGAAGGACTGTTTGCCAGTCCGGGCTTTGACGGCGCTGATGATCGCGTCGAGAAATTCCACGTCGTGCAGGGCGGCACAGTCCTTGACCAGCCCGAGCAGGGCTTCATGGTCGAGATTCTTGACCTCATCCTCAGCGTCCAGGTCGCACAAACCGTCGGTGAACATGAATAATTTGTCGCCGGCGGCAAAATCGGTTTCCAGCGTGGGATAAACCGGGTCCTCAATCATCCCCAGCGGCAGGGAGGTGGTGAAGGTGCGGTTGCCGAGCAACTCGACCGTCCCGCCGTGCTGCCGCGCGTGCAGGGGCTGCGGGTGCCCGGCGTTGGCGAAGCGGAGGCGGCGGGCGGCGGTGTCAACGGTGACGTAACACGCCGTGATGAACACGGGCGTGGGCAGGCGGCGCAGGATTTGGTGCAGCCGGCGGTTAAGCCCTTCCAGGAACAAGGTCGGGTGGTTGGCCTGGGGAATCATTTCATCGACAATGATGCGTTGCATGGCGGTGATCAGCGCCGCGTGGACGCCGTGGCCCATGACGTCGCACAGGATGATGCCGGCGGTCTGCTCGCTGATGGGGAGCAGGCTGAAAAAATCGCCGCCGACCCGGCCGGTGGGGAGGTAGCGGTGGGTGAACAGCATCGCGCACTGCTCCGGCGGCGCGCCGGGCGGGAGGGTGGCGTAATCCTGCGGCAGCAGGGCCTGCTGGATTTCCATGGCGAAACTCAATTCCTCTTCCATTTGGTTTTGCTTCGCGGCCAATTGCTCGGCGTACTCGCGCAACTGCTCGCTTTTTTCATGCTCGTCGGTGACATCGCGCGAGATGCCGCAGGTGCCGATGACCTTGCCGTTGGTGTCCTTGAGCGGAATCTTGGTGGTGGACACCCATTTGACGCGGCCGCTGGGCAGGACTTCCTTTTCCAACTTGGCGATCAGCGGCTGGCCGGTGCTGATGACCCATTGTTCATCCTCCAGCGCCTCCTCGGCGTGCTCCTGGAGGAAAAAATCAAAGTCGGTCTTGCCGAGGCACAGCGCCGGATCGTCAGTGCCGAGATGGTGGGAGCAAGCCTGGTTGACCGACAGGAAATGCCCGTCCAGATCCTTGAAATACACCGGGTCGGGGACATTGGCCATCAACGCCGTCAGCATTTGATGGTCGAAAGGAGAGGCGATCATAAGTCGGCAGGATACCATGAAGACCCGAAGGAGGAAAAATTTTTTTACAAGGAGGACCTGGAGTTATTGGAGGAAGGTTTGCAGCCATCAACCGCCACCCTCCAATTCCTCCATGTCCTCCTTGTAAAAAAACTCTTCGTGCCTTCGTGTCTTCGTGGTGAATAAATTCCCATGTTTGACAGTCAACGATTTGCCCCCCATATTCAACCCATGCACCAACGACTGACCCTGCTGTTGACCCTCGCCCTGCTCACGGCCCCCGCGTGGGCGCAAAACTTCCAGGCCACCCCGCGGCCCGGCGCGACTCCGGCGCAACCAGCCGCCGCCCGCCCCGCCCCCGGCCAGCCGTTGCCGCCCAAAGCCACCGGCGTCGTCATCATGATTTCCGCGCAGGGCCTGCAAGTCCTCAACCCCCTCGCCCCGCCGTCCGCCGGCGACGGCCGCCACAACGTCACCGCCAGCCAGGTCCTTAACCCCGCGCCCGCTGACCATGAGGACCCGAAACCCTATGGTGGCATCAATATCATCGGCTGGGAATTTTAATTTTATGACCAAGCAAGCCGCCATCCACCGTCTGTTAAATCCCGGCGTCGTCGCCGTCATTCGCGCCAACTCCTCCGCGCAACTGCTCGACATCGCCAAAGCCCTCGCCGCCGGCGGCCTGACCGGCATGGAAATCACCATGACCACGCCGAACGCGCTGCAAGCCATCGGCGAAGTCAGCCGCGCCCTCGGCGACCAAATCTTCCTCGGCGTCGGCAGCGTACTCGACGCCGACACCGCCCGCGCCGCCATCCTCGCCGGCGCCCAGTTCGTCGTCAGCCCCGTGTACAAGGAAGAAATCATCCGCACCGCCAACCGTTACGCCAAGCCCGTCGTCAGCGGCGCCTACACACCCACCGAGGCGCTGACGGCGTGGGAACACGGCGCGGATTTCGTCAAAATTTTCCCCGCTGACGGTCTCGGCGTGAACTACCTCAAGGCCATCCGGGCGCCGATGCCGCAATTGCAAATCATCCCCACCGGCGGCGTGGACGTGAACAACTGCGGCGAGTTCATCAAGGCCGGTTGCGCCGCGGTCGGGGTCGGCAGCAGCCTGTTGAAAAAAGAGTTCCTCGCCAAGGGCGACTGGGCGTCACTGTCAGCGTTGGCCGCCCAGTTCGTCGCCAACGTCGCCAAGGCGCGCGCCCTTAACGCCTGAACTCCGGCCACAAAGACGCGAAGGCGCGAAGAATTTATTAACCGCGGAGACGCAGAGACGCGGAGTTTTTTTAAACTAAATCAATCCTTCGCGTCTTCGCGCCTTCGTGGCCGGAGTTCAAGCCTTACCGAGGCGGTTCAAAGCGCTGACCACGGCCTTGATGGAGGCCAGTTCAATGCTGGTATCCGTCCCGGCGCCGAAGGCGGTGTCACCGTCAGCGCCGCGAATCTGGATGTAAGCGATGGCGCTGGCTTCCGAGCCGGCGCCCAGCGAGTGTTCGGCGTAGGAGATTACCTCGCACGGGATGCTGCCGCTGGCGATGAGTCCCTGGACAAACGCCGCGATCGGCCCGTTGCCCTCGCCGGTCACGTCCAGACGCTTGCCGCCGCTGACGCTGACAGTGGCCCGACAGCGCAGCCGGCCCTTGGCGCCGTCAGCGTGAAAATGTTCCAGTGCATACGGCGTGGCACGGTTGACGTATTGCCGCCAGAAAATCTCGCGCAACTCGGCGGCCGTGACTTCGCGGCCCAGACGGTCAATTTCATCGTTGGCGTACCGGCCGAACTCGATTTGCAGGGCGCGCGGCAGGTAAATGCCGTATTCGCTTTCCAACAGGTAGGTGATGCCGCCCTTGCCGGATTGGCTGTTAACGCGGATCACCTCGCCGTATTCACGGCCCAGATCGGCCGGATCAATGGTCAGATACGGCACGTCCCAGATGGCGTCGGGATTTTTTTGCCGCTCGGCAAAGCCTTTCTTGATGGCGTCCTGGTGCGAGCCGGAAAACGCGGTGAACACCAGGTCGCCGCCATAGGGCTGGCGCGGGGGCACCTCCATGCCGGTGTAACGCTCGTACATTTTCCGCGTCTGCTGGATGTCGCTGAAATCCAGCCCCGGCGGGATGCCGTGCGCGTACATATTCAGCGCCACGGTGACGATGTCCAAATTGCCGGTGCGCTCGCCGTTGCCAAACAAGGTGCCTTCGACCCGCTCGGCGCCGGCCAGCAACGCCAGTTCGGTGGCCGCCACGCCGGTGCCGCGGTCGTTGTGGGTATGGACGCTGATGATGGCGGATTCGCGGTTGTTGAGATGGCGGATGAACCATTCAATTTGGTCGGCATACACGTTGGGCATGGCGACCTCGACGGTGTCGGGCAGGTTCAAAATCATCTTGCGCCGCGGGGTTGGCTGCCAGACCTCCATCACCGCCTGGCAAATGTCCACGGCAAATTCCACCTCGGTGGCGGAAAAACTCTCCGGTGAATATTGGAACATGACCCGGCTGCCCGCCAGCCGCGGCAACCGGTCCTTGATCCACTGCGTGCCGCGCCGGGCGATGGCAATGATTTCCGGCTGCGTCAGGCCGAACACCACCCGCCGCTGGGCGGGCGAGGTGGAGTTATACAGGTGGATGATGGCCTGCCTGGCGCCGACCAGCGCTTGCACGGTGCGCTCGATCAATTCCTCGCGGGCCTGCACTAGCACCTGGATGGTGACATCGTCGGGAATGCGGTGTTCCTCAATCAACCGGCGGACGAATTCATATTCCGTGTTCGACGCGGCGGGAAACCCGACTTCGATTTCCTTGAAGCCGATGCGCACCAGTTCCTTGAAAAATTCCAGTTTTTGCGTGACGTTCATCGGCTCGGGCAACGCCTGGTTGCCGTCGCGCAAATCCACGCTGCACCAGCTTGGCGCCGCTGCCAGTGTGTGATTGGGCCAGCGGCGGTCGGGCAAGCGCACCGGGGGGAACGCCTGGTATCGTTTGTTTGGTTCGCCAGTCATAAAAATTCGTTTTCCATCAAATACAAATTAAAGTTTAAAACTACCATACGAAGAACTGTCGCGGTCCGACAGCTAAAAAGCGGCAACCCTGACACTCGGATCAGCACCACGCGAGATTATTACCCGGCGCGCCGACCCTGGAGGTCAGGGCGGCTAAGTCGCGCGGTCGGTAAAATGCGTGCAATCATTGCGGGGTTAATGTAAAATTTTTGGCTGACCTTGTCAAGGAATCCGTTATGGCTCGAAAGCTATCGACAATTTTGTTAGGCGCGGCGCTGACGCTCCGCTTGGTACTGCCGGCCATTGCGCAGTCGGCGGCACAACCGTCAGTGGCGGAATTAAAACAACGGTTTGAACAGGGACGCCTGTTGTACAGTTCCGGCCAATACGCGCAGGCGCTGACCTTGTTCGCCCGCAACCTGGCGATTGACCCGAACTCAAAAGGTTCGCTGTTGTTTTCGGCGCTGGCCTGCATCCAGCTTGGCGAATTCAGCAAGGCCAATGCCGACTTGGATCGTTTCCTGCAACTTGAGCCGCATAACGCCGAGGGGTTGATCGCGGCCATCAAGACCAAGCAGGCGTTGCGGCGGGACCATGAGGTGGAAACCCTGCGCCGGCGGCTGAAGGAAGATCGCGCCGCGGGGCTGGAACCGCGGCTGAAGGTGATGCTGAGTTATGAACGCGAAGTTATTTATCAGTCGGACGGCTCGCGCATTTCCATCCTGGAAAATTTTTCCGCCGATGGCAATTACCTCTGGTTGTACCTGCTGCTGGACAAGGACAAAAAGACCATCAAACGCCGTCTTGAACTGGCCGCGGTGCCGACGGTGGACCAAACCTATGTGCTGGGCGAGACCAGGGTCAGCGAGACCGGGGTCAGCGGCTACAAGATTTACCAGCGCTATTCCGCGTTGCCGTCCTATGACACCGCCAAGACCGACGCGCTGGTGGTGTTGCTGGAGCGTTGAAATTTGCTTTCCCCGCTGACCGTGTCCGCTACAGTCAATTCCCATGAGCCAACCTGACAAATTCGAGGAAATTTTTCGCCTGCAAGCCGTGCTGAACCATCGCATCGGCGTTGACTTGGACAACCTGCCTGCGGCGGAAAAAGCCAAATGGGTGTTGAACTACACCCGCGCCATGTCACAGGAACTGGCGGAACTGATTGACAGCGTGCCCTGGAAATGGTGGGCCAAGTACCAGCAATTCGACGAGCAAAACGCGCGGGTAGAAGTCATTGATTTGTTCCATTTCCTTGTCTCCGTCGCCCAGGCGCTGGGCATGACCGCTGACGATGTGTTCCAGGCCTACGTGAAAAAAAACGAGGTCAACCATCAGCGCCAGGAAAGCGGCTATGCCAGGAAAGACGAGGACGACTCCCGGCATATTTGAATTACCCTGCCATGACGGTTGACCATCAGCGGCGATTTTTGCAAAAACTTGTCACCGCCGCGGATTATGGCATAATAACGGTTGGATAACGGATCACGGTAAATTATCTGCGCCCATGGTTTAATGGTAGAACATGAGCTTCCCAAGCTTGTGGCGAGGGTTCGATTCCCTCTGGGCGCACAGTTGACCATCGTCAACCTGAGCGGAGTCGAAGTTTTTTTAACCACAAGAGTCAGACGGCAATTACACGCCGCCTTATGTTCCGAACGAAGTGAAGCAAATGGACACCGATACACACGGATAAAAAACAAAAAAATAATCCGTGTTCATTCGTGTCCATCCGTGGTTAAAAAACGAAAACAACGAGTTCGCTCGCGGCAAGAACCACGTCAACGGCATTGAAAGTTTCTGGCGTTTTGCTAAATCCAGACGCAATAAGTTGCATGGCACCCGCCAACAGAAATTTTTTATGCATCTCAAGTAAGGTGCGTGGCGCTGGAATCAGCGCGGCGTAAACCTGACTCGCCGCCTGCTCAAATCTTGCCGCTTATTCCCCCTAAATTCCTCGCTGATCTAGGCAAGACCCTTTATGGTTATCCGCGTCCATCTGTGTGCATCCGTGGTTAAAAATAAATTATGAACCTTACCTGTGACCTGTTCATCATCCTCGCCTACTTCGCGCTCATCATCAGCGTTGGATTGTGGTGCGGGCGCGGCAGCCGGTCGGTTGAAAACCTCGCTGTCGGCGGGCGGCGCATCCCGTGGTGGGCGGTGCTCGCGTCACTGATAGCGGCGGAAGTTAGCGCCGCCACTTTCCTCGGCGCGCCGGGCGAGGGGTTTGCACTCCGCAATTTCACCTACGCGCAACTCGCCATCGGCACCGTCCTCGGCCGCGTCATCGTCAGCTACGTGTTCATCAAGCCGTACTATGATTACAACGTCATCTCTATTTATGAGTTTTTACAAATCCGTTTTGGTGTCCGCACCAAAAACGCCGCCTCGCTGATTTTCCTGTTCACCCGCGTGCTGGCCAGCGGCACGCGGTTGTACATCGCGGCGGTGATTCTGGTGCTAGGCGTCGAACTCGTCACCGGCGCCCCGCTGACGCTGACGGAGGAATTTCTCATCTACGTTTCCGC
>JAISBF010000144.1 GCA_031266335.1 Verrucomicrobiales bacterium
GCAGAGCCGCGGAGTTAATTTAATTAAAAAACTCTGCGGCTCCGCGTCTCTGCGCGAGATAGTTGCGTTCCCAGCCATCGGTGAAATATAATTACAATAATTAAGATTTATCCCTTGACTGGTCATATGGGATATTTATATTGGCGCTGATAATGAACGCAAAAATCAACGTCCCGATCATGCCTCGCTTTGCGCGCCAGCGTTCCGCGTTCCGCGTTCCGCGTTCCGCGTTCCGCGTTCCGCGTTCCGCGTTCCGCGTTCCGCGTTCCGCGTTCCGCGTTCCGCGTTCCGCGTTCCGCGTTCCGCGTTCCGCGTTCCGCGTTCTATAAATTTGCCAGTTTTAGCGTAAGCGGAACTGCAAGCGCTTTTTTCCCTGTTTTTCATGCTGGTGTTGCCGGCGGTTGCCGCCCGGCTGTGCCTGATCTTGCCGTCGTGCCCGGCGCTGACGGTCTGTCTGCGGTAACTCAATCGGAGGAAGTATTATGAGCACAAATAAAACCATCAAAGGGCTGGCCGTGGCGTTGTCACTGTCAGCGGTCTGTCTGGCCGGCTCACCGTCAGCGTGGGCGGCGGTGACTTGGGACAATGTCACCAAATATGGCGACTGGTCGCTGGGCGGCACGGTGTATGAACTTGGTTCCGGTGAGACACCGCTGCCGGGCAGCAACGGCATCGTCGATCGCTACACTTATCCCGGCACCGGCGCGTATTATGACTCCGGCACGATACCGCTGAATGACATATACAATCTTAATATTCTCTCCTTCTATGACCAGCGTCATAATGGCGGCACGCCGCCCGCGAATTATGTGCTTACGTTCGCCGGCACGGGCGCGATGATTTTCGGCGGCGGTAACGAACCGCTTTGGTCAACCAGCGGCATTATTCTTGGCGCGAGCATGAGTTATCGCAATCTCACGTATCAATTCAACACGGACATCTACGTCGGCGGCAATTTCAACGCCGCGAATTACTCCACGGTTTTCTTTGTCAACAACAGCGCGCCGTCGCAGAACAACACCTTGGTATTCGGCACGACGGCCGACCGCAAAACCATCGCCGGTCTGCAAACCAACGTCAGCGGCACGGTCGGCCTGCAATTGTACGGACCGAGCGGCGGCGTCATCAACGACCACCTCGCTGACGGTGTCGGGCAGGGCGACCCCGAGGCTCCTTTGACCGGCGCGACGACGCTGGCGCTGACGATGTTTTCCTCCGCCACCTGGACGCTCACCGGCAGCGCCAGTTACACCGGCGCGACCCAGGTCATGGGCGGCGGCCGGCTGGTGCTCGATAACACTTCGCTGAACGCGGAAAAAATTTCCAACCAGCTGGTGCTCGGCGGCACGATGTGGACCGGTAACAACTGGATTCTGGGCGGCGGCGGCGCGTCGGTCGAACTCATCGGCAGCGCCGCGGCGGCCAGCGCGGAGACGCTGGACACGCTGACGGTGCTCAACGGCGCGAATCAAGTCATCGTCACGCCCGGCGCGGGGCAAACGGCGGTATTCAACACCGGCAGCGTCACGCGCGGCAGCGCCTCGACCGGCGGCGCGACGGTGGATTTTCTGGTCAACGGCAGCGGCGGCAGTTTTACCACGACGAACGCTGACGGTGATCTCGGCGCGTGGGCGACGTTGAATGGCGACGACTACGCCAGCGCCAGCAGCGGCAGCCTCGTCGCGGCGACGTACACGGCGGCGTGGGGCGCGGGCAACAACGTCAGTGTCAGCACGGACAGCGTCGCTGACGGCGCGACGGCGAAGAATTTGAAAATCAGCGCGCCGGCGACGCTGACGCTGACCGACAACAACACGCTGAGCGAAGGCGGCATCCTGTTCGCGGCCAGCGCGGGCGCGGACGACGCCGTGATCACCGGCGGCACGCTGACGGCGGGCGGCGGCGAGTTCATTATCCAGCAGCACAACACGGCCGCCGCGCTGGACATCGAATCCGCGCTGTCAGCGGCGATGCTGACCAAGACCGGCGCGGGCGACCTCATCGTCAGCGGCACCAGCAACGCGAGCATCGTGAACATCAACCAGGGCGTGTTGCAACTGGGCGCTGACAATGTGCTGCTCGCCACCGGCACGATCAATTTGACCACCGCCGGCGCGACGCTGGACTTGAACGGCCACGACCTCACGACCTGGAGCATCCAGTCGCTGAACATGTATTCCGGCAAGGTCGCGCTGGATTACGGCATGACCGCCGTGGTCGGCAACTTCGCGGCGGGCACCGAGGCGACGCTGACCGTCAATCGCGCCAATGACTGGACGGTGCAAACGGACGCGTTTTACGGCGACTTGCAGACCGGCGACGGCGCGATATTGAATATTGTCAAAACCGGCGCCGGCGTTGCCAGACTGGCTTTTGTCCAGAACGGCGAGAACAATCGCGGGCAATACATCACCGGCAACTCGGTGTCGCAAGTCTATAATATCATCGCGGGCAACGTGAGCGTGGAACAAGGCACGCTGACCATCGGGCGCGACTTGTATGTGTACGGCGGCCTGGACCTGGCGGCCGGCGCCTTGCTGGCGAACTGCGGTGCCGGGCAAAACGCGAATACCCTGCAAGCGTTCACCGGCCTGACCGGCGCGGGCAATTTGCAAAGCTGGGCGCGCGCGGGTTATATTTTCAACCTGGACGGCTCGTCGGAGATGGAGGTCTGGACCGGGCAGATCACGGGCGGCTCGCCGGTTGTATTCAACGGGGCCGGCACGCAGTATGTCGGCTTGCAAACCAACGTCGGCAACAACGGCCTGCTCGCGGCCGGCAACGCCGTGGTGATTACGCCGGGCTTCACGGTATCCCTCGGCATGGCGAACGACAACATCTTCTTCTCGCCGCTGAACGTGGCGGGTCAGGGCGTGATTAAAGTGACCGGCACCAGCGGCGTGGTGGCCGGTGTCGCTGGCGTGAACGCCATAATCGGCCTCACGCTGGCGGGCGGTACGATTTGGATTGCGCCGGAAGGCAGCGGGGAGAACATCACCGTCAGCGGCATGACCACCACTGCCGCCAGCGCCATTTCCTACGGTCGCGCGGCGCTTTTGAACGCTGCCAACATTACCCAGCTTGGCGGCAACAGCACGCTGTTGCTGGATCGCGGCGCGAACAACAGCCTGGACTTCCAACTGGGCAACGCGGCCTCGACCAACGCCAAGTTCGTCCGCAACCAGAACGGCACGCTGGTGCTCACCGCCGCGCACGGGTTGGGCGAGTTTGGCGGCGCGGAAAAACTCACCGTCTTCGGCAGTGAGTCGGCGCTGCCGGTGCTGACCAACGACATCATGAATACCTCCATCGTCACCGCTGACGGTGTGACCGGCGCCGGCTCGTTCCTCACCACCAGTACCGCGGGTGTCACGAGCGGCGTGGTGTTGAAAGAAGCGATCTACACCACTGACCTTGCCGCCGCCACCGGAACCTCGGTGGTCAAACACAGCGGCGACATCGCGCTGGCCGACAACACCGCGGTTTACGCCTTGCGCAACGACGGCTCCATCGCCAACGATTACACGCTAACCGTGGGCACTGGCGCCGCCGGTTCGCAGGCCGGCTTGATCATGAACAACGCCGCCATCACCGGCAGCGGTACCATCACTGTTGGCGAGAGCGAGCTGACCGTCTATGTCAGCGGCAGCAACCGGCTGGAAAACAAACTCAACTACGCCAACAACAACAATTTCGTGGGGTTGACATTGTTCGGCGACGGCCTGCTGCAAATCACCTCGCCGCAAACTTTATGGCAGATGGTGTATCTCAACAGCGGCGTGCTGGAACTGAACGGGGTGGCGCAGGCGAACTGGGAGAGTCACAGCAGTTTTTGGTTGAAGGGCGGCGTGTTGCAAGCCAGCGGCAACTTCACGCGCACTTTCTCCAGTGCCAACAACAATTCGTTCATGTGGTATGACGGCGGGTTTGCCGCTGGCAGTGAGGCGGGGCTGACGGTGAACGTGGGTGGCGACGGACGGACGCTGACCTGGCAAATCACCAGCGGCTTCCTGAGCGATTACAGCGTGATGAAACTCGGCTCCCAATACGCCAAGGGCATGGTGACGCTGGTCAACAACATTGACCTGGGCGCGTCCACGTCGGCGGCCTTCACTGGCGAAGCGCAATACACCGGTCGTCAGGACGGCAGCGGCGGCAATTTGTTCCGCCAAATCGAGGTGGTTGACAACCCCGATTCGGGCGCCGACTACGCCATGATCAGCGGGGTGATCAGCAGCCAGATGGATTACAAGGGCATCCAGAAGAGCGGCGACGGCTTGCTGTTGTTGACCGGGGAAAATACTTACACCGGCCCGACTTCCATTGCGGAAGGCGTGTTAGGCATTGTCGCTGACAGTGGTTTGGGCGCGGCACCGTCAGCGGCGGCGCCGATCACCGGCCACGTGAACCAGGGCACGGTGTTGATTAACGGCGGCGCGACGTTGCTGGCTTTCGGTAGCGTGACTCTCAGCGCCAACCGCAACATCCTGCTGGCCTCCGGCAGCGACGGCTCGCGCGGGGCGCGTATTGCCACGGCAGAGAACGGGATACTGACCTTCGGCGGTCAGCTGGGGGATTCGGTCGGTGAACAAGGCTCGCTGCTGGTCAACGGCGCGCTGCGGCTGACCGGCAGCTCCACCATCAGCGGCTTCACCGAAGTGGAAGAAGGCACACTGCTGGTGGACGGCGGCCTGAGCACCGCGCATGTTGTCGTTGATACCGGCGCGAAACTCGGCGGTTCCGGTCTGTTGACCACCAGCACCGGCGGCATCAGCGTCAGCGGCATTCTCGATGCCACTGAGGCGCTGACACTGGACTTGGCAGCGGACCAGAAATTGGAATTTCTTTCCGGCGCGACTTTGTTGGTGGACGCTAACAGTGCATTGACCTTCGCCAGCGAAGGTGACTGGCTCACCGGCAGCGGCAACGCGACGCTGGAGTTAACCGGCAACTTTGATTACGCCACGCAATACACCGTTTTGACCAACATCACCACCGAGGACTTCAGCTTCGCCACCATCAGCGGCTACGACACCGCGAACTACGAGGCGCAATGGGGATTGTCGGGCAACAGCTACATCCTGACCTTCGACGTCATCCCCGAACCGAGCACCTGGGCGCTGATCGTGACCGGTGTCGCCTTGTTGACCATACTGCGCCATCGCCGCTGACCCACTGGGAGCGCCGGCTTCCAGCCGGCAACGAAGCGGGCGAGACGCCCGCGCTCCATAAGCCGGCAAGATGCCGGCGCTCCCAGTCATGCCGTGGTGTGACGCACTGGGAGTGGCAACTGCCAACGGACGGGGAATGTCGGCAGGCGCCTATGGAGCGCGGGCGTCCCGCCCGCTGACACTGGGAGCGCCGGCTTCCAGCCGGCAACCGAGCGGGCGAGACGCCCGCGCTCCATAGGCCGGCAGACAACCGGCGGTTTATTAACGCAGTACTGTGGATCTTGCGCACCGGGGCGCCGTGGCGTGATTTGCCGCCGGATTACGGTGGCTGGAGCAACACCCACCGGCGCTTCATCCGGTGGCGGGACGCCGGGCGTTGGGAGCGTCTGCTGAATGCCTTGATCCAGGAGCCGGATTTCGAGTGGTTGATGATTGACGCTTCGCACGTCAAGGTGCATCAGCATGGCACTGGGGCCAGGGGCGGCAATCAGGACATGGGCATGACCAAAGGGGGCGCAATTCCAAAATACACCTGGCCGTGGATGCGCATGGTCTGCCGGTCCGAGTCCTTGTTACGGCAGGTCCCGTGGCAGATGGTACTAAAGCTGCGGACTTGACCGCAGGCTTTGCCGTCGAACATCTAAGGCACGAAGTTGGGAGAACGGCGCTCCATGCCGGTGTCACGAGGTCAAGGTGAATCAGATCACCGTATGGAATGTGGCATCGCTGCGCAGCCGGATGGTTTTGGCCTTGAGGTTATGCACCGCCTTGATGTAGCGGACGGTGCGGCTTTTGGCGCGCATCAGAATCGAGTGGGTGATGGCGGTCTCGCCGATGAGTTTCACGCCGGGCAGCATGGCGCTGTCGGTGATGCCGGTGGCGCAGAAAATCGCCCCGGCGCCCGGCACCAGGTCGCGGGCCAGGAAAATACGCCGCAGGTCGCGCGCCGCGACGGCCCCGGCGGTGGCGGCGCGCTGCCGCTCGTCCTTGAACCACATGCGCAGCTGGAGGTCGCCGCCCAGGCACTTCAACGCCGAGGCGGCCAGGATGCCTTCCGGCGCGCCGCCGATGCCGTGGAACAAGTCCACGCCGGAATCCGCCAGCGCCGGCGCCACCGCCGCGGTGACATCGCCGTCGGCGATCATGCGCAGCGCCGCGCCCGCCCGGCGCACCGCGGCAATCAACGGCGCGGAGCGGGGGCGGTCGATGGTGGCCACCACCAGTTCGGGCACGCGCTTGCGCAGGGCGCGGGCGACGAAGTCCAGCAGCGGCCCGACCGGGGCGGCGAGGTGGACCGGGTGGGACGGGTGTTGGCGCATGGCGGCGACCACTGGCGGGCCGTAGGCCAGTTTTTCCACGTAGAAGGCGGGGATGTTGATCATCGCCGGAACCTCCGGGTCATGGCGTTGTGAGGCGCTGATAACGGAAATCGCGTTGGGCAGGCCCTTGCCGACGTTGGTGGTGCCGTCAATCGGGTCGAGCGCGATGTCGAAGCAGGGCGTGTCGGGCGCCCAGGTGCCGAGCTGTTCGCCGAGAAAGATGCCGGGGGCGTTGTCCTTGATGCCTTCGCCGATCATCACCGCGCCGCGCATGGGCACGGTGTCGAACACGCCGTAAATCGCGTCGCAGGCCGCCGCGTCGGCCAGTTCCTTTTCGCCGCGGCCGAGCCACTTGATCGTGTTGAGGGCGGCGTTCTCCGTGGCCCTGACAAATTCAAACTCGATGGTCCGCTCAAGATCCTGGCGCGTGGTCATGGATTAAATATGACCGCTGCCGGCGGGGTTGCAACGCCGGCGGTCGCACGGTCAGCGGCGGGTGGGCGGGCCGCCCGGCGTCGCGTCGTGCAGGTAAATCGGCTCCAGCGCCAGTCCCGGCTCGGCGGGGAAACGCAGGAACGCCCGGCCCAGGTCCGCCGCCGACGGTGCTTCCGCGCGCATGGCGAACGGCAGCGGGCCGACGCTGACGCTGAGGCGGTGACGGGCGGCGAGCCGCCGCAGCTCATCGTCAGCGACCAGCCGCGTCGGCGCGACCAGCTCGCCGCCGGCGTAGGCGGTGTGAAAAAATTTGCCGCGGCGCGCATCGGCGAAGATGCCCAGGTCGGGTTCGGCGCGGTGCCGCCACGCCAGCGCGCGCGTGCTGCGCATGGGAATCACGCGGCTGCCGAGCGCGGCGGCGAGTCCCTGCGCCGTGGCGATGCCGACGCGGATGCCGCTGAACGAGCCGGGGCCGACGCCGACGATGATGGCGGCCGCGTCGCGCAGCGCGCCGCTGACGGCGCGCAACCCCGGCGCGAGGCCGCCGGAGGCCCGCCCGCTGACGGTGGCGCCGGCGATCCGCTCGCCGTCGGCGAATAACGCCCAACTGGCCGGCTCGGCGGAGGTTTCGATGACGAGGAATTTGTTCATGGCGCGGGCGCCTCGATGCGCCGCCGGGTGGCGCCGCTGACGGTGATGGTGATGTCGCGGCAGTTTTTTTCCGGCCACGGGCCGGGGTAACGGTCGGGCCATTCGATGACCGTCACGCCGCGGTCGCCGGGCAGCTGTTCCGGCAGGTCGAGCAGCGACCAGTCAGTGTCAGCGCCGAGCCGGTACAAATCCCAATGAAAGACCGGCAGCCGGCCGTCGCGATATTCATGCAGCAGGGCGAAAGTCGGGCTGGTGACCCTGGCCGTGGCGCCGAGCGCGGCGACGAATCCTTGCAGCCAGGTGGTTTTGCCCGCGCCAAGGTCGCCGCGCAGCCGCAGCACCGCGCCGGCGCCGATCCCGGCGGCCAGCCGCGCCGCGTGGGCGCGGGTGTCGGCGGGGGAACGGGAAAGAAACACCGGGGATGACATAAGCCGGCCCGCCGCGCGATTATTTTTTCCCGCTGTCTGTTGGCAGGGCGCGCAGCAATTGACCGGCCTCGGCCTGGTAGCTGCTGCCGAGGTCGCGCGCGAGAAAGTCGGTCAGCGTCTGGCGCGCCGCGCTGACGTTGTGCTCGGCCAGATACCCGCGGGCCAGGGCGACCGCCGCGCCGCCCGCGTAGGGGTTGGCCGGCTTGGCGCTGACGATGGCCAGGTAGGCGGCCTGGGCCTCGCTCTGGCGGCCGGCGGCGGCGAGGCATTGCGCGCGGGCGAATTGCGCGGGGGCGGCCAGCGGACTGTTAGCACGCTGTTGCGCGTAGCGCGCGTACAGTTCGGCGGCGGCAAGATAATCCTGCTGTTCCTGTTGGCCGGCGGCGGTGAACAGCAGCGCGGCGGCGCCGGCGGCGGTGGCGGGGTATTGGTCGGCGACCTGCTGGAATTGTTCCGCGCCGACGGCCTTGGCCAGCGCGGCGGCGGCGGTTTCCTCGGCGTGTTGCCGCTGGTGCCGATACCACAGCACGGCGGCCACGACGCTGACGATGACGAGCAGGCCGATGAGAATGCCCCGCACGGTCCGGCCCAAACTCTGGTCCTCGACCAGCACGGGCTGATCATTGAAAATGTTATTGCTAGGTTCTGCCATAAAACCATTGAGCATGGGAACAGTTTGTCCTTTAGACAAGCGCAAAGTTGCGCCGGCGGAGTTGGTCGATTCGCCACCAGCCCGGGCGGAGTCGAGGCAGCGGACGGCCCGGCGTCACGCTGACGATGAATCGGTTGTTATGAAATTGCGGGCTTGACGCCGCTGACCGGCCGCCGCTGACACTGGCGAGGGTAAAATACTTTAACGGGATGAAATTTACGTAATCTGTTTATTTACAAAAAGTTTCGATAAAAATTGACCTTGGTGGGAGATTATGGTTTAAAAGGGGACATTATGGCGGAAAAAACCGCGATAGGCAGGGAATTGTGACGATGAGTGACGCGTTAAAATTGGTTTATACCGATACGTTTGAGCACGCCTTTGACGAAAAGGGACGCCTCACTGTGCCCAGGGAATGGCGGGGCGACGGGTTTGAAACCCGCCTGTACGTCATGCCGCCGGAACCCGGCTGCCTGAAAGTTTACCCTGGCAGTTGGCTGGGGGAAAAAATGCGGGCGCTGGCGGGGGCGGCCATTGATGATCCGCGGCGCAAGAGCTTTGAGCGCCTGGCCGCGCAGATTCAGGGCGTGGAGCTTGACCGGCAGCACCGCATTACCGTGCGCGAGCGCCTGCGCGCCGCCGCGCAACTGGGCCGCAACGCGGTACTGACCGGGCGGTTCGATCATTTTGAAATTTGGAGCCGGGAGAAATGGCGCGGCGACGCCGGCCAACTTGGCGCTTTGACGGTTGATAGTGTATTGCGGGAGGCCGGCTTATGAGCCGGTCGGCGCGGGAGCGGGCAGACCGGCGGCGGGCAAGGATCAGCCGTTGCCGGGATTGGCGGCGAAGAAAAACGGCGAGAGAACCAGGGCCGGACGAGCCGCCGGCTACCCGGTTGAGTTGAATTGCCGGACGGGATGAACATTCAAGCGCATGGCAGACGGGCACACACCGGTGTTGTTGGGGGAAGTCATGGAAGTATTGCAACCAGGCGAAGGCAGGCGAATGCTCGACGCGACTTTTGGGCGCGGCGGGCACAGCCGCGCCATGCTGGCGACCGGCGCGTCCGTGGTGGCGCTGGACCGGGACGCTGACGCCGAGGTCGCGGCCCAGTCGCTGACAGTGGAGTTTCCCGGCGCGTTCCGGTTCCGCCGCGCAAATTTTTCCGCACTGTCAGCGGTCGCGGAGGAATTGGGGCCGTTCGACGGCATTTTGCTCGACCTGGGCGTGTCATCGCCGCAACTGGACACGGCGGCGCGCGGCTTCAGTTTCCAGCAGGACGGGCCGCTGGACATGCGAATGGACCAGGCCGCCACGGTCAGCGCCGCCGAGTTGGTGAACCGCGCCGCTGAGCCGGAGCTGGCGGAGTTGATCTTTAAATTCGGCGACGAGCCGCGCGCGCGCCGCATCGCCCGCGCCATGGTCAGCGCCCGCGCGCGGGAAAAAATCACCCGCACCGCGCAACTGGCGGCGGTGGTCGAGGCCGCGGTCGGTGGCCGGCGCGGGGCGAAAATCCATCCCGCCACCAAGACCTTCCAGGCGCTGCGCATCGCGGTCAACGACGAGCTGGGCGCGTTGCGCGCGGCGCTGACGGCCGCGCCGGCGGCGCTGACAATGGGCGGGCGGCTGGGCGTCATCAGTTTTCACTCGCTGGAGGACCGCCTGGTGAAGCAGTTCATCGCCACCCGCAGCGAACCGGAATTGCGCGGCGAGGGCCAGGCCTTCGGTTGGCCGAATCCCGATTATTGTTTCAGGAAAATCGGCCGCTGGCTGCCCGCTGACACTGAGGTGGCCGCCAATCCGCGCGCCCGCAGCGCCCGCTTGCGCGGCGCGGAAAGGATCGCATGAGCCGCAACCGCATCAAATCCGCCAACAGTTTGCGGCCTCGCTGGCTGGGATGGGTGATTGTCGTCACGATAGTGGCGGCCGGTCTCGGCGGTCTGTACGTGTATTGGCAAAACAAAATCGATGTCCTCGCCAAGGATAACAAAAAACTGGAAGCGGAGCTGGCTGATTGGCAAAAGAAGAACGGCCGGTTGGCCCTGCAACGCCAGAGCTTGACCACGCCGAATTCGCTGGTCCGGCGGCTGGACTATTTTCATATCGAGATGGTGGCGTTGAACAAATTACCGGTGCTGGACGCGCAAAGTTTCCGCGCGACCGAACCCTCCATGCTGGCGCGCGGCCCCAGGCCGGGCGGGGAGAGTTATCCGTGAACCACGCGTTGCAACTCCGGGCGGTGTGGGTGCTGCTGTTGTTCGCGGTCGGGTTCACCGTCGTGTCGGCGCGCCTGATTCAGTTGCAGATATTGCGCCATGCCAAATACCAGGAGGAGGCCATGCGCGCGCAATGCCGCGTGATTCCGGTGCCGGCGCTGCGCGGCCGCATCCTGGACTGTCAGCGGCGGATTTTCGCCCAGAGCGTGCCGGTGGTGGATTTGTACATCGACGGCAAGCTGGCGACGGAAGATCCGGGCAGGCTGGACCAGGTGGCCCGGTTGCTCGGCCTGCCACCCGCAGAGTTGCGCGCCAGGCTGTCCCCGGTCAGGCGGAACGAATTGCTCCAGCCGGAACTGGATCCCGCGGTGGCCGACCAGTTGCGCGCCCTGACCCCGAAATACCGGCCGCTGATTTTCACCGACCGGATCAAGCGGGTTTACCCGAACGGCTGGGAAGGCAGCCATGTCATCGGTTTCACCAACCAGGTGCCGCTGCAAATGGACGACTGGGAAAAAGCAATCAATACCGAGCAGGGGATGCTAGGCATCGAGCAGGCGCTGGATTATTACCTGGCGGGCCGCGCCGGGGAACGCCGGGTGGTGCTGGACAAGACCGGCCGGGAAATCCCGGCCTACCGGATGTCCGACCATCAGCCGCAGAACGGCTGCGACATCGTGCTGACCATCGACCAGGTGATCCAGCACGCGATTGAGGAGGAGGCGGACCAATTGATGCGGCAATACACGCCGGCCACGGTGAGCATTCTGGTGCTGCGGCCCGCCACCGGGGAGGTGCTCGGCCTGACCAATCGCCCGACCTTCGACCCGGGCAACCGGCGGACGATGAGCGACCTCGCCAGTCTGCGCAATTGCACCCTGACGGATATTTATGAGCCAGGTTCGACCTTCAAGATTGTCACCGCCGCGGCGGTGTTGAGCGAGGGCGTCGCGACGCTGGAGACGCCGATTTATTGCGAGAACGGCGCCTTTTATTACGCCGGGACGACCTTGCGCGACACGCACGAGAACGGCACGCTGACCGTGCGCCGGGCGCTGGAAGTTTCCAGCAACATCGCGTTCG
This sequence comes from Verrucomicrobiales bacterium, assembly GCA_031266335.1. Taxonomy (GTDB): domain Bacteria; phylum Verrucomicrobiota; class Verrucomicrobiia; order Methylacidiphilales; family JAAUTS01; genus JAIRPN01. Next base: position 11,956 of record JAISBF010000144.1, read on the forward strand.
CCAAGCTGGGGCTGGCGCTGGGGCCGGACAAGTTGTACCGGCAAATCCGGCTGATGGGCTTCGGCGAGCGCGCGCAGGAGACGAAATACGCGCTGCCCGGCGAGCAGAAGGGATTGCTGCGCCCGACCGACAAGTGGAGCAAAATTTCGCTGACCCGGGTGCCGATTGGCTATGAAATCGGCGTGACGAATTTGCAGATGACCATGGCCATGGCCAGCGTCGCCAACGGCGGCCAACTGGTGCGGCCGCTGTTTATCAAGGCGATTGTTGATCCCAACGGCCGGGTGGTGCGGGAGTTTGCGCCGCAGGTGGTGCGGCGGGTGATTCCGGCCGACGTGGCGGCGCAACTTCGCCAGACGCTGGCCGGGGTGGTGTCCGACGAAGGCACCGCGCAGGGGGCGCAGGTCGAGGGCTGGACCGTGGCGGGCAAGACCGGCACCGCCAGGAAATTCATCAACGGTCATTACGAACACGGCGCCTACTACAGCTCGTTCATCGGTTTTGTGCCCGCCGACCAGCCGCAGTTCCTGATTTCCATCATGGTCAACCAGCCGCGCGGGCAGGTGTACGGCGGCAAAGTGGCGGGGCCGGCGTTCAGCAGCATCGCCACCAAGGTCGCGCAACAACTGAACATGATCGCCGGCGGGCCGCCGCGCGAGCTGGCGAAAGGAGCGGTCAGCCGATGAAACTCGCCGACTTGACGCAAGGGGTGACGATCAGCGGGCGTTACGACGCCGCTGACGGTGACGTGGAAATTTCGTCGCTGGCGTATGACGCGCGGCAAGTGACGCCGGGGGCGCTGTTCTGCACGTGGCGCGGGTTCAAATCGGACGGGCACCGTTTTGTCGCCGACGCCGTGCGGCGCGGCGCGGCGGCGCTGCTGGTGGAAAAATTGCCGGAACCGCTGCCGCGCATTCCGACGCTGTTGGTGGCGTCGGGGCGGCGGGCGCTGGCGCTGCTGGCGGCGAACTTTTACGGCCATCCGGCGCAAGCGCTGGATTTGACGGGCATCACGGGCACCAACGGCAAATCGTCCACCGGCTTTTTGCTGCATTATCTCAAGGAACAAGCGGGCCGCAAATGCGGGCTGCTCGGCACGGTCGAGTATCGCGCGGGGGACGAGAAAATCGCCGCGGCGCGCACCACGCCGGAAAGTTCGGACTTGCAGGCGCTGCTGGCGCAAATCCGCGCCGCCGGCTGCCGGTCGGCGGTGCTGGAGGTGTCCTCGCACGCGCTGGAACTCGACCGCGTGTACGGCGTGCCGTTCCGCGCCGCGGTGTTCACCAACCTGACGCGCGACCACCTGGACTTCCACGGCACCATGCAGGACTATGGCCAGGCCAAGCGCAAATTGTTCGCCACGCTGCCGGCGGGCAGCCTGGCGGTGATGAATCTCGACGACCGCTACAGCGCGCGCCTACTGGACGCGGTGCCGCTGACCGCGCGGACCGTGACCTACGGATTCGCGCCGCCGGCGAGCTATCGGGCGGAAAACATCCAATTGAGCGCCAACGGCAGCGTCTTCGACCTGGTCACGCCGAACGGCACGCTGCTGGCGCGCTCGCCGTGGTTGGGCCGCTACAACGTCGCCAACACGCTCGCGGCGCTGACGGTGATGGCCGCCGGCGGCGAGGCTTCGCTGGAGGAACTGGCCGACTGGCTGCCGGCCGCGCCGTATGTGCCGGGCCGGTTGCAAAAAGTGCCGCACGGCGGCGGGTTCACCGTGCTGGTGGATTACGCCCACTCGGACGACGCGGTGCGCAACGTGCTGCAAAGCCTGCGCCCGCTGTGCCGGGGCAAATTGAAAATCTTGCTCGGCTGCGGCGGCGACCGCGACTGCACCAAGCGCCCGCTGATGGCGCTGGCGGCCTGCGAGCTGGCGGACGAGGCGGTGTTCACCGCTGACAATCCGCGCAACGAGGACCCCGCGCTGATTTTGCGCGACATGCAGGTGGGCGTGGCGAATTTCAGCAATTACCGGGTGATTCCCGACCGGGCGCAGGCGATTGCCGCCATTCTCCGGCACGCCGCTGACGCTGACCTCATCGTGCTGGCGGGCAAGGGGCACGAGACCACGCAGGAAATCAACGACGCGCGGCACCCGTTTGCCGACGCCGAGGTGGCTGCGCAAATCCTGAACGGAGGCGCCGCATGAGGGCCATGCCGTTGGGAGCCGTGGCGGAACTGGCCGACGGCCGGCTGGCGAGCGGGCCGGCGGCGCGTCACGCGCTGCGCGTGACCACGGACACGCGCGCGCTGCGGCCGGGGGATTTGTTCGTGGCCTTGCGCGGCGACCATTTTGACGGCCATGATTTTGTCGCGCAAGCGGCGCAACAAGGCGCGGTCGGCGTATTGGTGAGCCGGCCGGACTCAGCGTCAGCGGTGCCGGCCGGTTGCGCGGTCATTCGGGTCGAGGACACCCTGGCCGGGTTGCAGCGGCTGGCGAAAAATTACCGGCGGACGCTGACCGTGAAAATCGTCGCGGTCACCGGCAGCAACGGCAAGACCAGCACGAAGGAATTTGTCGCGGCGGTGCTGGGCGCGCGCTTCAAGGTGCATAAAACGGCGGGCAATTTGAACAACCACATCGGCGTGCCGCTGACGGTGCTCGGCATTGACGACACGCACGCCTACGCCGTGGTGGAGCTGGGCATGAATCATCCGGGCGAACTCGCGCCGCTGGTGGAGATTGCCAGGCCGGACCTCGGCATCATCACCAACATCGGCTGGGCGCACGTCGAGGCGTTCGGTGGGCGGGATGAAATCGCGCTGGAAAAGGCGCGGGTGTTCGCGGCGCTGCCCGCCGACGGTCTCGCCGTGGTGAACGGCGACGACGAGCTGTCGCTGACCGTGGCGCGGCCGCTGACGGTGGCGCGGGCCGTGACCGTTGGCACCGGCGCTGACGGTGATTACCAAATCGTGTTGAAAAACAGCTCGCCGGCGGCCACGGAATTTTGGTTCGGCCGTACCAGCGCCGGCGCTGGCGGGGTCGTGGTCGCCCTGCCGCTGGCCGGCTGGCACCTGGCGCGCAATGCGGCACTGGCAGCGGCGCTGGGCGCGGAACTGGGCGTGGCGTGGCCGTGCATCGCCGCGGCACTGGCCGCGGTGAAATTGCCGGGTAATCGTTTGTCGGTGAGAAAATTCCGCCGCGGCTGGCTGCTGGACGACACGTACAACGCCAGCCCCGATTCGATGCTGGCGGCGTTCGCGACGCTGCAAAACCTGCCCGGCGCGGGATTCCGGGTCGCGCTGCTCGGCTCGATGGGCGAACTCGGCGCTGACAGTGAGCGGTTGCACCGCGAGATTGGCGCGGCGGCGGCGCGGGCGGGATTCGAGATTTTGCTGGCGCTCGGCGACCACGCGCGGGATTTGGTCGCGGGCGCTGACGCCGAGAGCGGCGGCAAGGTCTGGGCGAAGCATTTCGCCGACCATCAGGCACTGTCAGCGGCGTACGCGCGGGTCGCGCGGGCGGACGACAAGATTTTGGTGAAAGGCTCGCGCAGTCAGCGGATGGAACTGGCGGTGCGGGAACTGGAACGATTGGAGCGGTCATGTTGTATTTCCTGAGTTATTGGCAAGATGAGTTCGGCCCGCTGCGGATGTTCGAATACGTGACCTTCCGCGCCGTGATGGCCGCGTTGTGCACCTTTGTGTTCACGCTGTGGGTGGGGCCGGCGGTGATCCGGGCGCTGACGCGCCTGAAGCTCGGCCAGCCGATTCGCGGCCGGGAGGAGGTGCGCGAACTGGCGGATTTGCACGGCGGCAAAAAAGGCACGCCGACCATGGGCGGGCTGCTGATATTGTGTTCGCTGACGATGGGGGCGCTGTGCTGGTGCCGCACTGACAATCATTTCCTGTGGATGGTGTTGATACCTACATTATTGTTAGGTGTCCTGGGCTTCGTGGACGATTACCAGAAAATCCGCCAGAAGAAATCCGCCGGCATCAGCAGCCGGCAGAAATTCCTGTGGCAAAGCGTCATCGCGCTCGCGGCGGGCGCGGCGCTGCTGTTGCATCCGGCGACCGCCGACGGCGCGCGGCTGTTGCAGGTGCCGTTTGTGAAACTGCCGGTGATTGACATGGGCTGGCTGGCGCTGGGGTTGTTCGCGCTGGTCATTGTCAGCGCGTCGAACGCGGTGAACCTGACCGACGGGCTGGACGGGCTGGCGGCGGGCTGCACGCTGCCGGTGACGGTGTTTTACGGCGCGCTGGCGTATCTGGTCAGCCACAAGATTTCGGCGGATTACCTGCTGCTGCCGCGCGTGCCGCAGGCCGAGGAACTGACGGTGTACGCGGCGGCGCTGGCGGGGTCCTGCCTGGGTTTTTTATGGTTCAACTGCCATCCGGCGAAAGTGTTCATGGGCGACACGGGGTCGCTGGCCATCGGCGGTTCCATCGCGCTGCTGGCGATTTGCGTGGGGCAGGAACTGCTGCTGGTGGTGGTGGGCGGCGTGTTAGTGATGGAAGCGGGGTCGGTGATTTTGCAGGTGGCGTCGTTCAAGCTGACCGGCCGGCGGATTTTCGCCATGTCGCCGATTCATCATCATTTTGAACTGAAGGGATGGAGCGAAACCGCGGTGGTGGTGAGGTTCTGGATTTTGTGTCTGGTCTTCGCCGTCATCGGCCTGGCGACGTTGAAAATACGATGAAGGAAAATTTTGTCAGCGGCCGGCGGGTGGTCGTCATGGGACTGGGGGAAAGCGGCCGGGCCGCCGCCGAACTCTTGATACAGAAAGGAGCCAGCGTGATTATACGGGACAGTTATTTGAATGAGCGCATCGACCAGATGGCGCGGCAGTTGCAACTGCGCGGCGCGCGCGTGGAAACCCAGCCGGCGGGCTTCACGCCCTGCCGCTTCGACCTGGGCGTGCTGTCGCCCGGCATTGATCCACAGGTGCCGCTGGTGCGGCAACTGCGGCGCGCGCGCGTGCCCGTGGTCGGCGAGGTCGAGCTGGCCGCCCGTTTCTGCGACACGCCGGTCGTGGCGGTCACCGGCACCAACGGCAAAAGCACCACCACCGAACTGGTGGCGGCGGCGCTGACCGCGGGCGGCCTGCGCACCACGGCCTGCGGCAACCTCGGCGTGCCGTTCAGCGACGTGGTGCGCGGCGGGGATTTTTACAATGTCATCACGCTGGAGGTGAGTTCGTTCCAACTGGAAACCATCGAGCACTTCCGCCCGCGGGTGGCGGTGTATTTGAATTTCACGCCCGACCATCTGGACCGTTACCCGACACTGGCAGCGTATCGCCAGGCGAAAATCCGCATTTTCATGAATCAGACGGCGGCGGATTTTGCGGTGGTGAATCCCGCTTGCGAGTTGCCGGCGCTGGCGGCGAAGAAAATCACCATCAGCGCTGATCATGATGACGCGGATTACACTTTTCGTGACGGCGCGCTGTACGCGGGCGGGCAAAAAATCCTCATGCAGGAAGCCACCAACCTCCGTGGCCCGCACAACGCGGAGAACCAACTGGCGGCGCTGGCGGTGGCGGATCTTTACGGCGTGGCGCGGCCGGACGCGATCGCCGCGCTGCGCGCCTACCGCGCGCTGCCGCACCGTTGTGAACTGGTGCGCGAACTGGACGGGGTGACTTACATCAACGACTCCAAGGCCACCAATATTGACGCGCTGGAGAAGGCGCTGGCCGGGCAGACGCGGCCGGTGGTGCTGATTGCGGGCGGCAAGGACAAAGGCTTTGATTTCGCGCCGCTCAAGGCGCTGATGGTGAAAAAAGCCAGGGCGGTGGTCGCCATCGGCGAGGTGCAAAACCAACTGGTGCGGGCGTGGGGCCAGCATGTGCCTTGCCATCGCGCGGCGGATCTTGCCGAGGCGGTCAGCCTGGGTCGCCGCCTGGCGAAGCCGGGGGACACGGTGCTGCTGTCGCCGGGCTGCTCCAGCTACGACATGTTCAAGAATTTTGCGGACCGGGGACAGCAATTCAAGGAACTGGTCGCCAAATTGTCCTGAAAACAACATCAAACCGATAAGGAGAACATACCATGAATGAGGAAATGAATGAGCAAAACGCAAAGACCCTGGCCAGCCCGAAGTTGTCCAGGATGGCATTAATCGTGGTGCTGGGAGTGCATGTGCTGGCGATTACCGGCTTCATCGTTTATAGCCTGTTGAAGGGGAATGTCAGCGGCAAGGACCATGCCGAGATGATCGCCGGCCCGGAGGATAGCGGCGAGACTGCGACCGTTGCCGCCGGCGGCAGCCAGCCGACCATTGAAACCAATGCCGGTGAAGCCAATGTCAGCGCCCCGATGGCGGCGGACATGACCGTGTCCGCGACCGCGGCGCCGGTGGCGCCGCTGCCCGGCCCGCAGGAGCCGATTTGGCATCCGACCACCGGCAGCCCGTCGGTCCCCGCGCCCGCGCCGGCTCCGGTGACGGCAAACGCCGGCGTTGTCTATACGGTGCAAAAGGGGGATTCGTTATATAAAATCGCCCGCCAGAGCGGGATCACCGTGGCGGAACTGAAGCAGGCCAACGGGCTGGTCTCCGACGCGCTGCAACCCGGCCAGACGCTGAATCTGCCGGCCGCGCTGACGGTGCCCGCCGGCGGTCAAGTCGCGTCAGCGTCAGCGCCCGCGCAGTCCGCGGCGCGCGCCGTCGCGACCGGCAGCGCCGCGGCGTCGTTCCAGAGCTACAAGGTGGCGCCGGGTGACACGTTGTGGAAAATCGCCCGTCAGTTCAACACCAAGCCCGACGTGATTGCCAGGGCCAACAACATCAGCGACCCGTCGAAATTGAAAGTCGGCATGGAAATCAAGGTGCCGGTGCCGGCCCGCGAGACCGCGCAACCGGCGGCGCAACCGCAGGCGGCGGTGCCCAACGTGGACGTGGCGGCGCTGCCGCAGATCCGGAGTTAAACCGCATGGGCAAATTCAGCGCCATTATTCTGCTGGGAGCGGTGTCGGCCCTCGTCGCCATCGGCTTCGTGATTCTGACCAGTGTCAGCGCCTTCGCTTCCGCGAACAATGGTAACGCCTATTACTTTGTTATCCGCCAGGCGATTTTCCTGGGCGCGGGCGCGGGCGTTTGCTGGCTGGCCGCCAAGTGGGATTATCATCAGTGGAGCCGGTTTTCCCCGGCGCTGCTGGTGCTCGGGCTGGCGCTGATGGCGGCGTGTTTTTTGCCGCATTTCGGCGTGCGCGTCAATGGCGCCAACCGCTGGATTAACCTGGGCTTCATCCGGGCGCAACCGGTGGAGCTGGCCAAGTTCGGGTTGATGGCCAGCCTGGCCTGGTGGCTGGGGACGCGCGCCGGCCAGTTGAAAAATTTCCGGGTCGGCGTGCTGGCGCCGCTGGGCATGTTGGTGGCGCTGGCGGTGCTGTGCCAGTGGCAGGATGACATCGGCAGCGCGGCGCTGATGCTGATAGTGGCGCTGGGGCTGATGTTTGTCGCCGGCACCAGGCAACGCTACCTGGTCGTGATCCTGGCGCTGGGAGTTGGCGCCATTGGCTTGATGGCGTATGTCAAGCCGCAGAAATGGGCGCGGCTGACCGCGTTTACCAACGTCGAGCAGCTGACCGACGGCATCAACCTGCAACCGCACAACGCGCTGATCGCCTTCGGCTCCGGCGGCATCAGCGGGCGCGGCCTCGGCCAGGGGGTGCAAAAAATGAAGTATCTGCCCGAGGCGCACACGGATTTTATTTTTCCGAACATCGGTGAGGAACTGGGAGTGATTGCCACGCTGCTGGTGGTGCTGGCCTTTTTGCTGCTGGTGCTGGCGGGCTGGGAAATCGCCTGCCACGCGCCGGACCAGACCGGTTTGCTGCTGGGACTCGGCGCCACCTCGCTGATCGGCTTGCAGGGGCTGATGAACATGGCGGTGGTGACGGCGCTGATGCCGACCAAGGGCATCGGCCTGCCGTTCATCAGCTATGGAGGCTCCAATCTATTGTTATGCTTCCTGCTGGTCGGGATTTTGCTGAACATTCATTTTCAGGCGATTTACGAACCGCGCAAACGCCGGCCGGCCAGTCTGCCGGCGGCCATGACGGCGCGGATGTAGGGACTGGTTATGGCGAAAATCGGCATAGCATGTGGGGGCACCGGGGGACATCTTTATCCCGGGCTGGCGGTGGCGGAGGCGCTGACGGCGCTGGGCCATGCCGTCCGGTTGTATGTTTCCGCCAAGGACCTCGACCGCGCGGTGCTGGCCGATTACCCGGCCTTCGACAGCGTGCCGCTGCCGGTCACCGGCTGGCCGGGTTACGGCCCGCGGCTGCCGAAATTTTTCCTGAACTTCTGGGCGGCCTGCCGCCTGGCCGGGCGCGAGACGCGCCAGCAGCGGCTCGACGCGGTGCTGGGCATGGGCGGGTTCACCTCCGCGCCGCTCATCATCAGCGCCGCGCGGCGGGGGGTGCCGACGCTGCTGCACGAGTCCAACGCCATCCCCGGCAAGGTGACCCGGCTGCTGGCCAGGCGGGTTGACGCGGTGCTGGTCGGGTTCAACGAATGCGCCCGGCACCTGCCGGGCATCAATGCCAGGCACACGGGCACGCCGATACGCCGCACGCTGCGCAAGCTGGCGCGGGAACAGGCGGCGAAGTTTTGGGGCCTGGCGGCGGCGCCGTTCACCGTGGCGGTCATCGGCGGCAGCCAGGGGGCGCGGGGGCTGAACCGGCTGGTGATTCAGGCGATGGCGGACTGGCCGCCGCTGCAACGTGACTTGCAATTCATCCACCTGGCCGGGCCGCAGGAAAGCGATTTATTAGTAGCCAATTATCAGCGCAACGGCTTGCGCGCCGCGGTGCGGCCGTATTGCCGCGCGATGGAAAATTTGTACAGCCTGGCCGATTTGGTGATCGCCCGCGCGGGGGCGGCGTCGCTGACCGAGCTCAGCTATTTCGGCCTGCCGTCGATTTTGGTGCCATATCCCGCCGCCGCCGAGGATCACCAGACCCGCAACGCGCGGATTTTTGTCAAGGCCGGCGCGGCGCTGATGGTGCCGGAAGGCAAGCGCGCCGCGCCGCAACTGGCGCTGATGGTGCCGGATTTGCTGGCCGATCGCGACCGGCTGGCGCGCATGTCCGCCGCGGCGGCGGCGCTGAGCGTGCGCGACGCGGCGCGGCGCGTGGCCGAGGAAGTGCAACGGGCGCTGCCAGCGAATGACGGAGGGGGCGCGTGAACACCGACCGGTCAATCGCCGCGGCCGCGGAGTTGTTGCGTCAGCCCGGCGCGCGGGTCCACCTCGTCGCGGTCAGCGGCAGCGGCATGATCGGCCTGGCCAAACTGCTGCTCGACGCCGGCGTCACCGTCAGCGGCTCGGACTTGCAGCGCGGGAAACAAATCGCCGCGTTGGAACAACTGGGCTTGAAATTTTACCAGGGCCACGCCGCGCGGCAGGTTGACGGCGCGACATTGCTGGGGTATTCGTCGGCGATTGGCGCTGACAATGTCGAGCGCCGGGCCGCCGCTGACGGTGGCATCCCGCAATTCCGGCGCGCGGAAATTCTCGCGGCGCTGGCGCGGCGCAAGCGGCTGCTGACCGTCAGCGGCACGCACGGCAAGACGACGACGACGCTGATGCTCACGCGCATTTTCCAGGCGGCGGGGCGCGACCCCGGTTTTTACATCGGCGCGGACGTGCCGGATTTCGAGTTCAGCGCGGGACTGGGCGCCGCGGACGGCGACCTGATTATCGAGGCCGACGAGAGCGACGGGACGCTGGCCTGTTACGCGCCCGCCGCCGTGCTGGTGCTGAATATCGAGCCGGACCACCTCGACCACTACGCCGATCTTGGGCACATCAAGGCGGCGTTCCTCGCGCTGGCGCGGAAATCCGGGACGCCGCCGGTGCTGTGCGCTGACGATGAGCGCTGCCGCGAGTTGGCGCAACAACTGCCGCTGGCGGTGACTTACGCGCTGGGGCACGACGCGGAATTTCGCGCGGAACAGCTCACCGTCAGCGCCGGCGTCTCGACGTTCGAGGTGACGCGGCGCGGGGAACAACTGGGCGCGCTGACCGTGACGCTGCCGGGCCGGCACAACGTCAGCAACGCGCTCGGCGCGGTGGCGGCGGCACTGTCAGCGGGCGTCAGCTTCGCGGACTGTCAGCGGGCGCTGGCGGCGATGCGCGGCGCGGCGCGGCGGTTTGAAATTTTGCATCGTGACGCGGATTATCTCGTGGTGGACGATTACGCCCATCACCCGTCGGAAATCCGCGCGACCCTGGCGGCGGCGAAAAATTGCGGCGCCCGGCGCGTGCTGGCGGCGTTCCAGCCGCACCGATACTCGCGCTCGTTGCATTTGCAACACGAGTTCGCGGGCGCGTTCGCCGGCGCTGACCGTGTGTTCATCACCGACATTTACAGCGCGGGCGAGCCGCCGATTGACGGCGTGACGGGAGCGACATTCGCGGCGGCGGTTGGTGGGAAAGTGACTTACGCGCCGACGCTGGACGATTTGCGGACGGCGCTGACGCTGGCGTTGCAGCCGGGCGATTGCGTGCTGACGATGGGCGCGGGCGATATTTGCAAGGTCAGTGTCAGCGTGGCGCGCGACTTGCGGATGTTTCGCCGGCTCCAGCAATTACTGGTCGTGTCGCCCCGTCATCCTGAGCGGAGCAATGAAGTGGCGCAGTCGATGGATCGTGTTGACCAATCGCTCGCTGACGGTGAGCCGAAAGCGCCTGGCGGGTCGGTGGTGAAATTGTACGAGCCGCTGAGCAAACACACCACGCTGCGGGTGGGCGGGCCGGCGCAGTTCTGGGTTGAACCCGCTGACGATGAGGCGTTGCGGCGCGTGGCGGATTTTTGTCGCGCGCAAAACCTGCCGCTGACAGTCATCGGGCGCGGCTCGAATTTGCTGGTGCGCGACCGCGGCATTCGCGGCGTGTGCGTCCACCTCGGCGCGCCGGCGTTTGGCGCAATCACCGTCAGCGGCACTGACATCAAGGCCGGGGCCGGCGCGCGGTTGCGCGACCTCGTCCACGCGGCGAAGCGCGCGGGGCTGGGCGGGCTGGAATTTCTGGAAGGCATTCCGGGCAATCTCGGCGGGGCGCTGCGGATGAACGCCGGCGCGTTCGGCGGCGCGCTCGGCGAGGTCATCGTCAGCGCGCGCGCGCTGGCGCCCGACGGCAAAATCCTGGAACTTCCGCGCGCGGCGCTGCCGATGAACTACCGCGACACGCCGTTGTTCGCCGACCATATCGCGCTCGGCGCGACCTTGCGCGGCGCTGCCGGTGACATCGCCGCCATCGGCGCGAAGCTTGACGACTATCGCGAAAAACGCCACGCCGCGCAGCCGAAGCAGCCGAGCGCGGGCAGCACGTTCAAAAACCCGCCGGCACTGTCAGCGGGGCGGTTGCTGGAGGAACTCGGCTTGAAGGGAAAAAAAATCGGCGGCGCGCGATTTTCGACTGTACATGCTAATTTTATTATCAATGATGGGAGCGCGACGGCCACGGACGCGCTGGCGTTGATTGAACTGGCGCGCCGCGCGGCGCGGGAACAGCGCGGCGTGGAGCTGGCGCTGGAGGTGAAGGTGCTGGGTGATTGACATGGATTTACGTGCTAAACATACGCTGGTGCTGAAAGGCGGCGTGTCCGCCGAGCGGGCGGTGTCGTTGCGCAGCGGCGCGGCCATCGCGGCGGCGTTGCGGTCGCGTGGGTTCACGGTCAGCGAACTGGATGTCACGACGCGGGATTTTCAATTGCCCGCTGACACTGACCTGGTGTTCATCGGCCTGCACGGCGTGTTCGGCGAGGACGGCGAGTTGCAGGAGCGGCTGGAGCGCGAAAAAATTCCCTTCACCGGCAGCGGGTCGGCGGCCAGCCGCAACGCTTTCGACAAATTACGCGCCAAAAGTTTGTTGCTGAAAAACGGCGTGAAGGTCGCGGCCGGCGAGTTGTGGAAGCCGGCGCTGCCGCTGACCGTGCCCTGCGTGCTGAAGCCGGTGGCCGAGGGGTCGAGCGTGGGCTTGTCAATCGTGCGCGCCGCCGCCGATGTGCCGCGCGCGGTCGCGGCGTCGCTGGCGGTGAGCAAACCGATGTTAGTGGAGGAATTCATCGCCGGGCGCGAGGTGACGGTCGGCATTCTGGGTGACGCGCCGCTGCCGGTGATCGAGGTGGAGCCAAAGGGCGGCGATTTTGATTACGCGCACAAATACACGGCGGGGCTGGCGGTGCACACCTGCCCGGCGAAGTTTGCCGCGGCGCTGACGGCGCGGATTCAACACGTCGCGCTGGCCGCGCACCGCGCGCTGGGTTGCGCGGTGTATTCGCGGGTGGATTTGATCGTGCCCGCTGACGGCGACCCCGTGGTGCTGGAGGTGAACACGCTGCCGGGGATGACCGAATTGAGTTTCATTCCCGAGGCGGCGCGCGCGGCGGGCCTTGAGTTCGCGGCGCTGTGCGAGAAAATTTTAACCTGGTCCGTGGAGGCGGCGCGCTGATGGCGAGATCCTGGCATACGGTTGGCGGCCGGCGGCGGAATGTGCTGCACGTCGAGGTGCAGAAACGCAGCCGGTCGAAAAAGGCGCGGTTGCTCGCGCTGAAATGGTGCGGCGTGCTGGCGCTGTCGGCGGCCTTTATCGCGGCGCTGTGGTTCGGCCTGTTGGCGGTGCTGGAACACGCGCTGTACCGCAACCCGGATTTTGCGTTGCGCGAGGTGGAGGTGCAGGTGCAGGGCGCGGTGTCGCGCGCGGAAGTGTTGCGGACGGCCGGGTTGCGGACGGGGCAGAACATCATGGCGCTGGACCTTGGGAGAATCCGCCAGAGTTTGCGGCAGATTTCCTATGTGGACACAGTGCGGGTGGAGCGGGCGCTGCCGTCGAGATTGAAAATCGTCATCGAGGAACGGCAGCCGGTGGCGCGCATTGATCCACGGTCAGCGGACGGCAACGAGCTGGCGCAGGCGACTTATTACATCGACGCCGAGGGTTACATGATGCGGCCGAAGCCGGGCGAGGAGTTGAAACTCCTGCCGGTCATCAAGGGCGTGCCCGCCGACCAGGTGCAGGACGGTCAGCGGACCGACCGGCCGGAAATTCTCAGCGCGCTGAACCTGCTGCGGCTGGCCGATTACGCGGCCTTGAAGGGCGATTTGGATTTGACCCAGATCGGCGTGGACAGCAAGGGCTATCTGGTGTTGAACACGCGCGACCAGGGGCGGATTCATTTTCGCACGGATTTTCTGGCGGAGCAGGTGCGCCGCTTGAAAACCATCCTGGAATACGCGCATGAGCGCGGCCTGGTCATTCGGACGGTGGATTTGACGCCGGAACGGAACGTGCCGGTGGTGTTTGCCAATTTATAAACGGAGGCTGTATGTTTTGGAAAAAGAAAGAAAGTTGCGCGATTACGGCGGTGGACGTGGGCACCAGCAAGATTGCGGTGGCGGTCGGCGAGCTGCGCCCGGACGGCTCGCTGGTGCTGCTGGGGGTCGGCGAGTCACCGTCAGCGGGCATTCGCAAGGGCGAAATCGTGGATTTTCAACTGGCGCAACAGGCGATTGAGCAGGCCCTGGCGGACGCGGAGGCCAAGACCGAATGCCTGATTGAGTATGTGTATCTCAGCCTGACCGGGATGCATCTGGAGCCGAAAACCATCCGCCTGAAAACGCCGATTGACTCGGAAGACCATCGCATCACCGCGGCGCACGTTGAGCGCCTGGGCGAGCAAATGGAAAATTACGCCATCCCGGCGGAGCATGAAATCATCCACAGCGCGGTGCAGCATTACTATATCGACCGCAACGCGCCGACCGCCGACCCGATCGGGTTGAACTCGCAGACCCTGGAGGCCAGTTATCATATCGTGCACGGCCTGCGCACGCGGCTGGAGACCCTGTTCCGTTGCGTGATGGAACTGGATATCAAGGTGGTGCATTACGCCCTGTCGTCGTACGCCAGTTCGCAGGCGATTCTGACCCGGCAACAAAAGGCGCTGGGCGCGGTGGTCATCGACATGGGGGCGGGAGTGACCGATTACCTGGTGTACGCTGACGGTGCGGTGGCGCATACCGGCGTGCTGGCGGTGGGCGGCGACCATGTGACCCAGGATCTGGCCCTCGGCTTGAAACTGCCGTTCTCCAAGGCGGAGCAGTTGAAAATCAAGCACGGCAATTTATCCACCGGCGCGGAACGGCCCAACGCCCGGCTGACCATCGAAAAGGACATGAATTCCGACGAGCGCAGCGTGTACGTGGAGTCGCTCGGCAAAATCATGGATTTGCGCATCCGGGAAACCCTGGAACTGATTCGCGACGAAATTGACAGCAAGGGATTGTGGGCGCGGGTGTCCGGCAACGTGTATCTCACCGGCGGCGCCTCGCAAGTGCCCGGCCTGCAACGGCTGGCCGGCGAAGTGTTTCCCGCGCCGGCGCGGCTGGCGCATGAGTTTTTGCTGGAGGGCGACCAGACCTATAACAAGCGCCCGGATTTGTCCACGGTGCTGGGGCTGTTGCGGTATGCGCAGCATTATGACTTGCAGCACGAGCGCCTGACCGGCTGGGCGCGGTGGCGGCGGCGGGTGCAGGATTGGGTGCCGCTGCGGATTTTTTAACACGGAGACAATATGATTGATTTCAAAAACGACGGGGAATTTCAGGCGCCGACCGCGGCCAGCCTGGCCGGTCACGTCATCATCGGCCTGGGTTCCGCCGGGGTGAACATCGCGGATCAACTGGTGCTGGACCACCGCGAGCACGGCGCGGTGTTCGGCTTTGACACGGACGAGCAGGTCATTCGCGGCGCGGTCATGCCCGACAAGCTGCTGCTGGGCTGGCGGCGGATTCACGGGCTGGGCGCCGGCGGCGACCCGGCGCTGGCGGCGGAGATTGCGCGCGAGGAGCGCCGGGAAATCAGCGACCAGTTGCAGGGCACGCGCAGCGCGGTGCTGGTCACCGGCTTGGGCGGCGGCACCGGCAGCGGCATGGCGCCGGAGTTCTGCCGACTGCTGAAACAGCTCGACGCCACGGTGGTGGTGCTGGCGGTGACGCCGTTCGCGTTTGAGGGCCGGCGCCGGTTGCAGCAGGCGGCGGAGGCGCTGGCGAGTCTCCGGCGAGAAGCCGACGCGGTGCTGTGCCTGTCGAACAGCCGGTTGTTGGGATGTTTCGGCCCGGAACTGGACTTGCGCCAGGGATTTGCCGCGATGAACGGCCTGGTGGGGCGGGCCAGTGTGAATTTGCGCGCGGTGCTGCATCAGACCGGGCCGATGCAAATCCATCTGGCCGACTTGCGGAATGTGCTGGCGGAACATGCCGACGACGCGGCGACCCTGGAAAACTGCTGGGCCGGGTGCGGCCTTGGCGCCGGCGCTGACCGTGCCCGCGCGGCGGTGGACGAGGTGCTGGGCGGCCCGTTGTTCGCGGATGGCTGCGCCTGGTCGAGCGGCACGGCGGTGATTGCCTGCCTCAGCGGCGGCGGGAACCTGTCCATCGGCGAGTTTCAGACGACCATCGAATATTTGCGACAGGAAATCCCGGTGGAGCTGCCGATTTTGGCAGGCATGGCGCTGGAACCCGGCGAAACCGATATGTTAGGGCTGACGCTGCTGGTGGTCGGCCAGACGGTTGCGGAGGGAGTGACAACCGAGTCGAAGGCGCGGGAAGAGTTGGCGCTTGAGCCGGCGCCGGCACACGCACCGTCAGCGGCGGCAAGCCCCCGCCGGCCGGTGGAAACGCCGCCGGTCGCCGGCCGGCCGGTCAGCGCCGGGGTGGAGGAGTTGCCCGCGCTTGCCGATGAACCCGGCAACCAGGGCACGGAGCAAAAATATTTCGTGCAGCAGGAGGAATTGCCGCTGGACCAGAAAATTTACCGGGGCCGGTTCGAGAAATCGGCGGCCACCATTTGCCACGGCGAGGATTTGGATCAGCCGACATTCATGCGGCGCAATGTCAAAATCCGCTTATAATGCATCTCATGAAAAAACTGCTGGCCGGTCTCTGCCTGTGCGGCCTGCTGGGCGGGTGGTGCGCCGGCGCTCAGGCCAGGGTGCTGGTCGGCATTGACACCTTGCGGGCGCTGAACTTCCCCGGTTTGGCGGGCAAGCGGGTCGGGTTGGTGACCAATCCGGCCGGCGTGGACGCTGACGGTGTGCCCACCTGGCAGATTTTGCGGGCCGCCAAGCAAGTGCGGCTGGTGGCCTTGTTCGGGCCTGAGCACGGCGTGTACGGCACCGTCAAGGCCGGCGCCAAGGTGGCCGACCAGCTTGACGCCAACACGGGGCTGCCGGTGTATTCGCTGCACGGCGTGACGCGGAAGCCGACGCCGGACATGCTGCGCGGCATCGACGTGCTGATTTACGACGTGCAGGACATCGGCGCGCGCAGTTACACCTACATCAGCACGCTGGGGCTGGTCATGCAGGCGGCGGCGGAGCTGGGGATTGAGGTGTACGTGCTGGACCGGCCCGATCCGCTGGGCGGGCTGCGGGTGGAAGGCGGCGGGGTCAGCCCGGATTACCGTTCCTTCGTCGGGCAATACGACATCCCGTATGTGTACGGCCTGACGCCGGGCGAGCTGGCGTTGTGGATCAACGACCGCTGGCTGACGACGCCCTGCAAGTTGAAGGTCTTTAAGATGAACGGCTGGACGCGGCGCATGACCTGGCGGGATACCGGGTTGCGCTGGGTGCCGACCTCGCCCAACATCCCCACCCCGCAGGCGGCGGTCGGTTACGCGGCGACGGGGTTGCTGGGCGACATCGGCGTGACCAACGGCGCCAATGTGACCGCTTACCCGTTCCAGGTCATCGCGGCGGAAAACCTGGACGCCGGCGGCATGACCCGGCGGTTCAACGCCATCGGCCTGTCCGGCGTGACGGCGGATCCGTTCTCATTTTACCCCGCCGGGGGCAAATACGCCGGGGTGAGATACAGCGGCATCCGGCTGGATTTGGATCCGCACGCCCGCGCCAACCTGCTGGCCATCAATTTCCGGGTGCTGGATGTGTTGCGGGTGATGACGCCGCAGAAGAATTACTTCAAGCGCGCCAGCGCCGACGGCATTAAAATGTTCGACAAAATCAACGGCGGCCCCGCCAACCGGACGGCCTGGCTGGCGGGCCGGAGCGGCGACCTGATTGCCCGCTCGTGGCAGGCCAGGGAAGCCAGTTGGCTGGCGGAGCGCAAGCCCTACTTGCTCTATCAGTGAGCGCGGGGGAATTGATTATTGATTATTGAAAATTGATTATTTGGTAACGGGCCGGCCGCGGGCGCAACACTTGGTTGCGGAGGCGGGTCTGCCGGCGGCGCAGGCGTTGGAAATCCCGCTCGGTGTGATCGTCGTAACCGCACAGGTGCAGGCAGCCGTGGATGATGTAGGTGAGCACTTCCGCTGCCAGTGACAGTTTTTCCAGGTGGCGCTGACGCTCGGCCACGGCGGGGCAGACGATGAGTTCGCCGTGGTCGAAGGTGATGACATCGGTGGCGGCGGGGTCGGCCAGAAACTCCCGGTGAACGCGGGCGCTTTCACGGGCGCTGACCATGACCACGACCAATTCCCGCACGCGGCCCGGCCAGGCGCGGCCCAGCGCGGCGACGGCCAGTTCAGTTTGCCGGCGCAGCAGGCGCAGCGGCAGCCGGTGCCGCTTTTGCCGGTTGAGGATTCTTATCCTTGGCCCGGGCGGCGGGGTCCTGGTCTTTTTTGGGTTTGGCGGGGTATTCGGGGCGCGCATGGAGCATGTTTTTCAGGGTGAAGATGAGCCGCTTGGTGATCAGGGAGATTTCGTTGAAGCTGAGTTGGGACTCGTCGAGCTGGCCTTCCTGCACCCGGCTCTTGATGACTTCGCGCACCAGGTTCTCCACCCGCTGGGCGGTGGGGTTTTTCAGCGAGCGCGAGGCGCTTTCCACCGCGTCGGCCAGGGAGACGATGGCCGATTCCTTGGTTTGCGGGATGGGGCCGGGGTAGCTGAACGAGCGCGGGTCAACCTCAGGGATATCCTCCTCGCGCAGCCGCAGAATCTTGCCCCCCTCGCGGGCGTCCTGCTGCTGTTGCAGGGCGCGCTTGTAAAAATAATACACCAGCGAGGTGCCGTGATGCTCCTTGATGACGTCGATGATAGGCTGGCGCAGGCCGTGCTTGAGCGCGAGGTCGATGCCGTCCTTGACGTGGCTGATGATAACCAGCGCGCTCATCGAGGGGGTGAGCTGCGCGTGCGGGTCCTGGCCGGGGATGACGTTCTCGGTGAAATACTGCGGCTTGTCGAGCTTGCCGATGTCGTGGAAGTAGGCGCAGACGCGGCACTGGGTGGGATTGGCGCCGATGGCCTCGGCGGCGGACTCGGCGAGGTTGGCGACGTTCAGGCTGTGATGATACGTGCCGGGCGCCTCCTCGGCGAGTTGCTTGAGCAGCGGATGCTTCAAGTCGGCCAGCTCGACCCAGGAAATATCCGTGATGCGGTCAAACAGCCACTCGAACACCGGCAGCACCGCGGCGACGATGAACGAGGTGAGCACTCCCAGGACAATCGCCAGCACCCCCTGGGAGACCAGAAACAGCGTCTTGTTGGGAATACTGTTCGCGTTGCCCAAATCCAGCACCCCGCCCAGCAACAACGCGCAGGCCAGGCCGACCAAGCTGATCTTCACCCCGGCCATCAAGATGTCGGCACGGCGGCGGATGTGTTGGCTGAGTTGCGCGGCGGTCAGTCCGGTAATCAAACTGCTCAGGAACACCCCAGGGTCAGCGCCGATGAACAACATGCCGGACACCGACAGGATAAAAGCCGTGATGAACCCCGCCGCCGGCGAAATCAAAATAGTCAGCAACATCGGCGCCAACGCCGAGGGCAGCAGCAGCATCGGGATCTGCTCCCCGGTGATTTTCGTGACGTTGGTGTACAGGAAAATGTACTTGTTGACCGCCAGATTAATCACCAGGCAGAGCATCGTCAGCAGCAGCAACTGATTGCTCTTCCAGACCTCCTTCGACGACAGCGGCAGCAGGAACAGAAACAGCGTGAGAATCAGCACCGTCAGCACGAAAATCTCATACGCCGGCGCCTCGCTGGCCCACAACCCGATGCGCATCAGCACCGCGAAGAACGCCCCCAGCATCAGCCAGCGCGCCGCCGCGCTCTGCTCGAACCAGTCGCGCCAGTCCGTGTCCTTGTCCTGGCGGCGCGTCTTGCCGCAGGACAAGCCCTTGCGCTCGAGCGACTTTTTCTTGAGCCATTGTAAAATCATACCGGTATCACGCCTGCTCCCGCGTCCCGCGGTGTTGTTGGTACGCGGCGACAATCCTGCCGACCAGCGGGTGCCGGATCACATCCTGCTCCTGGAAACGGTAAAAAGCAATCCCCGCCACCCGCTCCAGCGCCTGCGCCGCCTCCAGCAAGCCCGACTGCCGGTGCCGCGGCAAGTCCACCTGCGTCGGGTCGCCCGTCACCACGCAACGCGAATCCGGCCCGAGCCGGGTCAGGAACATGAACAGCTGCTCCGCCGTGGTGTTTTGCGCCTCATCGAGAATCACAAACGAATTGGCCAACGTCCGCCCGCGCATGTACGCCAGCGGCGCGATTTCAATGACCCCCTGTTCCAGGTGCCGCGCCACCTCCTCCGCGCCGAGCAATTCCTGCAACGCGTCATACAACGGCCGCAGATACGGAAAAATCTTCTCCTTTAAATCACCGGGCAAGAACCCCAGCGCCTCCCCCGCCTCCACCGCCGGCCGCGTCAGGATAATACGGTGTACCGCCTCGCGCCGCAACGCCGCCACCGCCATCGCCACCGCGAGAAACGTCTTGCCCGTGCCCGCCGGCCCGAGGCCGAAACACAAATCATGGGCGCGGATCGCGTCGAGATAAGCCTTTTGCGCGAACGTCCGGGGCGTCAGCGCCGCCTGGCGCCCCGGCAGACTGATGCGAGACCGCCACAACTCCTCCAGCGCCGCCCCGCGCCCGTCCGCCACCGCGTTCAACGTGAACAGAAACTCATGCGCGCGAATCTTCACCCCGTGCCTGACCGCGTCCTGCAACCGGGCGAACAACTCGGCGGTTTGCTCAAGCCCCTGGGGCGCCCCCGCCACCTTCAGCCACCCGTCGCGCGTCGTCACCTTGACCGCGCACCGTTGCTCCAACGCCTCCAGCAACCCGGCCTCACCGGCATACAACCCGGAGAGCACCCGCGCGTTTTCAAAGTTCAACACCTTGGCATGAGACATCCAGAAGAAACTATCTTTTAAACCATCCCTGTCAACAGGCCAGACCGTAAGGAGTACGAGGTTTAACCACGGATGGACACCGATGCACACGGATAAAACCAAAAAACATCCGTGTTCATCCGTGTCCATCCGTGGTTAAAGAAACGGAAGAGGCGGCGCGGTCGCCAAGCGCGGTGGCGCGGTCGCTGAGGGAGGTGGGCGCGGTCGCCAAGCGCGGCGGCGCGGTCGCTGAAGGAAGTGGGCGCGGTCGCCAAGCGCGGTGGCGCGGTCGCTGAAGGAAGTGGGCGCGGTCGCCAAGCGCAGCGGCGCGGTCGCTGAGGGAGGTGGGCGTAATCGCCAAGCGCGGCGGCGTGGTCGCTGAAGGAGGTGGGCGTGGTCGCCAAGCGCGGCGGCGTGGTCGCTGAAGGAGGTGGGCGTGGTCGTCAAGCGCGGCGGCGTGGTCGCTGAGGGAGGTGGGCGTAGTCGTCAAGCGCGGCGGCGCGGTCGCTGAGGGAGGTGGGCGTGGTCGTCAAACGCAGCGGCGCGGTCGCTGAGGAAGGTGGGCGTAGTCGCCAAGCGCGGCGGCGTGGTCGCCAAACGCGGCGGTGTTAATCGTCAAGCGCAGCGGTGTAGTCGCCAAACGCAGCGGTGTAATCGTCAAGCGCGGCGGTGTAATCGTCGAGAAAAGCGCCTCTCCCGCTGAAAGATACGTCTCTCACGACAGAAGAAACTCCACTTTCAGCGCCCACCCCGTCATCCACAACCCCAACCCCCAACCCATCAACCAAGCGCCCCGGCCTACCCCCCGCGACACCTTCCTCCCCAACCAACCCAACCCTCCGCGCCTCCGCGTCTCCGCGGTTAAATCTAACAACCCCCCGCCGCCGCCGCCGGCACAATGATCGCGTCACTCATGCCGTGGATGATTTTCTTGTCCGCCGGCGTAATCGTCACCAACACCCCCTTCAGCGCCGCCTGGCCGTCCTCGACGAAATAGTACGGGCACAGCCGCGCCCGCCCCGGCAGCACCGTCAGCGCCCGCGCCGCCTCGTCCCAGTACGGATGCTCGACCATGCGGCCCTTCACAAAACGCTGCATGATGCGCGGCGACTCCGCAAACTCCGCCAGCGCCCGCGTCACCGCCGCGCGCCACTCCTCCCCGCTCACGTCGAACCCCATCGTCACGCCGCGCGAACCCCACGCCAGCGGCGAAAACCCGGACACCTTCAACACCAGCGCGCGCTCCTTCTGCGAGAACGCCGCCACCTCGCGCCAGCTCTGCACCTCCAGGCCGGGCAGCACCGCCGACGGCGGCAACTCGGTCGGCTCCACCACCCAACTGGGCGGAATAATCGCCTGCAAATCGCGCCAATAACGGTCACCCAACTCCTGCCGCCAGAACTCGCGCAGCGGCCGCAGCCAAAACAGCGCGAGCCACAACTTTTCCTCCAGAAACGGCTTCAGCGGCGGGTCCATTCGCACCGTCGGCGAATAACTCGCTGACAGCGACGGCAAATTCCCCCAGTCGAAACACTCGAAGAACCGGTACACCGGCTCCCCGCTGAACGTGTACCGTTCCGCCGCGCGCACCCGCCGCGCGCCGTAAAGCCACTCCATCTCCGGGCGATAATCGGCGGCCTCCGCGCTGATGACGACACTGCCGGCGGGAAAATGCCGGCGCGCCGCTGCCGTCATCCCCGTCGCGCCGCCGACGACCGGCTCGCCGAGCGCGGCGTAAGTCTCGTTCAACCACGCCGTCAGCCCCACCCCGCCGGGCACGGAATCAATCTCCGACAACGCGAACCCGCCGTCAGCGAGAATCAAATCGGGGCGGATAATCGTCGGCAAATCGTTCTTGACCGCCGCTGACCGTGCCAGCTCCACCAACTCGCGCGGCTTGCCGAGATCGAGCCATTCCGCGATCCACGCCGGCGCCCGGCCCTGCCAGCTCTTGCGGTACAACAGATTCGCCGCCTGCAGGAACTTGTGCAACCGCGGCCCGAGCCGGGCCAGAAACTCCACCGTCGCCGCGTCCAGCGGAAACGCTGACGGCGCCACCCGCCAAGTCTTGCCCGCGAACAGGCCGCTCGCCGGCATGGCGCGCTTGATGTGTGCGATTCTCTCAATCATGGTCGGGTTTCGGTTAACCACGGATGGACACGGATGCACACGGATTTCTTTACCAGGAGGACATGGAGGAATTGGAGGGGGCCTTTGGTTGCCGCCAACCTTCCTCCAAGAACTCCATGTTCTCTTTGTAAAAAAAATCCGTGTCCATCCGTGTCCATCCGTGGTTGAAATTATTTCGTCAACAACCTCGCCGTCAACGTCAGCGCCGCCAGCAAACTGTCCGCCGAGGCCAGGTTTTTGCCAGCCAGCTCCGCCGCGGTCCCGTGGTCGGGTGAGGCGCGCCAGAACGGCAAGCCCAAAGTCAGATTAACACCTTCCGCGAACGCCAGCAACTTGAACGGAATCAGCCCCTGGTCGTGATACAGGCACAGCACGGCGTCGAATTGGCCCGCGACAGCGGCGTTGAACACCGTGTCCGCCGGCCACGGGCCGCTGACGGTGGCGCCGCGCTTCTTGCGCAGGTGCCGGACCGCGGGCAGCACGATTTTTTGTTCCTCGTCGCCGAACATGCCGCCCTCGCCCGCGTGCGGGTTTAGGCCGCACACCGCCAGCCGCGGCCGCGCGACGCCGATTTTTCGCAACAGCGTCAGCGTCCGCTCCGCGTGCGTGATGATCAGTTCCGGCGTCAGCAATTTAATCGCCGCTGACAATGAGCAATGCGTCGAGACCAGCGCCACGCGCAATTTTGGCGACTGCATGGTCATCGTCACCGCATCGTCAGCGAGGCCGCCGGCGCGGGCGTAAAACTCCGTCTGGCCGGGACAATTGAAACCGACGCGCGCGAGGTTTTCCTTGCACACCGGCGCGTTGACGACCGCCTGGATTTCGCCGTTGTGCAACAACCGCGCGGATTCGTGCAACGCCGCCAGCGCCGCTGCCGCTGACCGTTGGGAAAGTTTGCCCGGCGTGAACCCGGCGGCGCTGCCGATGACGCGGACGCTGACGCGGTGTCGCGACGGCCGGAACACCGTCAGCGCCTTGGCAATAATCTCCGGCCCGATGCCGCACGGGTCGCCGACAGTGAGACCGATGACGGGGAGTGGTTGCATAGTGCCAAGTTACGCGGCGGGGGAGGGTTTGAGAACTCAAAACTCAAAACTCAAAGCTCAAAACTCATAGCTCAAAACTCAAAACGCAAAACTCAAAACCACAAGGCAAAGCGCAAAACTACGCCTGAGGCGCCGGACATCGACATCAACTGGTTTTAAATTAATCAGTTGTGGTTTTGCGTTTTGAGATTTGCGTTTTGCGTTCTCAAAAGAACATCTTGATGAACGCCTTGGCGCGCAGGCTGTCGATCCATTCCTGTTGCAGGCGCTCGCGCTCCTGTTGCAACAGCAGGTTCTCGATATTGTCGCGCACCTGGGAGAGGGCGATGACCGAGGATTTCTTCACCTCGTCCACCATCAGGATGTGATAGCCGTCGTCGGTCGTGATAATCGGGCTGTTCTGGCCGGGGCGCAGCTTGAAGGCCGCGTCGGCCAGCTCCTTGCGCAGCGACGCGGCGGTCACCCACCCCAGGTCGCCGCCGTTGGCGGCTTGCGCGCCCTGCGAGTAGGACTTGGCCAGGTTGGCGAAGTCCGAGCCGGTGGCCACTTTGTTGAGGATTTCCTGCATTTGCAGATACTGCGGGTCCACCTCGATTTCCTTGCCGTCGGCGTCCTGGCGCTTCTCCTGGTACAATGCCTTGCGCATGAAGATGTCGCGCAACTTGACCTGCTCCGGCTGGACGAACTGCTTGATGTTGTCCTGGTAGTACTGCTCGATGTGGTAGGGCGAGACAATCACCGCCGAGTGTACGTGGAGATTGCGCATGGATTGCGCGATGAGGCGGTTTTTGGTGAGTTCCTTGAAACTGTCCATGGAGATGCCGCGCGCTTGCAGGGTCTTGACGAACGCGGCGCGGTCCCCGCCGTAGCGCTCCTTGATGTCATTGGCAATCTGCGCGTCCACCACGTTGGGCGGCATGAAATAGTGGTTGGACTCGAAATCCTGGATAATCAACTGCTGCTCGATCAACGCCTTCAGCGCCCCGAGCCGCGCCTCCTGGATTTTTTCGTACAGCTCCAGTCCGTTATACAATTGCGCATACTGCTGTTCCTGCGGTTCGACTTCCTTGCGGATCTCGGAGAGGGTGATGACTTTGTCGTTGACCACGGCGGCCACGCCGTCAGTGACCGGCTGGGCGGCCCGGCACGGCGCCCAGGTCAGCAGGACGGATGCCAGCGCGGCGCCGGCCGTTAATTTTTTAGCGCGGTAATCCATTGTTCGATTTCCTGAAGTTTCGCTTTTATTTGGGTTTTGGCAAGCCGCGGAAATTTGCCGCTTACCATGATGTAATCATTGTTCCTGAACAGCATCAATTTGTTCTCTTTCACTTCCACTCCCGTTATGCCCGCCAGGGCGGCCTGCACCCTGACCCGGTGGAACCACAAGAGCGCCTCCACCGCCGCCGGCCAGCGCCCGTAACGGTCCTTCCAGCCGGCCCGCAGGGCGGTCCATTGCGCCAGGCTTTGCAGTTCCGCCAGCTCGCGGTACGCGGCGATGCGCCAGCGCGCCTCCGTCATGTAAGCGGCCGGCACCTGCGCGCCGTCATCGTCAGTGCCGCCGCCCACCGCCAGGAAGTCCAGCCGCAGCCTGACCTCTGGCAACTCATTATGTCGCTCGCCCCGGCAAGAGGCAATCGCTTTTTTTAGCAGGCGGCAATACAAGTCGAAGCCGACCGCCACGATGTGCCCGCTCTGCGCCGTGCCGAGCAGGTTGCCGGCGCCGCGGATTTCCAGGTCGCGCATGGCGATTTTGAACCCCGCGCCCAGCTCGGAGTACTGTTGGATGGCCTGCACCCGCTGATTCGCGTCGCCGCTGATCAGGTCGCGCGGCAGCAACAGCAGCGCGTAGGCCCGCGCCTGGCCGCGGCCGACCCGGCCCCGCAACTGGTACAAGTCCGC
The DNA here is from genome assembly GCA_031266335.1 of Verrucomicrobiales bacterium. Lineage (GTDB taxonomy): Bacteria > Verrucomicrobiota > Verrucomicrobiia > Methylacidiphilales > JAAUTS01 > JAIRPN01. Next base: position 37,136 of record JAISBF010000144.1, read on the forward strand.
CAGCCCGAAGCGGTCGGCGCGGTCGATGATGATGGTGTTGGCGTTGGGAATATCAATGCCGCTCTCGATGATGGTGGTGGACACCAGCACGTCGGTCTGGCCGCTGACGAACCGGTGCATCACGTCCTCCAGCTGCTCGTCCGCCATCTGCCCGTGGCCGATGTCAATGCGGGCTTCCGGCGCCAGGCAGCCGATTCTTCTCGCGATGCTGTCAATGCTGGCCACGCGGTTGTGCAGGTAATACACCTGCCCGCCGCGCTGGAGTTCGCGCCGGATGGCGCTGACGATGAGCCGCTCGTCGTAGGCGCAAACGGTGGTGTCCACCGGCAGCCGGTTCGGCGGCGCGGTCTCGATGCCGCTCATGTCGCGCGCGCCCATCAGCGAGAAGTACAGGGTGCGCGGAATCGGCGTGGCGGACAACGTCAGCACGTCGATCAGCCGGAAATTCCGCTTGAACGCCTCCTTCTGCCGCACGCCGAAGCGCTGCTCCTCGTCAATGATCACCAGGCCGAGGTTCTTGAATTTGACATCCTTGGAAATCAGCCGGTGCGTGCCGACCACGATGTCCAGCTCACCGTCAGCGAGTCGCTGGATGACCTGCCGCTGCCGGCGCGCGGTCTGGAAACGGCTCAACAGGCCGATGTTGACGGGATAATCCGCCATGCGCTCGCGCAGCGTCTCGTAATGTTGCTGCGCCAGCACGGTGGTCGGCGCCAGGAAGCCGACCTGCTTGCCCGTCGTGGCCGCCTTGAACGCCGCGCGAATCGCCACCTCGGTCTTGCCGAAGCCGACGTCGCCGCAAATCAGCCGGTCCATCGGCCGCGGACTCTCCATGTCGCGCTTGGTGTCCTCAATGGCCTGCAACTGGTCGGCGGTCGGCCGGTATAGGAACGCCTCCTCGAACTCCCGCTGCCACTCACCGTCAGCGGGGAACGCCGTGCCGGGCAGGCTCTCGCGCTCGGCCTGGATTTTCAGCAATTCCGTGGCGTAATCCAGCACCGCCTGTTCCGCCTGGCGCTTGGCCCGTTCCCAGCGGTGGCCGCCCAGCGTGTCCAGCGCGGGATGCCGTTTGCCGACCCCGACGTAGCGCGACACCAGGTAAGCCTGCGCCAGCGGCACATACAGCTTGGCGTCACCGGCGAATTGCAGCGTCAGCATCGACTGCCGCCGGCCGCGCCGGTCACCGTCAGCGGGCAGCTCGCTCATGCCGCAATACAGCGCGATGCCGTGGTCGGCGTGCACGACGTAATCGCCGTCCCGGATGTCGGCGAAATCCAGCGGCGCGCGCCCCACCGGCCGCGGCCGGGGCCGCGCCGCGCGGCGCAAGGCGCGCAACGACTGGTAGCGCCCGAAAATCTCCGCGTCCGTCAGCACCGCGAGCCGTTGCGCCGTCCAGCCGAAGCCGCGCAGCAGCGGGCTTTGGCAAAACTTCACCGGCAGCGCGCCGTCCGCGGCCGCCAGCGCCAGCCGGCGTTCGCGGCACCATTCCTTGAGCCGCTGCTCCTCGCCCGCGTTGTTGCTGCTGATCCACACCTGCCAGCCGTGGTCAAACCAGTCGCGCAACTGCTGGGCCAGCAACTGATTCCGGGTTTCCAGCAACACGGGATCCGTCGTGGGCTGGTGCAGGAAATCGTGCTCGAAAAACTCCGCCACCGGCAGCGACTGCCCGGCGGCGGCGTTCGCGGCCAGGCTCACCGTCAGCGGCGGCGTCGCAAAATACGCCGCCAGCGGCGCCGTCTCCTCCTCCGGCCAGGGCCGGGCGCCCAGCGCGAGGTGCGCCGCCTCCAGCCGGGCCACCGAGCGTTGCTCCGCCAGCGCGAACTCGCGGATGGAGTCCACCGCGTCGCCGCTCCATTCCATGCGCAGCGGCGCCATGCCGCTCCACGAGAACACATCGACAATGCCGCCGCGCACCGCGTATTGCCCGCGCTGGCTCACCAGCCCCTCGCGCTGATAGCCGGCGCTGACGAGGCGCGCCAGGAACTCGGCCCGCGGCAGCGGCTGGCCGCGCCGGATTTCGTAACCTTGTTGCCGCAACGCCGCCGGCGCCGGCCAGCGGCGCTCCCAGCCCGCCTGGGTGACCAGCAGCAACTGGTTGGCGTTCACCAGCAGCGTCCCCAGCGTGTCCAGCATCTCCGCCTGCGTCTCGGGATCGGCACCGGTGCCCGCGCCCGCCGCGTCATCCGGCTCGGGCAGCGTCAGCGCGTCGCAACGCCAGGCCGCCAAATCGTTCGCCACCGCCTCCCGCGTCCGCGCGTCCGGCGTCAGCGCCACCAGCGGCTCCCCCGCCCGCCGCAGCCGCCAGGCCGCCAGCAACCAGGCTTGCGCGCTCACCGGCAGGCCGCCCAGTGACAGGTTGGCCTCGTCCTGGAGGAGTGCCGGCAGGGCCGGGTGGTGGAGCAGTTGCGGTAAATTGATCATGGGTGGTTGATTATTGGGTTGTAAATTCAAAATTAAAAATGAAAAGTGCAAAATTGCAGTTAAAAATTCAAAATTGGATGCAGGATTCCCTGCCGGAGTCGATAGCTGCATTTTGAATTTTGCATGGCAACTTTGCATTTTGCTTTTTGCGCTTTGAGTTCCTCGGCTAACATCTCCCATGCCCCGAACCCCCCTCTTCCTGGCCGCCATCGCGGCAGTAACAACCTCCCTATTCCTGACCGTCCCCCAGTTGCAGTTCCGCTGGGACTACCACAACGACGAGCCGACCAAGGTGAACCAAATCCGCGACCGGGCCTGGAACCTGCGCCACCCGCCGCTGATGCTGGAGCTGGCCGCCGGACTGAGCCGGCTCACCGGGCGCGCCGACCCCCAACAACTCGCCGCCTGCGGGCGGTTGCTGTCGGCGCTGGCCGTCAGCCTGACCATCGCCGCCGCCATGTGGCTGGCCGCCTGGCGCGCCGGCACCGCGGCCGGGCTGGGCGCGGGCGCGCTGCTGCTGGCGCAACCGCAATTGTTCGAGGCCGCCCACTACTTCAAGGAAGACGCGCTGTTCCTGGCCGGCATCATGGCCGTGCTGCTCGCCCTGGCCGGCCGCGAGCGCCAGAAAATATTCAATCTGCAATATAAAATATTCAATTTATTCCTGGCCGTCGCCCTGGCGCTGACCGTTAGCATTAAGTATATCGGTTGGCTCATGCTGCCGCTGGTCGTCTTATGCTGGTGGCTGGAACGGGGGCCAGCCGGTGACCGGCGGCGGGCTGGTGACCGGCGGCGAGATTGGGTTTGGCCGCTGACCGTGTTCCTGGCGCTGACGCTGGCCGTCAACGCCCCGTTGCTGGCCGACTGGCACGGCTTTCGCGCGGCGCTGGGCGACGAGTGGTACCGGCTGGGGGCGGGCGACTACGGCCTGGCCGCGGCGCGTCCGCTGGCGCGCGATTACCTGCTCCTGCTGCTCTGGCGCCTGCCCCCGGCGCTGCTGGTCGGCTGGTTGTGCTACCTGGGGTGTCGGTTGGCGCGTTATCGCTCGACCGGCGCGGCGGAGTGGGCGTTCCTGGGGACGCCGGTGCTGGCCATGCTGCTGCTGGCGCTGACGGCGAAGTTCTCGGAGCGTTACCTCCTGCCGGTGGTGGTGTTGATCAGCGTGGCCGGCTGGTACGGGCCGCTGCTGCTGATTGGCGAGTGGGCCGGGGCGCGGCGGCGGCTGGCCGCCGCCGCGCTGCTGGCGTTCAGCGCGGGCGTAACGTGGGCGGGCCAGTGGCGCGGGATTCACCGGGGCTTCCAACACGACAGCCGGGCCGAGCTGACGGCGTGGATTTGCGCCCGCCTGCCCGCCGACGCGGTCATCGCCGCGGACACCTACGCCAAGCTCAACCCCTTCGCGCTGCGGGAGCGGGTGTTGTTGGACAATTTCTTCGTGGCGGACATCGGCACGCTAGAGGAACTGCGGCAACTGGGCGTGACGCACCTGGTCATCTCCTACGACGTGTATCACCGCTTCATCGACGGCAGCGTCGCGCCGGCGCCGAACCAGGCGGAGGACTTTCAACGCCGCCGGCAGTTCTACACCGCCGCCCGCGACCACTTGCGCGTCCTCTGGCAAGACGACAATGCGGACCCCAAGGCGTTGCATCCGGGGTTGCTGTTGCTGGAGGTGGCTTTGGAAAATTAAAAAAGCAAAAAGCAAAGTGCAAAATTGCAATTCAAAATTCAAAATTGAATGCGGACCCCGTCGGAGTCGGTAGCTGCATTTTGAATTTTGAATTGCAATTTTGCACTTTGCTTTTTGCACTTTTAATTTTCCCCGTCAACAAACTCACGGTCAGCGCCGAGCGAGATTTTCGCACCGGCGCGGATGTATAACGGGATGCGGTCCAGCGGGCAGGCCACGTCCAGCCAGCGGCTGCCGCTGACGGTCTCGCCCGTCCACCAGTCCGTCCAGCCGCCCGGCGGCAGATACACGCGGCGGCGGTCGGCGGCGCTGAAGATGGGCGCGACGAGCAAATCCCGGCCGAATAAAAATTCGTCCTGGATGTTCCAGGTCGTCGGGTCGTCCTGGAAGTCCAGCACCAGCGGGCGCGCCAGCGGTTGACCACGGTCAGCGGCGTGTTTCGCCTCGGCCAAAATGTAGGGCAGCAGCCGGTAGCGCAGTCGCAGAAACTCGCGGCAGATGCGCAGCGTTTCCGGGGCGAATTTGTACAGCTCGCGGTCGCCGACGCCGTGGATGCGCGCGTGCGAGAGGAACACGCCGAGTTGCAGCCAGCGGATGAG
>JAISBF010000208.1 GCA_031266335.1 Verrucomicrobiales bacterium
GTGTATTGTTCCTGCTTGTTCTCCTGCTTGTAATCCGTCCGCTGACGGTCACCGACCAAGTCAAACGCGTCGCCCGTGTAGATTTTCACCTTTTCCTTCGCGGGCGAATGGTCAATCTCATTCTCGCCGATGAACTCCAGCCGCCCGTCGCTGTCCTGCCGGTAGAAACGCACGCGCCCCTTCGGCAGCGGGATGCCGAGATGATTGTCCTCGGTGTTTTCAAACTCGCGATAGACCCACACCTTTTTATTCGCCTGCGTGCCGAACGCGCGGTCGTTGCGGATGCTTTCCTGGTCCCAACTGCGATAACGGTTTTGGTCAAATTGCAAGCCGTTGTAAATATACACGAGGTCGCTCTGGACGCCGCTGACGTTGACAAACTCGACTTGCTTGGTCTCGCGGTCTAACAAGTCAGTCTTGCGCGGCAGTGTGTAGAGATGATATTCGTCGAAGGATTTTTCCGTTACGCGCCCACCGTCAGCGTCCGAAGCCACTCCACCCAGAATCATTGCTCTCCTTGCATTAGAACCCTCATTCTGATTCTGAATCTTCTTCACATCCCCCGCCATCAACTTAATACTCGCGTCCTTAAAACTCCGCCCGCTTTGGTTATCCATCGTCACCCAACCGGTCATCGTCAGCGTGCCGCCTTTTTCCGGCAACACCAAATTATAATCCGCCGACCAATTAAACCCGCCGCTGACATAGCTCAACTCCAGCGGCGTCTTGATTTCACGGTCGCTCGACAATTTCCATTGCAGCGTCGGCTTCAAAATGGAGTCGTCACTGAGCGCGGGAAACAGCGGCAGCCCCGGTAGCGAGAACCGCAGCTTGCCGTGCATTTCAATAATCGGCGTATTACTGCCGCCGCTACCGTAATTATAAGCACGAATAGACTGCGACATCCGATATTGCTCATTGTAACGCTGCATCGCCTGCGTATGCGCCACATACGGCGCGCGCACGATTTTCCCGCTGATGGGGTACTTCACACCCTTACTGTCAGCGACTTCAAAATCAATCGTCTGCCCCTCGAAATATTGCAACAACAAATCCTGCGACACCGGGTCATTGCGATAATTCTGCTCCAACACCGTCAGCGCCGCCTGCCCCGACGCGTCGCGCAACACCACCGACTCCGGCTCCACGTGCGCCGTGATTTCCGAACAGGCGACCTCACTGACGCCCGGCGCCACCGGCAGCGCGACTTGTTCCCGCACCACCGCGAATTGCTGGTTATACAACGTCAGCGACGGTTCCGCCGCTGACAGTGAACTGGCCGCCAATACGCCGGCCACCCATCCCGCTGACCATGAGGTAATTTTCATCCCGGCCATTAAGCGCCGCCCCGCCCAAAATACAAGCCGCAAAACAGCCCCGGCCCGCGTGATTTACGCATTGAGTTTCGCGCGACCGCCGCTAGTTTGTTCGCATGAATCGGGTCGGCATCGGCTATGACGTGCACCAACTGGTGGCGGGACGCAAACTCATCCTCGGCGGCGTGGAGCTTCCGCACGACCGCGGCCTCGACGGTCATTCGGACGCCGACGCGCTCATCCACGCCATCGCCGACGCGCTGCTCGGCGCGGCGGGGCTGGAGGACATCGGCTGCTATTTTCCGAACACCGACCCGCGCTGGAAGGACCAGCCGAGCCGCGTGTTTCTCGAACACATCCGCGCCCTGCTTGACCGTCAGCGGGCCAAAATCATTAACGTGGACGCCACCCTGGTCTGCGAGGCGCCGAAAATCAAGCCGCACCTCCTCGCGATGAAAGCCGTCATCGCCGAGGCGCTGATGGTGACCACCGCCCAGATCGGCATCAAGGCGACCACCAATGAAACCATGGGCTTCGTCGGCCGGCGCGAGGGCATCTGCGCGCTGGCGGTCGCCAGCCTGGAAATCTCCTAATCCACTGTCAGCGCCAGCGTGAAACCGAAATTCATCACCTTTGAAGGCTCCGAGGGCTGCGGCAAGAGCACGCAAATCGCGCTGCTCGCGGACTGGCTCCAACATCACGGTCAGCGAGTGGTCAGTCTGCGCGAGCCGGGCGGCACGCCGCTCGGCGAGATGGTCCGTCACCTGCTCAAGCACGACCCCGCCGGCGTCGGCATGGCCGCCGAGAGTGAGTTGTTGTTGTTCACCGCCAGCCGCGCGGAGTTGGCGCGGAAAGTCATCGCCCCGTCACTGGCGGCGGGCCAGTGGGTGATTTGCGACCGCTTTCACGACTCGACCACTGTTTATCAAAGCGTCGCGCGCGGGCTGGATTTCGCCACCGTCAGCGTCATCAACCACTTCGCCCTCGGCGGCGTCGCGCCGGCGCTGACGCTGTTCCTCGACCTCCCCGCCGCCGAGTCGCGCGCGCGGATGCTGCGCCGCCCGCGCCCGGTCGGGCAGGCCGACCGCATGGAGTCGGAGCCGCCGGAGTTTTACGAACAAGTCCTCGCCGGTTATCGCCAGCTCGCCGAGCGCGAGCCGGCCCGCGTGAAAAAAATCGCCGCTGACGGTGACAAAAACGCGGTGTTTGCGAAAATTTTAACGGAGGTGCGCCATGCCTTTCCCGGCGAATTGGATTGAGGAACGCCTGCGGCAGGCGCAGCATGACCGCCGCCTCGCCCATGCTTACCTGCTGGTCGGCGAATTGGCGCCGTTGCGCGCGCTGCTTGGCCGCCTCGCGACGCAACTGCTCAACGCCGCCGCTGACGGTCACCCTGATTTTCACCTCATCCAGCCCGAGTCCAAATCGCGGCGGCTGACAGTCGAGCAAATCCGCAACCTGGAACAACAATTGCAACTCAAAGCGCGGCAAGCCCCGCTCAAAGTCGCCGGCATCGTCGCCGCCGACCGCATGTGCCTGGGCAGCGCCGAGCCGGCCAACGCCTTTCTGAAAACCCTGGAAGAACCGCCCGCCAACACGGTGATTTTCCTGCTGACCGACCGCCTGGAGCAACTGCTGCCTACCATCCGCTCGCGCTGCCTTGTCCTGCAAGTCGCCGCTGACCATGACCACTCGGCCGCGGCCGCGACGGCGCCGACGCCCGCGTGGGCGCAAACGTGGCTGACCGTCAGCGGTCCGCCCGCCGACCAAGCCTACCGTCGCGCCAACTTGCTCGCCGCGCACTGGAAAACCTTGCGCGAGAACATCGAGCGCCAGTCGGACGAAAAACACCCCGCTGACGATGACGACGACGCGGCGGCCGCGGCACTGGAAGCGGAATATCTGCTCGCCCGCGACAACAGCCTCCGCACCCTCATCGTCAGCGCCTGGCGCGACCTGGCGCGCGAGCCGGCGACGCGCATCGTCGGCAGCCTGGATGATTTGCGCTATGCCCTGGGCCGGAATGTCGAGCAAAACCTCGCCCTGGAATGCGCTTGCCTGAAAATCTCCGGCCTGATTGACCACGGGTTTTGACTCAATGTTTAACCACGGATGGACACCGATGAACACGGATAAAAAAACAAAAAAACATCCGTGTTCATCCGTGTCCATCCGTGGTTAAAAAAACGAAAAAAACCTTACACAGGCCAGCCTGCTACCATATCGCCCCCTCGTCAAATCGTCATAACGCGTTATCGAAAACCGCTAAAGATGAGAGAGTTAAGCCATAAAGTAAGTACATCGCGCTCACGCGCTCTCCGCTTGACTTCTGCCCTGATCCCTTAATTTCCCCGCCTAGTTTTACCCGTTTTATTCCCCATCCGGCGATCCCCGCGCACCCCACCAGTCAAGGCGCGAAGAAATTTTTTAACAGGGAGATCATGGAGTTCATGAAGGTTTTAAAAAATCATCTCCATGATCTCCCTGTAAACCAACCATAGGGTCGCTGGAGCGGGCATGGAGTAGCCCGCTGACTTTAGTGGCCAACCAAAAAACACTTCGCGCCTTGGCGTCTTCGTGGTTCTGAGTTTCTCCCCCCGATCAGGATGAAAAAAATTGCCGCTGACGGTGGAAAGGCTGCTATGCTGGCCGGATGCAGTTCAAATTGAAGGCGCCGTACCAACCCGCCGGCGACCAGCCGGAGGCGATTCGCGCGTTAACCCAGGGCGTTGTCAGCGGGCGGCGCGAGAATGTGTTGCTCGGTGTCACCGGCAGCGGCAAGACGTTCACCGTCGCCAATGTCATCGCCCGGATCAACCGGCCCACGCTGGTCATTTCGCATAACAAGACGCTGGCGGCGCAACTGTACTCGGAGTTCAAGTCGTTTTTCCCGGACAACGCGGTGGAATATTTCGTGTCGTATTTCGATTACTACCAGCCCGAGGCGTATATTCCGCGCACGGACACTTACATTGAGAAGGACTCCAGCATTAACGAGACCATCGAGCGGCTGCGGCTGTCGGCCACCTCCTCGCTGCTGTCGCGGCGGGATGTGCTGGTCGTCGCGTCGGTGTCGTGCATTTACGGGTTGGGGTCGCCGGAGGATTACCGCGAAATGGTGATCCCGCTGGCGATGGGCGCGACGCTGTCGCGCGAGAGGCTGCTGGAACAACTGGTGGCCGTGCAGTATCAGCGGAACGATTTGCAGCTTTCAGCCGGCGCGTTCCGCGCGCGCGGGGACGTGGTGGAGGTGATTCCGGGTTACGCCGAGGACGGGCTGCGGGTGGAATTTTTCGGCGACGAGGTGGAGCGGCTCACGCGGTTCGATGTGCTGACCGGCGACCGGCTGGAGTCGCTGGAACGCACGGTGATTTTCCCGGCGCGGCATTACGTCACGCCGCACGAAAAGCTGCGACAGGGGTTGGTGTTGATTCAGGAGGAACTCGCGGCGTGCATCGCGGAATTTGAACGGGCCGGCAAATACCTGGAGGCGCAGCGCCTGAAAATGCGGACGACCTACGACCTCGACATGATGCAGGAGATGGGGTTTTGCAGCGGGATTGAAAATTACTCGCGCCCGCTCAGCGGTCGTCCGCCCGGCTCGCGCCCCGGGACGTTGATCGACTTTTTCCCGAAGGATTTCCTGACCGTGATTGACGAGTCGCACGTCACGGTGCCGCAAATCGGCGGGATGTATGCCGGCGACCGCTCGCGCAAGCTGGTGTTGGTGGAGCACGGCTTCCGGCTGCCGTCGGCGCTGGACAACCGGCCGCTGAACTTCACCGAATTCGAGGCGCTGGTGAAGCAGCGGATTTACGTTTCGGCGACGCCGGGCAAATATGAACTGGAGCGCGCCGCCGCTGGCGGTCAGGTGGCGGAACTGGTGATCCGCCCGACCGGACTGCTCGACCCGAAAATCTCGGTGCAACCGCTGACCGGGCAGATTGACGCGGTGATCAGGGAAAGCAACCTGCGGGTCAGGCGCGGCGAGCGGGTGCTGGTGACGACGCTGACCAAGCGCACCGCGGAAGACTTGACCGAGTATCTGCGCGGCGCGGGGCTGAAGGTGCAATACATCCACGCTGACGTTGACGCAATCGAGCGGGTGGAGATTTTGCGGTCGCTGCGGGCGGGGGAATGCGACGTGCTGGTCGGCATCAATCTGCTGCGCGAGGGGCTGGACCTGCCGGAAGTGTCATTGGTGGCGGTGTTGGACGCGGACAAGGAGGGCTATTTGCGCTCGGGCACCTCGCTGATTCAGATGGCGGGCCGGGCGGCGCGGCACGTGGCCGGCGAGGTGGTTTTATTCGCCGACATAATGACCAAGTCCATGTGGGCGCTGATCGACGTGACCCAGCAGCGGCGGGCGAAGCAACTGGCCTATAACCAGGCGCACGGCATCGTGCCGCGGACGGTCGTGCGCGGCATTCAGGAAAGCCTCGGCACGGCGCGGGAGAAGGCGGCGCCGCCGGTGGTGGCGGTGGACGACGATGTGGCGCTGACGCTGGCGCAGTTGGAGACGGAGATGGTCGAGGCGGCGGAACAACTGGAATACGAGCGCGCGGCGCTGTTGCGCGACCAGATTTCCGAGTTGAAGGGATGGTCCAGGCGCACGGCTGACGGTGGACCGTCAAGGAGAAGAAAATTTTAATTTCCGTAAAATAGATTGTTGCAATTGTTTTTTCAACCGTTACGATGGCGGGAGTTAATTTCATAACCAACCATGATGAGCACTAAAATGAATAAATTGATGGCCGCCGCTGTGGCGGTGCTGGGCGTAATCGGAACCACTCCTTTGCTGGCGCAGGAGGCAGCGGACGGCGGGCAAAAAGAAGTCAAGTTTACCGACGTTTTTTTCCACCTTTCGGCGGAAGCGATCGTGCTGTGGATTTTGCTGATTGGCTCGGTGGTGATGATTTCGTTCATCATCGAGTTGTTTATCCGCATTCGCGCCAAGGCGCTGATGCCGCCGGCGGTGGTGGCGTTGTTGCAGGACGCGATGAACACTTACAATTATCAGGTCGCCTTTGACACCTGCAAGGCTAACCAGTGTTTCCTCACCCAGTGCCTCGGCCCGGCCATCAAGGTCATCGGTCTCGGCAAGCACGCCGTGGAAGAGGCGCTGAACGAAAACTTCGCCAAGTATTCGGTGCAGCTTAAATCCCGCAATAATTACCTGTCGGTCATCGGGGTGGTGGCGCCGATGATCGGGTTGACCGGCACGGTGCTCGGCATGATGAAAGCGTTCGCCACTTTGGGCCAGTCCGGCGTGGCCAACATGACCGGCCTGTCCTCGGCCATTTCCGAGGTGTTGATCGCCACGGCGTCCGGGTTGACCGTCGCCATCCCGGCGTTCATTTTCTTTTATTATTTCAAGAACGTCGCCACCTCGGTGTTCACCGACGCGCACACGCAGTTGAAGACGCTGTTGCGCAACGTGCCGTATGACCAATTGGCCGGTTTCCAGGTCGCTGACGGTGAGCAGGCGGCGCAGCAGTAAGCGGTTTCCGGGATTTCAAGACGATGAGCGACGATCCCACAGCCCAGCAGTCCGAGGCGCTTCCGGGGCCGCCCGCCGGCCTGGAGGAAAACACCGAGATGGAGTTCCAGGTCGCGCCGATGGTGGACGTGCTCCTGGTACTGCTGTTGTTCTTCATGGCGACGGCGACCACCGAGGTCATCACCCAGACGGCCGATTTGGATTTGCCGAAGGCGAACGAATCCAAGGCGGTGGAGAAGGGAGCCAATACCGATTTGGTCATCAATGTTGAAAAAATCAACTATCTCATCACCATCAAGGCGTTTAAAAATGACGGGGGCTTCGATGATCCCAAGGAAATCATGCCGCAGTTGCGCAGTTGGGAACAAGCTTCCGTGCGCGATGGCAAGCCGGTGCGGGTGGTGGTGCGCGCTGACAAAGACACGCCGTTTGAGCGGATCAGCGGTATCATGAAAGCGTGCGCCGAAGCGGGAATTCTGGATGTCGTGTTCATGGCTGACGATGAGCATGTCGGCGATGAAGAAGCGAAAGCGGCGGCGCGAAACCAACAAGGAGACTGATTTATGGCAGGCGGCGGAGGTGGAGAAGAAGGCGAGTTCGGATTGCAAATCGCACCCATGCTGGACGTGATGTTCGTGCTGCTGCTGTTTTTCATGGTGGCGGCCGGCGCGGCGGCGTCGAAGGAAGGGGAATTGGGCATCAAGATTCCGGGAGAGACCAAGGGCGCCATCAGCGACACCGATAGCAACACCCCGGCCATCATCACCATTGACGTGGCGGGCAACATCGCCCTCAACAACAGCAACGCCGCGGACCCGCTGGACAACGACCTGACCGCTTTGCGTGAGCGATTAAAAGGCATGATTGAGGGCATGAGCGGCGAGCTGCCGGTGATTGTGGCGCCGGATCCGAAGGCGACGCACAATCGCGTCATTCAGGTATTGGACGCCTGCAGCTACGCCAAGGTGCAAAAATTGACCTTCCGCTACGCCGGCTCCGGCAAAGGCGCCGGCCACTAATGGCGTTACTCCGGCAGCAGGAGCCGCTTTCCTCCAATTCCTCCATGCGCGCTTTGTAAAAAGCGTAGCCGACTGGCCTGGTGAGAAACCGGTCGGGCCGCGGCTTTGGTGTGGAAACATTGACCCGCGGCGGCTCGTTCGCTAACTTTAAGACATGTCTCGCAATGCTTTGGGAAAAGGACTGGGCGCGTTGATTGGTGCCGCGCCGAAAGCCGCCGCGTCGCCTATCGTCGCGCCGCTGCCGGACGCCGCTGCCGGTGAGCAGGTCCGGGCGGTCAACCTCAGCGCCATCCGCCCCGGCGCCTGGCAGCCGCGCAAGGCGTTCGATGACGAGCAACTCGCCGACCTGGCCGCCTCAATCAAGGAGAACGGCATCATCCAGCCGCTGATTGTCCGGCGCGCGGGCGACGGTTTTGAACTGATTGCCGGCGAACGCCGCTGGCGCGCCGCGCAACGCGCCGGGTTGACGCAGGTGCCGGTCATCGTCCGCGTCGCCGCCGATTTGGAAGTGCTCGAACTCGCGCTGGTCGAGAATTTGCAGCGCAGCGATTTGAATCCGATTGAGGAGGCCGAGGGCTACGGCAACCTCGCGGAAAAATTCAATCTCACGCAGGAGCAAGTCGCGCAAAAGGTCGGCAAAAGCCGCGCCGCCGTCGCCAACGCCGCGCGCCTGCTCGGCCTGCAAATTGACGTGAAGGAAATGGTGCGGCACGGCCAGCTCAGCGTCGGCCACGCCAAGGTCATCCTCGGCCTGGCTGACGGTGACCAGCAAGCCGCCGCCGCTCGCGAGGTGATCAAGCGCGGCCTGTCGGTGCGCGCCACCGAAAAATTGGTCGCCCGCTTCGGTCATTCGCGCCGGCGCGGCGTCACGGTCAGCGGCAAGGCCGGTTCCTCCGACTGGCGCGACCTGGAGCAACGCCTCCAGCGCGCGCTCGGCACCAAGGTCCGCCTGGTCGGCACCGCGACCAAGGGACATCTGGAAATTGACTATTACAATGAATCCGACCTTGAACGCCTCCTCGAAACGCTCGGTGTCGGAGAATAAAACCAACCTCGCGCAGAGACGCGGAGACGCGGAGTTTTTTATGGAAGATTTGAATGTGATTACCGGGGAAATAGTGGATGCGGCGTTTTACCTTCATTCAAAATTAGGTCCGGGTTTGCTGGAGTCTGTTTACGAGGTTATTTTGGCTAGAGAATTGGCAAAACGCGGGTTGCATGTGGAGCGACAAAAGGTGGTGCCAATTGAATTTGAAGGACTGAGATTTGACGAGGGATTCCGTGCTGACTTGATTGTGGAAAGTGCCGTGGTGGTTGAATTGAAATCCGTGGAAATTCTGACTCGCGGCCACGCCAAGCAGTTACTGACTTATCTCAAACTGCTCAATTTGCCCGTGGGTTTGCTGATTAACTTTAGCGCGCCAGTTATCAAGGCCGGTATCAAACGACTGGTAAATAATCTGCCGGAATCCCAACCCCAAAAACTCCGCGTCTCCGCGTCTCCGCGCGAGTCATAAAAATGCCCAATCGAGTACACCTGCTGGACGAGACCGTTGCCAACCGCATCGCGGCCGGCGAGGTGATTGAGCGCCCGGCGTCGGTGGTCAAGGAACTGGTGGAAAACGCCCTCGACGCCGGCGCGAAAAACATCCGCGTGGAAAGCCAGCGCGGCGGCAAGCAACTGGTCAGGGTCAGCGACGACGGCTGGGGCATGAGTTACGACGACGCGCTGCTCGCCCTCGAACGCCACGCCACCAGCAAGATTCAGGCCGCTGACGATCTGCTGCATATCGGCACGCTGGGGTTTCGCGGCGAGGCGCTGCCCAGCATCGCGTCGGTCTGCAAGTTCAAACTGCTCACCCGCGAGCCGGACAGCGTCAGCGGCACGGAAATCATCATTGACGGCGGCAAATTGAAAAGCGTCACCGAGGCCGGCTGCGCGGCGGGCACGCAAATCGAGGTGCGCTCGCTGTTCTTTCATGTGCCGGGCCGGCGCAAGTTTTTGCGCTCCGACCTCACCGAGCGCGCGCAGGTCGAGCAGGCGCTGCGGCTGGCGGCGCTGGCGCGGCCCGAGGTCGGGTTCGAGTTGATTGTCGATGACCAGCCCGCCGCGCATTACGCCGCTGCCGGTGACCTCGCCGGGCGGCTGCGCCAGATCCACGGCGCGCGCTGGCTGGAGCAGTTGCTGCCCGTCGCCGCCCGCGAGGGGGCGTACACCCTCAGCGGCTTTGTCGGCCAGCCGGGCGTGAGCCGCGGCGACCGGCACGAGCAGCAGATCTTTGTCAATCGCCGCCCGGTGCAGACGCCGACGCTGAACTTCGCCATATTGGAAGGCTACCACAACGCGCTGATGCGCGGACGCTTTCCCGTGGCGGTGCTGTTCTTTGAACTCGATCCGGCGCGGCTCGACGTGAATGTCCATCCCGCCAAGCGCGAGGTGCGGTTCCGCGACGACTGGGAGGTGCGCGGATTCATCAGCCGCGCCATCGCCGGCGCGTTGCAGCGGCACGGCGGCAATCCCGTCGCCGTCAGCGTCCCGTCGCCGCTGTCGGCTCGCGCCCCGTATTGCCCGCCGCCAGAGTCCACGACACCGTCAGCGGCGGGCACGCCGGCGTCGCCGTCAGCGGGCGATCCGCCGGTCGCGGCCCGGCAAACCGATTTTATCTCCCCGCCGGCGCAGACGCCGTTGGTGTCCGCCGTGATTAAAGTCAGCAAGGGCAGCGGCGTGGACGTGCCGCTGGAGCGGAATCACGACCTGCGCATTCTCGGCGTGTTGCTCGGCCTGTATATCGTCGCCGAGAATGACGACGGCATCGTGCTGATTGACCAGCACGCCGCGCACGAGCGCGTGTTATTCGAGCAAATGCTTGACCGCATGAGCAAGGAGGAGGCGCTCAGCCAGCGGTTGCTGACGCCGCTGACGGTGGAGCTGCCGCCGGCGCAGGCCGATTTTGTCAGCCGGCAGCTGGCCGCGCTGCAATTGGCCGGCCTTGGCGTGGATCATCTTGGCGGCAATACGTTTGTCGTTGACGCGCTGCCGCCGATGATCAAGACACCGCGCGTCGAGCAATTTTTCCGCGACATGCTCAGCGACCTGGAACAGGCGGGCGGCGAGACGCGCCGCCAGCGCAAGCTCAGCGAGGAGGTGGTGGCCAAGACCGTCTGCCGCCACGCGGTCAAGGCCAACGACACGCTGGGCCTGGCCGAGCTGGAAAAGCTGGTGATCGACCTGCACCATTGCGCGCTGCCTTACACCTGCCCGCACGGGCGGCCGACGATGATTTATCTCGGCCGCGACGAGTTGGAGAAGAAGTTCGGACGGGCGGGGTGAGTGACTGTAAATAGCCGCTGTTTTTTCACCACGAAGACACTAAGGCACGAAGGGATACCGTTTTTTAGTTTTCTGGTTTTTTGGTTGGCGCGGTGCCGCGTGATTTAAAAACAAAACCGCCTCCCTTCGTGCCTTAGTGTCTTCGTGGTGAAAACCTTATTTGCACAAAACCTTGAAATACAACTCCCGGCTAATCCAGGCATCCGTGGCGGCGTATTGAATCTGGGCGGGCGTCAGCGTGGCGCGGCTCCAGTTGGTGACTTGGGCGCGCTTCGAGACGCGCGCGCCGAGATACATCGCGGCGAGGCTGCGCAGGCCGGTGGTTTTGATGCCCAGTTGGGCGGCGCTGACCGCGAGGTCGATCACGTTTTGCTCGCGGAAGGCGACGATTAGTTTGAGTTTGTGGAGGTCCTGGTTGACGGCCAGCCCGGATTTGATCAGCGCGGCGCTTTCCAGGATGCCGACGATTTCCATCGGAAACCAATGCCGGTTGATTTGGAACAAATACACCGCGTGGCGGGTGGCGAGTTGCACCAGGGCGGGGAGATAGTGTTCGCCTTTGCGGAAAGCCGGGCGGGTCTCGGTGTCGAAGCCGATGACTTCCTCGTCCGCCAGGGCGCGACAGGCGGCCATGCAGGATTGGCCGGGGGCGATGACATGGATGGGGCCGCGGTAATGGGCCAGCGGCAGGGCCTGAATGGCGGCTTTGGTGATGGTTGGGGCGTTACGGGAAACAGATGAAGAGTCTGGCATGGCAGTTATAATATGTTGGCAGCATAGGGAACTAGCCGGCCAGCGTCACTTATTATTATCAGTTCCCGCTATTTTCACCACGAAGACACCAAGGCACGAAGGCTGTTTTTTTAAACTAACCTTCGTGCCTTGGTGCCTTCGTGGTGAAAAAAATAAAAAAACCTTGCACAAGACAGCCCGATTCCATATCGTTCCCTCCGCCAAATGATTGACAAAGGTCATACAATAAGTACACCGCGCTCACGCGCTCACGCGCTCACGCGCTCACGCGCTCACGCGCTCACGGTATGACTCTCGCCCTGATTCCTTAATTTCCCCGCAGGATTTTACCCTTTTCATTCCCCATGCGGCAAC
>JAISBF010000134.1 GCA_031266335.1 Verrucomicrobiales bacterium
GTGAACCGCACCGAGGATGTCGTCCGCATGGGCGAGGAAGTGTGGGTGAAATGTATCGGCGTGGACGACAAGGGCCGCGTGAAACTCTCCCGCAAAGCCGCCCTGCGCGAGCGCGGGGAAAAAGCCTGAGCCGCGCGGCGTGTCCGGCGCGGTTGCAACCCGCGCCGGACATGGTTTATTAGAAGAGCAATCGAACATCCAGCGACACCAATTATGGCACTCCCCATCGGCGGCAAGGCACCCGACTTCACCCTCAAGCGCAAAACCGCTGACGGTGTGGTTGACGTGAGACTCAGCGACAACTTCGGCCAGCGGAACACCGTCATCCTGTTCTTCCCGCTGGCGTTCACCGGCGTCTGTACGCGGGAAATGTGCGACCTCAGTGGCGGCCTCGCGGCCTACGAAAACCTGAACGCCGCCGTGTACGCCATCAGCGTGGACAGCCCGTTCGCGCAGGAGGCGTGGGCGCAAAAGGAGCGCATCACCCTGCCGTTGCTGAGTGACCTGAACAAGAAAACCGCCGAGGCGTATGATACCTTGTTGCACGACCTGCTTGGCCTGGGCAGCGTCAGCGCCCGCGCCGCGTTCGTCGTGGATAAAAACGGCCTCATCCGCTACAGCGAGCAAACTCCGACGCCGAAGGATTTGCCGAACTTCGCGGCGATTCAGCAAGTGCTTAAAACCCTGTAAACAACGCCAGCGGCGCCGAAGGGTCGTTTTTTTTAACCACAGTTACTGGTGTTTGCAGGACTGCTGGAGATGGAAATAAACTCGAAAATCCAATCGCCTTGATGCGGCACCGCCCAATAAAACAGCGCCCGCGCCGCGCGCCCGTTGCCGTCAGTGAACGGATGGTCGTAAGCCAGCCAGAAATGTAAAATCATGGCACGTACCACGGGGTGCGCATAACCGCTCACCCGCGTGGCTGCCGCGTCTTTATAAAATTCATCCTTAGCGCCGATTCACTAGTCAGCGAACGGCTGGCGGACAGGGTGAGATTCGAACTCACGGCGCCTTGCGGCGCGGCGGTTTTCAAGACCGCTGCGATAGACCACTCCGCCACCTGTCCAGAAGACGCTGACAGCTTAAATTCCTCCGCTGACGGTGGCAATCAAAATGCGTTTTCACGGTCAGCGCCGGCGGGATTGCATATTCGGTGAAATTGCGTATGGTGACTAGTCATGTGCGGTGGATTTTGGCGGGGTATTTTGTTGGCGGCGCTGACCGTGCCGGCTTTGACGGTCGCGGCCGTCGCCGCTGCCGGTGACGGTGCCCGTCCGGAACTGGCGGTGCCGTTTACCGCGGCGGAACCGGCGCTGGACGCCGCCACCGGCGACCCCGTGTGGCGGCGGGCCGCGGTCATCGGGCAGTTCAGCCCGCCGCTGGCGATGACTTTCGCGGCGCCGCCGCAAAACACGCGCGTGCTGGCGTTGTGGACGAAACAAGACTTGTTCCTCCGCTTTGAATGCGCCGGCGCGCCGGTCAACATTCTGCCCGAGGCGCCGCTGTTACCGGCAGCGCCGCCGCCGCGCGACCTGCAATATTTCAAGGGCGACTGCGTGGAGGTGTTTCTCGACCCGGTCGGTGACGCGCGCGAATACATCGAGTTGCAATTCAATCCCGGCCACGGCGTGTTTGACGGCGTGTATTTGTTCACCAGCAGCGTTGAGAGCGACGCGCGGGGCATGGTGCGCGGCGACCTCATCGCGCGCGAGTGCTGGTTTTTCAAGGAATGGGATTTGGCCGGCCTGCGCAACGCCGCCACCGTCAGCGCCGACGGCTGGCGCGTCACCGTCGCCCTGCCCGCCGCGGCGCTGCTGCAGCGGCGCGGGTTGAAGGAATTTTCCGCCGGCCTGCGGCTGCGCGCCAATTTTGTCCGCTTTGATTACGCCGCCGGCGCGGGGCATCCGCCGGTCATCACCAACTGGGCGCGGGTGGTTGAAGGTCGCGCCCACCGCTCGCCGCAGGCGGCGGGGACGCTGACGCTGGTGGATTGAATACGGACCGTTGCCGGCGGCCGGTTGGCGCCGACCGGACGGTCAGGGTTGCCGCCGGCGTCGTCGCTTCAATTCGCTGACCATGCCGGCTGCCGCCTGGGGCGGGCCGACTTGGCGTAGCCGTACATGTCAATGATGCGGATTTTGGGATATTGCGCGCCGGTGGGTTTGTCCTTTAAAAAATCATAGGTAAAAAATTCGCCGGATAATTTATTGATGTCAGCTTGGTTGGCCTGATAAAAATCGCGCAACAGCTTCAGCGTCTCCTCGTCCAGTCGCGAGAATGCCTCCCTGTTCCGGAAAATGTTCCTGAAGGTTGTCACGAAGCGGCTGTCCAGCGCCGGGACAAAACCGAAGACGCCGAGCAGGATTTTGGTCGTGCGCGCGACGTCGGCCTCCTGGCCCGTTGCCCGCCGGATAATTGCCTGGATCTCGCCGTGAATCGCGAGGATTTCCGCGATGTGCTCGTCGGTATATCGGTCAACATCCAGGCGCCAGACTTTTTTGTCCTGGCCGGCGATGTAATTGACGATGGCCGGAAGATAACGGCAGTTTTCATCCCTGGCGAACGGCACGGGGCGCAGCAACCCCCAGCTGGCGAGATACCAGCCGAGCGCCGAGCAGGATTTTTCCGGGTCGGCTTTGGCCAGGTCGGTGCGGAGAAAATAATGATAGCAATAATCAAAGGATTTCCAGCGGAGATCGGCGGCGACGGCATTTTGCGGAAACTCGTCCGTGACGGTTCTGCGGAGGTCGTTTTGTTTTATGTTCACCATGCGTAGTTAATCCGGTTGAAAATTTCAGACACTGACGATGACGCGGGCGACCTCGCCGCTGCCAGTGAGGTCCCTGATGGCAAGCTCGGTGAAGTAACGCGAGTGATCGCCGCCGGCGTTTTTACCCAGTTTTTTCTCAATCTGCCGCGCCAGTGTGGCGCGTATGGTGATGGGGAAAGCGACCTCCTGCCGACTGGAGTTTTTCACTTTTTTCATGTCTTACACTGTAAGATAAACGCCAGTCAGTGCCAATTAAATTTTTGGCTCCTTATCGGTGCATGTGTTACGTTGTCAGAGTGAAGAAGGTCATTGCCAGGAAAACGGTGACGATCACCATCAGCACCAGCGCGGAACTAAAGCGACAGATTGACGCCCGCGCGGCGCAGTTGGGGCGTGATCGCACGAGTTATCTGATTTGGCTGGCGATGAAAGACCTCGGCCTGATTCCCGACGAGGACATCTCGGAGAGGACCATCAACACCATTCTTGACATCCTCGAACTCCGCAACGCGCAGAAAATCGGCGCGCTGACGCTGACGGCCGCGGAACGCGGACGCGCCGCCCGCAACGGCTGAGGGGCCGGCCGCTGGTTCGCCGTTTATTCAACAGACAAATCCGCGGCTCCCGTGTTACATTGCGCGCGATTCATGAAACGGCTGTTCGAGGACGATTTTCAACGACTGGCGCGCAAACTCGCCGCCGCGGATGGTTATCTCAGGGAATGGCGCGATTTGTTGCGCGCGCACGCTGACGGTGACGTGCCGATGGAAAACGGCCGCCGCTGGCATGTGCCGTCGGCGGTGACGCTGGCGCTGCTCGACGGCTCACCGTCAGCGGTGGCGCGGGCGCGCGAACTGTTTTTGCTGGAGTGGCAGGACGGCGCGGCACTGGGCAATCCGGTGCATTACTGGAACAGCCCGACCTTCAAGACCAACGACCGCTGGATTGGCGCGGCCATGCTGGCGCAATTGCTGATTTTATGGGACTGGCTGGCGGTCGCCGGCGCGTGGCGCGACGCTGAGATTGACGCGCACGCGGAGACCGCGCTCAGCGTCCTGGAAGTGTATGTCGAGACACATTTGAAGGGGCGCGGGCATCTGCCGATTTTGCACGACCCGATTAACCAGGGCGCGGCAATGTCAGCGGGGCTGCTATACGCCGGCTGGCTGTTCGGCCACAAATGGCGGCGCGACGCCCGCGCCGTCCGCATGTACGCGCGCGCGCTGAACCTGCTGCCTGACCACCTCGGCCAGTTCCCGCCGTGCGGCTACGACGGCGACGGGTTCACTTACCTGCGGCATATTCACTTGCAATGCTTCACCCTCGGCGTCGCGCTGCTGGAAGATGTCACCGGCAGCGACTGGTATCACCGCTGTTTTGCCCCTAACAACATCAGCCTCGCCTGGCTCAACCGGCGGCAGCTTGATTTTATCGGGCCGTCGGGCTGCTCGTGGCCGCTGGGGCGCTACGGCTACATGAAAGCGTGGAACGTGTTCGCGCTGAGCTACGCCGCCCGCCGCGACCGCGACGCGCGCTTCCTGCAAGTCGCGCGCCGCGATAACGCCGGTTACGACTACAAATCACCGTGGCTGCGGATGGAACTGCCGCTGGCGCTGTTGTGGTATCCAGAGGATTTGAACCGGGAAATCACCACCGTCAGCGCGCCGGTCGCGCCGGTGAGCGAATGTTGGCCGGACGCCTGGGCGGCGTTTTACGACCGTCAGCGGCAGACGCAAGCGGTGACGCTGTGGCTGCGCGGCAAGGCGCCGCACCTGGTGCTGGAGACGGCGGCGAGTCCGATTTTGCCGGGCGGCGGCGACGCCTGGCGCGACGCCAACGCGGTGCAACCCGGTGATTTCGACTGGGATTTCCAGGGCTGGATGTTGCCGGCCGGGCGCTTGTTAGTCCACGGCGACCTGCCCGGCTGCGGCGTCGCTGCCGTTGACACCGCGCCGCAATATCCGCCCAAGGCGGAGGTGACCGAGGCCCGCCGGACGGTTGTCTGGCACGACGGCCTGCTCATCGTCAGCGACCGTTTCGCCAGCCGTCGCGCCGCCGCTCCATATTGGCAAACCAGGGTGCTCAAGGGCAGTCGCGTGGACGGCGCTGACGGTCGCGCCGCCACCCTGGCCACCGTCAGCGGTCCCGCCGCGCGGTTGGTCGCCGCTGACGGTGAGATGTCACTGTCAGCGTCCGGGTTGCAACGGCTCGAGCACGGGACGCACGGTAACCTGGTCACCGATTTTCTCCGTCTCACCGGCGCGGCGGGGCGCGCCGCGTTTGACGTGGCGGTGACGTGGGGCGCTGACGCTGACGGTGAGTTGCAAATCACGCGCGCGCGCGACGATTTGCTGACGGTGACGCGGCGCGGCCAAACCCGCGTCGTGCTGCTGCCGTCACCGTCAGCGGCGGGGCTGCGCCGGATCGGCGATTACGTCACGGATGCCGCGGTGGCGGTGCTGGCGGGCGCGGGCGGCCTGTCGTTGTTTGGCGCGCGAATGTTGCGCGACGCTGACAGTGGACACGAGCGCCTGTGGTCGGATGTGCCGCTGAACATCAGCGTCAGCGCGGACGAACTGGCGGTCGAGGGGCTGGGTTACGGCAATTTTTTGTCCTGGCGCGCCGACGGGGTGACGCTCAGCGCCAGGCGCGGCAACGGCCTGGAGCTTTACGCGCGGACGCCGCGGCCGCTGACGTTGCGGCTGCGCGGCAACGCGCTCAACGCCGTGCTGAACGACGCGCCGGCGGCACTGGCCGCTGACGGTGACTGGCAGTCGCTGACGGTGCCCGCGTGGCAGCCGCCCGCTGACGATGTAATCGCCGCGTTGCGCGCCGCCGCCGCTGACGGTGACGCCGACGTCATCGTGCCGTTGCTCAATCGCATTCGCGCCGCCATGCTGCGCGAGGCGGCGCCGCTGGCGCAGGAACTGCTGCGCTGGGACCGCTCGCGCATTCATCAGCCGGATAATCCGCTGGCGACCGAGGCGGCGCAGGTCCGCCTGGAGGCCGCGCGCACGCTGGCCGTGCTCGGCGACCGCGCCGCGGCGGACGAGTTGCTGGCGCTGGTCGAGCGCGAGCAGCAAACCGTTTACGACCCGCGCGCCAAATGGGCCGCGCAATTCTGGGGCAGCAGTCCGCGCGTGGCGGCGGCGGAGGCGCTGATTTTCCTGCACGCGACGCCATTGGCCGCGCTGGCCGCCCGCCTCGCGCCACTGGAAGCGGTGCCCCATGTGCAGGATATTTTCGCGCGGGCGCGGCGCATTCTCGCCGACCGGGCCGACGGTTGAAGCCAGGCGACCGCGCTGACCGTGACGGGCGGGTTATTTGAAATTCACGCGCGGGTGGGTGTCGAGGTATTGGCGGATCGCCGCGGTGAACGGCGCGCAAAACTCGGCGAGTTTTTTCTCGCCAACGCCGCTGAGCCGGCCGAATTCCTCCGCCGTCAGCGGGTAAAAACGCGCCAGCTGCCGCAGCGTCACGTCGCCGAAGATGATGTAGGCGGGCACGCCCCGCGTGTCGGCCAGTTGGCGGCGCAGCGTCCGCAACAGGTTGAACAATTCCTCGTCGCACTCGATGGCGCCGGTCTGCGCGGCGCGGCGTTTCGGCGCGCCGGGCGGCGGCGCGAGCGGGCGGGTGAGGCGGACGGGCGCGCGGTTTTTCAACGCGGTCATGCCGGCGTCGCTCACCGTCAGCGTCGCGTATTGGTCCTGCGACTGGTCGAGCAGTTTCAGCCGGATTAACTCGCGCCCGATGGCCAGCCATTCGCTGCGGTGCAAATCCTTGCCGATGCCGTAGGTGCTGAGCCGGTCGTAGCCGCGGGTTTTGATTTTCTCGCTCGCGCCGCCGGTGAGAATTTCCGCGACGCTGTTCATGCCGACGCTGTAACCGCTGGCGCGGCGGGCGCGGAACACGCACGAGAGGAATTTTTGCGCGCTGACGGTGCCGTCGTACGTCTCGCGCGGCTCGAGGCAATTGTCGCACGCGCCGCAATTTTCCGCGGTCCATTGCTCGGAAAAATACTCGAGCAAGTCCGTGCGCCGGCAGACCGTGCATTCGGCGTAGTGCAACATGCGGAGCAACTGGCGGCGGGCGACGGCGCGCTCCTGCTCGTCGGGCTTTTCGTCGATGAAATGCTGCTGCTTGGCGGCGTCGCCGGTGCTGTAGAGCAGCACGCACTCGGCGGGCAGGCCGTCGCGGCCCGCGCGGCCGGTCTCCTGGTAATAGCCCTCGACGTTTTTCGGCAGGTCGTGATGGATGACGAAGCGCACGTTGGGTTTGTTGATGCCCATGCCGAACGCGATGGTGGCGCAGATGATTTTCGTCTCGTCGCGCAGGAATTCCTCCTGGTTGGCGCTGCGGATTGCGGAGTCAAGGCCGGCGTGGTAGGGCTTCGCCGCGTGGCCGCGCGCGGACAGCGACTCCGCGAGCAGTTCCGTGCCGGCGCGGCTGGAGCAATAGATGATGCCGCTCTCGTCGGGATGCCGGGCCAGAAAATCCAGGATTTGCTGCAACGGTTTTTCCTTCGCCTTGACGCGGTAGGTGAGGTTCGGGCGGTTGAACGAGGCGATGAATTTCGCCGGCTCGCGCAACGCCAGCCCGCTGACGATGTCCGCGCGCACGCGCTCCGTGGCGGTCGCGGTCAGCGCCATCAGCGGCGCGTCCGGCAGCAACTCGCGGAGCCTGGCGAGCTGGCGGTATTCGGGGCGGAAATCGTGGCCCCACTCGCTGATGCAGTGCGCCTCGTCAATGGCGACGAGCGCGATGTGCCAGGCGCGCAGGTTTTCCTCCCAGTGGTCGAGCAGCAGCCGTTCCGGCGCGACGTAGAGCAGTTTGTATTCGCCGCGGTGCAGGCCCGCGAGCCGCGCGCGGGTCTCGTCCGCTGACAGTGAGGAATTGAGGAACGTCGCCTTGACGCCCGCCACCGTCAGCGCGTCCACCTGGTCCTTCATCAGCGCGATGAGCGGCGACACCACCAGCGTCAACCCCGGCTTGAGCAGCGCGGGCAACTGGAAACACAGCGATTTGCCGCCGCCGGTGGGCAACAGCGCGAACACGTCGCGCCCCGCCAGCGCCGCCGCCATGATTTCGCGTTGCAACGGCCGGAACTGGTCGTAACCGAAGGTTTGTTTCAGCGTGGCAAGCAGCGCGGGCATGGGGGGAGAGTTAATCACAGATTGCCGCGGATGGACACGGATTTTTTGGGAACTCAGGCCGCGCAGACGCCAAGGCGCGAAGAGACTTTAACCACCAATGAACGCCGATGATGTTAAGTTACGCGGTACCGCAAATTGTTCACATTGCCGCTGCTTTTGTTGCGGCCCCGCGCCCCTTTGGCGGGACGCGGGCCGGCCGCCGCTGCCGGTGACTTCTTCACGAATTGTTCACAGGCGGGCGGCGGGGTTATTGGCGACTTGTCCACACGCCGGCGGCGGGCGGCGGGTTCGGTGATTTGCAGCGGGCCGGCGGGCCGTAGAATGCGCGGCACATGATTGCCGATCCGACCAGAACCTTCGCGCCGAAATTCAAAAAGGAAATCACCTTCGCCATCGAGTCCCTGCCCGCCATTCACAGTCCCGAGGCGGAGCGGGCGGTGCTGGGCGCGATGTTGTCGGAGCCTGAGCAGGTGATTGACATGGCGGAGGAAACCCTGGTGGCCGAGGATTTTTTCCAGCCGGCGCACCAGGCGTTGTTCCGCGCGCTGATTGACATGCGGTCGCGCGGCGCGGCGATTGACCCGGCGACGCTGCTGTTGTACCTGGAGGACCGCAAGCTCAGCGACGCGGTGGGCGGGGCGCAGTTGCTGGGCGAGCTGGCCGCCGCCGTGGTCAACGTCCTGACCGCGTCGAGCCACATCCAGGCGGTGCGGCAGAAAAGCATTTTGCGCCACCTGCAACAGGCGTGCGCGAAAATCATGTACGATTCGCAGGAGCGCCAGCACGAGCTGGAGCAGGTGCTGGACGAGGCGGAGAAGCTGGTGTTCGAAATCACCGACCGCGGCGTGACCAACTCCACCGTCGGCGCGAAGGAAGTGGTCTATCGGGCCATCGAAATCATCGAGCGCACCATCAAGATGAAAGGCCGCTACGACGGCCTGGCGACCGGGTTCAACGAGCTGGACAAGCTGACCACCGGCTTCAAGCCGGGGGAAATGATCGTCATCGCCGCGCGCCCCGGCGTGGGCAAGACGGCGCTGGCGCTGTCAATGGCGAAGAATTTCATCAAGGAGCGCTACGACGTGAAACAGGAGCGCTTCGTCAAGCCCGGCTACCCGGTGGCGTTCTTCAGCCTGGAAATGACGGCGGAGCAACTGATGTTGCGCCTGCTGGCGTCCCTGGCCGACGTGCGCCTGCAAAGCATCCGCGACGGCCGGCTCTCGCCCTACGACCAGGACAAGCTGACCATGATCGCCGAGGACCTGGCGGAGATGCCGCTGTACATTGACGAATCCAGCCTGCTGTCCATCAACCAGCTCCGCGCCAAGGCCCGCCGCATGAAAAAAATGCACGACATCCAGGTGGTCATCATCGACTACCTGCAATTGCTGACCTCGAGCAGCGAAAAGGCGCGCGACAGCCGGCAGGTAGAAGTGGCCGAGATTTCGCGCGGCATCAAGGCGCTGGCGAAGGAATTGAAAGTGCCGATCATCGTGCTCGCCCAGCTCAACCGCAAGCCAGAGGAAGGCAACCAGGAACCGGCGCTGCACCATTTGCGCGAGTCCGGCTCCATCGAGCAGGACGCCGACGTGGTGCTGTTGCTGAGCCGCGGCTTTGAGAAAGAGGAAGGGGACAGCAGCCGCGGCGTCAAGGCCACGCTGAACATCGCCAAACAGCGCAACGGCCCCACCGACAAGCTCAGCCTGCGGTTCATCGGCGAATACACCCGCTACGAGGACGAGCCGCGGGAGCCGGTTTGAAAAAAGCTTCATTAACGCAAAGGCGCAAAGGAACAAAGGCGCAAAGAATTTTTTTACAGGGAGAACATGGAGATTATTTTTTTAAAAACCTCCATGAACTCCGTGATCTCCCTGTAAAAAATTCTTTGTTCCTTTGCGCCTTTGCGTTAATGAAGCTAAAAAAAAGTTGACACCTCCCCGGTCATCACTAGATTGCCCCCTTGTGTTTGCCCCCATATTAAACTCGCAGACTCGCAGACTCGCAGACTCGCAGACTCGCAGACTCGCAGACTCGCAGACTCGCAGACTCGCAGAC
>JAISBF010000055.1 GCA_031266335.1 Verrucomicrobiales bacterium
GAAATGGACGCGCCGCTGGACGAATCAAACATCAACCGCTTCATCCGCCTCGTGCAACGCTTCGTCCAACAATCGCAATTCGTCGTCATCACGCACAACAAACGCACCATCAGCAGCGCGGACGTATTGTATGGCGTGACGATGGAAGAGCACGGCGTGTCGAAACTCGTCTCGGTAAAAATGGCGCGACAGGATGAAGACCCGCTGTTCAACGGCAACGCCCCCGCGCCGAAATCCATCGCCGACGCCATCCGCGGGGAGAGCGTCCTGCCGCCGGCGGAGACGATAATATAATGAATGGTTCGCGCGGAGACGCGGAGGCACGGAGTTTTTTTATTTTAATTAACTCCGCGTCTCTGCGCGAACATGGTGTTTTAACGGCGGCGACGGGTGATGCTCTCGGTGACCTTTGCGCACGCCACCAAAATAACTCTCGTCGGCCGCCACTTCACCGGAGAGTTCATAGCTGGGTAACTTACTGGCAATCAATTTGCGTAAACCGCAGAAAAAGCGGAGCGCCGTGTTGGCTTGCACCCCGATTAACGATGCCGCCGCACGCGCCGTCGCGTCGGCGACAAACAAGGCAATCAACCGAGTTTGTGGCCGTACCTTCAGACGACTTTTCCGTTCATACATCGTAGCCATTGTTAGACCTTTTTTTGGTCCTTAGCTACTTCAGCCCCTAAAAGTTTTATGAACGGATTTAAGGTATCCTATGGCGAAATATCTGTCGGGTTAGACATTGACGTTGAAAAAGGAGTGGGCTTATCACGCATGGAATACCGCCGAGCAAGCTCCCATACCCATGTTCGACGGCTTTATGAAACGGGCCATGCCCACGCTGGAGTAGCACACTTCCAACGCGGCGTTGCGGGTGGCACTCTTGTTGGTCTGCTTTAGGCCAAGGGGAAGATGCACGCTTGCACGCCAAGCCAGCGTCAAGCTGGTCAGATTAATCGTGCCATCATTTATTACAGGTAAGCAAGGTTAAATCATTTCCATATTTTATCACCCATTTTTAATATTTTTTAATCCGCCCAATATCAGCGGTGGGAACGCTGAACGGACGCTAGTAAACGGCAACTACACGCCGCTTCCGCTTTCCTGCCGCGAGGAAGGAACATTCACTCACGCGGGAAAAGGCGAGAAAGGATTGGTGCAACTGTGCGCTGATTCCTCTTCCATGCAGGGGATTTTTGCCCGTAGTCGCCCGTCAGCAGGCCCTTGAACGACAAATCTTCGTCGAGGTCGGGCCAGTGCAAGCCGTAGGGGGAGATTGCGATATTATTCAACTGCCGCACGGTGCCGCGCGCGAGGCGCGGGTTGCCCGCCACGGGGAATTTGATTTCCACACCGTCGCCTAGCTTGACGATGATGTGTCCCTTGGCGTATTTAGCGTCGGGGGCTGGGTTAGTCAAAATATTCATGCCAGAAATTTAATATGATTTTTTGGTGTTCCTCGGCCAGCGCCAGCGCCTTGGAAAGTTCGCGGAATTTCATGCCTTTGGACTCGCGGAGTTCAACTTTCGTCGCGATGCTGAAGATGGCTTCGCCGGCGCCATGCTTGACGTGGACATGCACGGGTTCGTGATCGTTGCTGTAGAAGAAGAAACGATAGCCGTTTTTTTGAAAGATAACGGGCATGGCGTTAGACTATCCGTCGCGGCGGAGGCGGCAAGTGGATTTTTTATCAGAAGAAGACACTTTGAGGCGTGAGCAATTCCCCTGCCATAAAGGAAAATTTGTGCGGGCGAGAGGCACGGTCAGCGGGGTTGATTTTCGCGTCTGCAATTCCTTTCTCGTAGGGAGAAATTATTGAGCCGCTATAACAAATAGATCACAAAAATCTGCAAATAATTCTTGCTATGTAAATTTATTTGATATATCAAATAAGCCGATAGACTATGGAAGGAACTAAAATGCGTTTATTGGTATTAATCGGTGTTTGCTCCGGTCTGGTGGCCGGTGCCTCGGCTCAGGAAAACTCCTCTCTCCTCGCCGCTCTGCCGGAATTCCCGGCGCCGGCCGCTGCCGGACAAAACCCGGCGATTCACCCCATGCCGCGGGTTGACTGGCTGTATCGCGTCAAGCGCAACATTGAAAACAGCCGGCAGGTCGCCGCCAGTTGCCGGATCATTTTCGATGGCGATTCCATCACCGACGGTTGGCAGAGTCGCGGCAAAAAAGTCTGGGCGCAACACTTCGCCAAGTACGACGCCGTGAATTTCGGTCTCGGCGGGGATCGCACCGAAAATCTGCTCTGGCGCCTCACCCAGGGACAGGCCGCCGGCATGAATCCCAAGCTGATCGTGCTGATGATCGGCATCAACAACACCGGCGGCAACAGCATCAACAAGACCGTGCCCAATACCGCGGAACAAATCGCGGCCGGTGTCGGCGCCGTCGTGGCCGCCTATCGGAAGCGCTGCCCGAATGCCGTAATCCTGCTCCACGGCATTTTACCCAACGGGGAAAAAGCCGGCGGGAGCCGGGCCATGGTCAAGAGAATGAACGACCTGATTGCCAAGCACGCTGACGGTGAGAAGGTCATCTTCCTCGATTTTGGCGACCAACTGATTCAACCGGACGGCACCATCAGTCGGGAAATCATGTACGATTTCCTGCATCTGGACGAAAAGGGCTACCAGATTTGGGCGGACGCCATCCAGCCGTTGATTGACAAGTATCTTGAGGGTAAGTCGTAACGCTGTTTAACCACGGATGGACACTGATGGACACGGATTAAAACCAACAAAAAATAATCTGTGTTCATCAGTGTCCATCCGTGGTTAAAAAATTTCTTGCGTCAACCGGGTTGATAAGATACTCTACCAACTTCGCTGAAGATGAGAGACCTAAGTCATAAGGTAAGTGAATCGCGCTCACGCGCTCACGCGCTCACGCGCTCACGCGCTCACCGCTGATTATGACTCTTGCCCTGATTCCTTAATTTCCCCGCAGAGTTTTACCTACCTCATTCCCCATCCGGCAATACGCCGATTGTCAGCGTCATCTGTGCCTCCATTTAATGGCCGCAAGAGAACGCAAAGAACACAGAGATTTTTTAAAAGGTACCTCTCTGCGTTCTTTTGCGGCCATCAACATAACCAACCCTAACCAACAGAAAGAACCAACATGCACTCCAAACTCAAACTCCTCATCCTCTGCGCCCTCAGCGTCTCCGCGTTGGACGTACTCGCCGCCACCAAAGTCGTTGACGGCTCCACCGAAGCCGAAAGCGGCGCCACCTACCAAGCCACCGCCAGCGAAGCCGCCCTGTGGGTCACCAATCAGGGCGCCTACAGCGGCACCGCCATCATCCTCACCGCCAGCAACGGCTACACCAGCGGGCGCGGCGGCTACGGCGCTTACGTGGACGGCACCGCGCGGCTGGACTTGCACAGCAGCACCGTGACCCTCATCACCAGTGACTGGGACAGAACGCATTACAAGTACGCGGTGTTCGCCACCGGCCAAGCCACCGTCAGCTTGACTGACGTGCAAATCAGCGCCACCGCCACCCGGATGGAAAACATAACCTACGCGCTGAGTCTCAGCGGCAGCGCCATCGGCCAGGTGCAAAACGTGACCGTCAACTTTACCAAAACCCAGGACTTCTTCGCCGGTGCCGCGGTTCAACTCACTGGCGACGCCACGCTGACTGGCACCGGGCTGACCATCTACACGTCCGGCGTGCTTAATGCGCATGGAATCTGGGTCGACAAGGCGACCTATGACCTGACCGACGTGACCATCACCACCGCCGGCACCATGTCATACGGCCTCTACGCCAACGCCGGCTCGTCGGGCACCGTCAGGAACCTGAATGTCAAAAGCGAGGCGTCGGCTTTGCTAATGGAAGAGGACAACGCTTTTGTCACCGTCATCGGCGGCACCCTGCAAGGTCTCATCGCCGTCATGGCTAACAGCTATCACAGCGGTACCAACCAGCGGGCCGTCCTGGTTGACGTTGACCTCATCGGCAGCAGCGCGGGCATCATGATGTCCGCCGTCACCGCCGCCGTGGAAATGAACGGCGGCTCCATCAGCGTCACCGATCCGGGCGGCAGTAAAATCAGTGTCAACGGCGGCACTGACCATCAAATTATACTCAACGACGTGCGCGCCACGGATGACGGCAGCAAAGCCGTCAGCGTGAGCGGCAGCGCCAGCGTCAACGTCACCGCCAACAATACCGACTTGTACGGTGACGTCATCGGTAGCGGCTCCGGCACTCTCGACCTCACCGTCAGTGGCACCAACAGCACCCTGCTCGGTGACATCACCCAAAACGACGACGCAGCCGTCACCATCACCCTCGATAACAGCGCCACCGGCCAAGGCGGCTATAACGGCGGCAACCTCATCACCAGCAGCGACAGCGTGTGGACCTTCGATAAAAACAGCCACGGCAACTACGGCGAAAACCACGGTGTGTGGAACATCGGCGACTACAACGTCACCTTCGACAACATGACCCACACCGGCACCGTCAACCTCAGCGTCAACACCGACACCGGCGACGGCGGCTCCATCACCGTCACCGGCACCGCTGACGGAGAAGGCACCGTCCACATCGACACCGCCGGCAACGGCCAACTCAATCCCAACGACGTACTGCCCGGCATCGTCAGCGGCCCCGGCACGGAACACTGGCAATGGGATCCGATCGACTGGGGCCTCGACACCATCATCAAGGACGGTGACCACTTCACCAAACACGGCACCAGCCCAGCAGGAGCGGTCTTGAACAGCGCCATCGCCGTGCAACAAAGCATGTGGTTCGCGCAGCAAAATAGTTTGCTCAAGCGTCTGGGCGAGTTGCGCTATGGAACGCGGGCATCCTTGTCCGCCAGCGGGCGGGACGCCCGCGCTCCATATAATCTGATAGAAAACATCTGGCTCAGAAGCTACGGCCAACAGCTAAACGTCGGCAGCCAAGTCGCCGGCAAAGCCTACGAACAACTCATCTACGGCGTCGATCTCGGCACCGATCACAAGTTCACCATCAGCGCTGATAGTGACTTGTATCTTGGAATCTATGCCGGCTACGGTCGCAGCGACATAGACTACCGCACCCCCGGCGCTGATGGTGAGATTAACAGCTACTACGGCGGCCTTTATGCCACGTGGTTACACTCCAGCGGCTTCTATATCGACGCCACCTTCAAAGCCGCCAGCGTGGACAACGACTTGAAAGCCCCCTACGGCAACACTCAACTCACCGCCAGCTACAGCGATGTGAATATCGGCGGCAGTATAGAGATAGGGAATAAGTTCACCTTTACGGACGGCTGGTTTGTCGAACCTCAGTTCCAAGTGAATTACCTCCACATCCTCGCCGAAGATTACACCGCCGGCCCCATGAGCCTCAAAGCCCAAGACCTCAACGCCCTGCAACTGAGAATCGGCAGCCTCTTTGGTCGCAGTATAAAACTCACCAACGGCGGCGCACTCCAGCCTTACGTCAAGGTCAGCGGCGTAGAAACCATCAGCAGCGGTGGCGCCATCAGAAACGGCTACCAACACACCCGCGCCAACACCGACGGCGCCCGCGCCGAACTCGGCGCCGGCCTCATCTGGCAACTCGACACCAACAACCAACTCCACCTCGACTACGAAGCCTCCTTCGGCGACAAATACGACAAACCCTGGGGCCTAACAGCAGGTTATCGCCATCAGTTCTAAACCACGAATGCACACGAATCGACACGAATAAAAATGCAAGAGGCAGCCGCTGACCGTGGCTGCCTCTTTCATTAGTGTCCATTCGTGTTAATTCGTGGTTAAAAATTCCTTCGCGCCTTCGCGTCTTCGTGGCCGGAGTTTCTAACGACAGGAAAAAGTCAGCGGAGCCGGTTCACAATTTGTCTTCCGCTTCGGCCAGATAAAACAGAAACTCATCGCCATTCTTGGCGTGTAGCAATTTGTTGCGCAGGGCATCGTCCTTGAGCAGCCGCGCCAGGGCGCCGACCGCGGACAGGTATTCGGTGACCATGCGTTTCGGCGTGCCGATGACAAAAATCAGGTTTTCCAATTGATTGTCAGCCCTGGCGTGCAGCACCCCTGCTTCACTGCAACCAACGGCAATCACCATGCCCTTGACCGCGTCGGTGCGCGCGTGGGGAAAGGCGATGCCTTTGCCCAGGCAAGTGCTTTCCAGTTTTTCCCGCGCCTGCAAGGCGGCATAAAAGCCGTCAAAATCCGTCACCAGCGGGTCGCCTTTCAACGTGGAAGCTATCTCGTACACCGCCTCTTCATGGGTTTTCGCCTGCAAATCCAAGGTTATCAGATAAGGCTTCAGCTTCGTTGAAATCACTTTGGCCATAGCCCGCCAACAATATCTCAAATGTTGCTGCCGCTCCACCTTAATTTTTGCCT
The DNA here is from genome assembly GCA_031266335.1 of Verrucomicrobiales bacterium. Lineage (GTDB taxonomy): Bacteria > Verrucomicrobiota > Verrucomicrobiia > Methylacidiphilales > JAAUTS01 > JAIRPN01. The sequence goes on from JAISBF010000055.1 coordinate 6,382, forward strand.
GAGCACGGAATAAAATCCAGTCTCCGGCAAGACCGCCAGACGCGCGGGCTGTCTGGCCCGGCGAAATTCCAACTGGTCGCCGGATTGCAATTTCACGCAACCGATGCCATCGGTTTCCAGCGTCAGCGGCGCATTGTTGGCGGGAATGTTGACGCTGATGACATGGTCCGCTCCCACGATCAGCGGCCGGTTAGTCAAGGTGTGAGCGCACAGCGGATTCAGGATGATGGCGTCGGCGGCCGGGCTGACAATCGGCCCGCCGGCCGACAATGAGTAGGCGGTGGAGCCAGTCGGGGTGGCAATGAGCAAGCCGTCACACAGGTAATCAGTCAAATACTCGCCACTCACCCGCACTTCCAGCCGAACAATGTGCGAATGGTCGCTGCGCGCCACCACGCCCTCGTTCAACGCCCAGCCTTGATACAGTACCCGGCCCGCGCGCGCCACGCTGACGGTCAGCGCCATGCGCTCAACGATGACATATTCGCCGTTCAAAATGCGCGGAATGGCGCGCGCCACACCGTCAGCGGGCAGCGAAGTCAGGAATCCCAGCATACCCGCGTTGATGCCCAGCAACGGCACCCGCGCGCCTTGCGTCCGTCGCGCGGCGCGCAGCAGGGTGCCGTCGCCGCCGATGACGATGACCAAATCGGCCCTAACCTTCCGCAAATCGCCAAGACTGCCGCCGACCGTGCCCTCGTCCATCACGTATTCCTGCTCCAGCCAGGTCGCCCCGATCCGGTAATGCCGCAGCAGTTTGTCCAACTCCGCCGCCACCGCGGCGGCATCTTCTTTGCCCTTGCTGACCAGCACCGCCACCTGCCTGATTTTCTTGCGCGCCATGAGGTGAGTTATAGCAAACACCCAAAAGCATTGCCATCATAACCGCTGCGGTTCAACCAACCAGGCACCGTTGCAACTTCCGCGCCAGCGCCGCAGTCTCAGCGCCAACCTCAGCGGCGGGCTACCGTCCGTCAACAAACACGGTCTTGACCGCTTCAAGATAAGCGAAGCCATGCCGCCGATCGGGCAGCAGATAACACCCCTCGACCCATTCGTTCCAGGCGTTGAGCGTGATGAGTCGCGGCTGCTGCGGGTGACGGTCAGCGTAATCCCGCGCCAGGCGGAGGAAGGCGGCAAAATTTTCCGGCGTCTGGTTTTCATGCACCGTGTCACGCGCGCCTTTGCGCGGAAAGCGCGGCGTGTCGTCCCAGCCGGTGGATACGCACGGGAACAGCGGCAGGCCGAGCGCGGCGGCGGTTTGTTCACGCAACGCGGCGGCGTGGCGTCCGTAGGCGAGATAATCCTCCTCCGGCCGGCCCATGAGGTAGGAGCCGGCGCTGTCCAGGCCGAGCTGTCGCGCGAGCACCGCCGGTTCGCCGGCGGCCGGCTCGTAGTGCGTCCACTGCAGATGCAGTCCGGGGAAGCCGGCCTTTGCCACCTCGACGCGAAAATAATCCAGCGCGCGCCGCGCCTCGTCCGCGCTGCCGCCGAAACTTGTCAGCAACCGCTCCAGATGAAAAATGGCGAACACCGGGCAGCCGCTGATGGTGAAGTAATTGGGCCGGGAAAAATACCGCCCGATGACGCGCGCGACGATGGTTTTGAACTGTTCCCAATCCACGAGCACGTCGAACAGCAGTGATTCATCATCCTGATAACGGTGGACATTCCAGTAATTTTTTTTCACCTCGTGGTTGGCCCACATGAGATAGAAGCGCATTTGGTCGTTGTTCCGCGCGCCAAGAAAGCCGTTATTGAGCGCATTTTCCAGGAACGGCGCGCCGTCATACCAATACCAGTCATAGATGAAAATGTTCACGCCATGCGCGGTCGCGGTGTCAATCCAGCGCTCGACCACACG
>JAISBF010000080.1 GCA_031266335.1 Verrucomicrobiales bacterium
CTGGCGTTGTTTGAGCTTGGCCGCGTCGGGTTTAGCGTTGATTTATTGGCGACGCTGACGGTGGCGTCGCTGCAAATGTCCTTCATCGTCGCGGCGCTGGCGGTGGGCTTGGCGGTGCCCGGATTGATTTATCGCAAACCGATTGTTTGAAAGTTAAACGTCGTCCATTCCACCTGCTGACCCACGCGCGCATGGCGCGGCACGTAAAACAATCACGCAAAACCAGTCGCTGCTGCTGGCGCACCCAATAAATCATGCGCTTAGTGTGCAAGCCTTCGCTATGGGCCAACGCGCGGACCCGGGCCGGGTTGACGACGCTGATGGTGCGGCCAGCGGCGTGACAGGCATCACGCAAAGCACGATGAATGATTCGTACCATCAGCGCCTGCGGCGGAAGGAGTTGCTGATGCAGCGAGCGGTTGCCCCGGCATATCAGCGGCTAATTTCGCCGCAGGCGCTGACTATAAAAATCTTAAATCCCAAAAAACCCCCGACCGGTGTTACCCGGTCGGGGGGAGGAGATCATGCCCCTTGCGGAGCATGCATATGAAAAACCTCGACCGCTACCGGCGGCCGAGGGAACCATTTATACGCTTTCTTCTTCGACTGTCAAGGTGCGACGTGCGGTAATAATAAAAATTTGGCTCGGCGCGCCGTTCATCGCGCAGGCCGCCAACATCGACCTCACGCTGGGGCGGCAATTGCTGCTGCTCGGCGCCACCATGCTGACTTCGAGGGTTGATTTAATGGAAACAACTCTGCTGACGGGAGTCTGGTCGCCGTGGCCGTACCGGCCGGCCAGCCGGTGGTCCGGGTGTTTTGGAAATTAGAACCGCCGGCGCGCGGCGGCCTGGTTTTGCCGGCGATAATTGTCCAAGCCTCTTTGCTGCGCTTGTTGCTGGGCGCGGAATTGCCGGGCGTTTTGGTTTTCTATATACGCCCGTTGCACTGGGTCAGTGGGCGTGGTACTACACGCGGACAGGATGACTAACATTAAACCGCCTACCAGCAAAATAAAAAAGAAAAAGAGGTTGCCGGTGATTGGTATATTGAATCCGTTGCCACCCCGTCCAGCGCCGTGCCCGCGGCGTAAAGATTGGAAGATATTGAGCATATTATGATTTTTCATAACTAACTTTATTTCATGGCCAATATATATCCTGCACATTCATCATCATCATCGAAAAATAAGAACATATAAGTCGTTCGACCAGAACAATCATAGCCATATTCATTTTTTTCTTCGTTTTTCATTCTTACGGTAAAAAATGTATAGTTTCCAGTTTCAGCATCGCGCAATAATTTTCGTCTAGCTGTTGAATAAACAAAAAAATCAGGATTATATGGCGCATTTGATCGATTAAATTTTCCGGCGTACTGTTTGTTGCTTGCTGTTAATGTCGCCATCACTATATCCCCATATTTGAATCGTTGCCTTATGAGTTCCTTCTTTTTTTCATCTTTCCATGAAATTTTAAAAACTTGCATGGAATTCCCTATCTCTAGTAAATATCCAGCATCTGGCGGTATAGTTTCACGGCTAGTTTTACCAACAAATCCTGACATGCGTTCCCACTCTTCTACTGGATTTCTAGTTTTTGTAGCATGGCACGCTATTATGCAATAACTTAGGCATGCCAAGAATGATGTTTTTATAATCACTACCCTTAAAAATAAATATAATTTATAGACCTTCATATTTATTTTGAATCTTGAGACTTTTTGAAGTCATCTATGATTTCCTTAATTGTAGCATCAAAAGCGCTACCCTTGCTGCCGGTATTTGGTTAAGCGTGTGCCGCATTATCGCCACCCGATCCTTGCCGGTGATGTTGCTGACATTATCGCTCCACCGCCGCTTGGTGTCCGTCTGTCCGTAGCTCGCGTTGGCATCAGTGGTGCGACTGTCATGGCTGCGCGTATCCTTGGCCGCCTCGATAAGTAGGTCGTGTCCCGCCACCAGCGTAATGTCACCCTCAGCGTTCACCTGCGTCCTGCCCTTGAGCTGCAAGTCAAAAATTGGTTTCATTGAAACTATTTCATGGCGGCTATATGCCCTTGATATTCATCGTCTTTATCAAAAAATAAAAATAAATAACATTCCCTGCCAATGGGATTGTTTCTTATAGTACTATTTTCTTTTGAAATTAATTTAATCACGTAATACTTAAAATTTTTCTTTTCCGCCAAATACAGGCAGCGCACACTGGGGTGCAACCAATAACGGGTAAAATGGTCTGGATGATATGGCGGCTTGGGATTGTTTAATTCTTTCCCAGCGTACTGGCAAGTCGCTTTTGATAGCCGCATAGCCGCCGCATATTCTATTTCGCTGCCAAAATTTCTAATCATGAATTGTGCTATATCTGAAACCGTTTCCAAATCATAGGCATCTTGATATTGATGGATATCTGAACCAAATGCATTTAATCCTCTGAATTCAGCGGGCCTCAATCGATCATATTGAGATAATTCCATGATACCTTTTTGAATTTCCGTAAAATGATTAGGCTGATATTTTTTAAAAACCTCATTTCTTGCGTTATTTGTAGAAACGCAAGCCGCCAGCAATATTCCGGTTAAAATAAATATTGAAAAATATTTCTTCAAAATCATTTATTTTTTTTCCTGGGTTTGTTGCTTAACAAAATCGACCTGCGGATAAGGTGAATTTATATGCACATTACCTACGGGAACATCTTTAGACTGCCATATAGGTTGCATATATTCTTTGATAAGCTGTGTTTCCAAGGCTTGCCATTCATTGCCGCCAACATTCAATGTTTTATTTTCTTTTATGGCTTGCGCGACATTATCCGGTGAAACCCAGTAGGATTGATTATGCTGTCCGTCAGGTTCTGAAGAAAATGGCAGCGACGACAAAAAGCTTGTATAAACATTTTTATTTACCACGCTAATCAACTGCATTCCACCTGCTATGTCACTTGTCGGATCAACGACACCTAGGCTGAGAAACACATTCGCCTGCTGCACATTATTGAATGTGCCTAAAAACGGTCCTTGGCTTAAGCTGGCATATCCTACTCCAATATCATAAACTCCCAGGATTTTACTCGCGCTCATCATATGCATGACACCACCGCTATGTCCTTGAATTGCTATGGTATCCCCAGGTTGTGCGTCTTCAAGAATCTTGGCTACGGCATCATATCCCAATGCAGTACTTCCGAATAATAGTTCACTGGCAATTTCAAAAGCATTACTGAATGGCATAGTAATAGACTTTGCGCTATCTTTATTCATCCCTTGACCCGAAATAGTTGCTTGATTCCTTTTACTTTCACCTTCGTCTCGGTCATTAATTCCACCACTGGTAAAGAGAACTGGATTTTGATTATTCATATTACCAACCGGATCGGGCACAAATTTTCCCACCAACGGGATTGACGATGCCCACAATGACGCCATGCTTTCAGGTTTGTATAGGTAAGCATGCTCCATTGTTTTATAAGCAGTATCATATTGTCCAACAGCCCGCTCAAACGGGTAATACAAAAAGTTATCCAAATTAAAACCATCGGGACTAAACACATCCTGCCACTTTAACACTGGCTGAAATAAAGCCACTGCCGGAGTCGTTATCAAGGCATTCGCTGTTGAAATTGCCGAGGCAGTAATCGCATGGGCCGTCGGAATCACGACTTTGCCTTCCTCCACCATTTGGTCGGGGTCAATAATCGGCACGGTCATGTGCATGCCGAAATGATCGTCCTTGGTCACTTCTTGTACCTGCGTCACGTCACGGTTCAAACCGTCGAGACTGTGACCGTCAGTGTCGCTTCTGACATTGATGGTGCCTTCACCAACGGTGGCGCGGGTGACGCCGCGTTTGTCATCGTCAGTCAGGCTGAAGCCGATCCCGCCCATGATGCCGCCGCCGCCGTTGGTGCTGATGCTCACGTTGATGCTGAACAATTTGTCACTGTCATTCAAATCCTTGAACGTCAGCGTTTCGGTGTTCAATACCAAATTCCCGCTCTCGCTGTTGATGAGCGAGCCGATTAGGTTGGTATTGCCACCCACATTAATCTCCACCCGGTCTTTGCCGGTGATATTGCTGACGTTGTCACTCCACCGCCGTTTGGCGTCCGTCTGTCCGTAGCTCGCGCTGGCTCCCGTCACACCCGCCATGCTGAACGTCACCGACGCCGAGGCGTTTTTGCTCTCGAATTTGTTGTAATTCTGCAACGTCTCCAACCACAAATCGCCGCCCACTTCCATGTACACGTTCTCCCCGTACAGATTGCCGCCCTTGATGACGGTGTCATTGCCGCTGACCGTCGTCAAATCCCCGCCCGCATTGATGCCCGCATAGGTATAAGTGTCGCCGTTGCCTTCCTCATAACCGCCGTTGCCGCCCACCGTGAACCCGCCGCCCTGGATATCGATGCCAAATTTCCCGCCGGTGGTGCGACTGTCATGGCTGCGTGTATCCTTGGCCGCCTCGATAAGCAGGTCGTGCCCCGCCACCAGCGTAATGTCACCCTCAGCGTTCACCTGCGTCCCGCCCTTGAGTTGCAAGTCATTACCGGCCTGCATTTGCACATTGCCGCCGACATTGAGGTCCGTGCCGAACGACTCCGTCCATTTGTCGCGCACCTCGTAATTGCTGAGGTTAACGGTGATTTGCATATTGAACCCGCCGCCGTTGGCGCCGGTGTCAACCCCATACACCGCCGCCACCCCGTCCAGCGCCGTGCCCTCTGTATAAGGGTTGCTGGCGTTGCCGAAGGCATTGAGCGCGTTCCAGCCGGTCATCCCCAGTTGCGTCGTGCTATCGGCGATGTCCCAGCCGCTCTTGGCGTTGGCCAAGTCCTGAATCTGGCTGCCGCCGGGCACCGAATCGATCAACGCCTGGAAAATGTCGCCGCCCTGCACCACCGCCCGCGCCAGCAATTCCGCGCCCAGCGCGCTGACCCCGATTTCCCAGCCAGACGAGTTGTAATAATGATTCACCGTCTCCTGTTCAAACGCGATGTCGCGCCCCGCCGCCACGGTCAAATCATTGCCCACGTACATTTGCACCGCTTGGCCGGTCACGTCATTGCCGGCGACCATCGTGGTATTCCCGCCCGACACCAATTTACTCTGCTCGGTCTTGGTGCGGTTCCAATCACTTTGATTGTAACTAAAGCCATTGCCGGTAAAACCGAAATCCCACGAGCTTTCCTTCACCTCCACCGTCAGCGCGTCCAGCCGCACATTGTCAGCGGCTTGCAGCCAGAGGTCACGGCCAGCGGTGATGCCGCTGCCGCGATTCTCAATATCCCCCCGGCTGATGAACGTCACATCCCCCGTCAGGCTCGTGGTCTCGGCGCGCTGCGTCACGATTTCCTTTTTATCCTCAAAACTAAAGCCAAACCCGCTGAACTTCACCCCCTGGTAACTCGTATAACTGGCGTATTGCAGGTCCTGTTTAATCAACTCATCCGCCACCAGCGTCACGTCGCCCAGCGCCGCTATCGTCGAGCCGATGTTCTGGATGGATTGATCCGCTTGCAGGTACAAATTCCCGCCGCTCAACAACTCACCGGCTGCAAAGCCGACGCCAATATCATAACTCTTCGCCCCAAACAGGCTCCCCAGCACCCCCTGATTCCAGTCCACCACAAATTCCCACCGCTGCGCCTGGTTGACAAGCTCACCGCCAGCGGCGATGGTCAGGTCGCCCACGGCCGCAATTTTGCCGCCGAGGTTGGTGAAATCCCCCTCGCTGACGATGACAATGTTCCCCGCCGTGATGTCCCCGCCGGCTTGCAGCGCGTCATAATAAATCGTCTTGCGTTTCGATCCGAACAAGCCCTCGATTTTCACATCCTGCTGCGCCTGCGCGATGCGCTGCTCGTTCAAAAACTCCCCGGCGCTGATGATCAGGTCCTCCTTGACGTTGATAAAACCGGTGTTGTGCAACAGCCCGTCCGCCACCAACAGCGCGCTCTCCGCCTTGATTTGTCCGCCGCGCAACGCCCCTTGCTCCGCGCTCCAGCCGTCCGGCAGATACACCGTCGGCACCATGATTTTCTGCCCCGCCAACTCCTGTTCCACATACCACACAATCGGATTGCTCAACTGCGCGACCAGCTCCGGCGTCAGCGCCTGCCCCAACTCCACGCCCGGATTCGCGCGCGCAAACTCCAGCGCGTTATCATACAACCCCTGACCAAGTCTCGCCCGTGAAAATATCCCGTGTTAATAAACTCGCCGACGCTGACCGTGATGTTGCCGCCGGCTTGCACCGTGGCGGGAACATTGACCCACGTCCACTGATTGTCGGTTTTGTCGTAGCGAAACCCGGCGGTCACGCCGCCGATTTCCCTGGCAAAATAGTCAAACAACGCCCACCGGTCTTCAAACGCCGGATCATAGGCGACGATATACGGCACGTTTTTCGGTATATGACTGACCCCGCCGGTTTCATCATAGTCGTAATCCTGAAACGCGGTCGCGTGATTGTCAAAACGGGCGGCAGCAATATTCAAGTTTCCGCCCGCGCCGATAATGCTGCTTTCGTTGAACAACACCCCGCCCGCCGTGTCATCGTCAGCGCCGGCAACAATCGTCAAACTGCCGTCCGCGGAAATAATCGCCGGCGCGCCGCTGAGCACCCGCGTCACATACACATCGGTATAGCCGGCGCCGTCCCTGATTGACGTGAGTCGATAATCAGCGGGGCTGCCGTTGTCAATCCGCGCGGCGCGCAGGTACGCGTTGCCGCCGGCCTGGATGACGCTGTCGTTGGGATTGTCAATGTGCCACCACACCCGCAAATCCAAATCACCGTCAGCGAGCACATACCCCGCGCGGTTCAGCAGCGACCCGCCGTCGCTACTCGCCGCCAAACTGCCGCCCGACCAAATCACACCGCCGGCGTTGTCGAGATCACCGGCAGCGGACAACTCAATCCAGGCCCCGCCCAGAAGGTAACCGCCGCCGTTGGCGATTTGCGCGGCGCTGATGCTCGCGCCGACCTCCGCCAACAGCGAGCCGCCCGCCGTGTTGTCGAACAACCCGCCCGCGCTGACCGTCACCGTCCCGCCGCCGAACTGGCCGCCGCGGTTGTCCACCGCGTCCGCCGTCACTTGCGCCGTGGCAAATTGCAGCACCCCGCTGTTGACCAACTCACCCGCGAGGTCCGCCAGCCAATCTTGACCAGTCATCCCGCCGCCAGCGCCCACATCACCAATCGCAACCTCATCTTCATCACCGTGCCGCCAATTATCAATTTTCAATAATCAATAATCAATTCATTCCTACCACGCCCTTATTAACCCCGCCGGGGCGGCAGCAGCACTGGGAGCGCCGGCATCTTGCCGGCGCTCCCAGGTAGCCCCAACGGGGCGACCGCATCACAGCCTAGGGCAACGCCCTAGGTAATGGATTAGCAGCATTAGCCAGCCCTGTAGGGGCGGGGCATTCCCCCGACACCTTGCGCCGCCCCTACAGGGGGAAATTCCAAACTCCAAGCTCCAATTAAATTCCAATACCCAACTGCAAAATTCCAAACCCATGCTGAAACACCTTGCGCCGCCCCTTCGGGGTTACCTGGGAGCGCCGAGCGTCTGCTCGGCAACAGAGCGGGCGAGACGCCCGCGCTCCATAGGTGCCAGGGTGTCGATTGAGTTAGCGCGGACGACTGGCCTATGGAGCGCGGGCGTCCCCGCCCGCTTTCGAAGCCGGCAAGATGCCGGCGCTCCCAGTGCTGCCGCCGCTACGTTGGCGCTCCCGGGGGCTTTAGTCCCATTGAGGCTAAAACCCTTCACGGCAGGAAAATTGACCAGGTCTCCGGTCATCACAGACCACTCGCCGATGACTAGAGACCAACTCTTTAGTCACCACAGACCACTCGCCGACGACTAAAGACCAACTCTCCGGTCGTCACAGACCACTCGCCGATGACTAGAGACCAACTCTGCGGTCGTCACAGACCACTCGCCGATGACCAAAGACCAACTCTGCGGTCGTCACAGACCACTCGCCGACGGCTAAAGACCAACTCTTCAGTCGCCACAGACCACTCGCCGACGACCAAAGACCAACTCCCCGGCCGTCGGAGAGTACTCCGCCACGCCGGCAGACACCCTCTCGAACCGCTCAACGCCACTCCGCCACGGTAATCTGTTGACACATTCCCAAGCAGCAATACACTGCTCCCCGCTAACCGAAAAAACATCATGAATAACAACCGATATATCTTCGCCAATTACATCCCCGTCGGCATTGACAAGCAATACCACTGGGTCAACAACATCACCGACAACGCCGTGGCGGCGCAGGCGGATTTCAAAAGCCTCCCCGCCGCCCTCTGGACGCAGCTCACCGAGCGCCGCAGCTACATACCTACAACGCCGTCCACGAAGGCCGCAAATACCTCGCCACGCTGACCCAGACGGAGCACGATGTCTTCGCCGGCCACCCCGCCGGCAACTACGAGAGCCTCACCGTCCTGCCCGCCCCCGGTAATTATTTCCCGACCAATGACCAGCGGATGCGCGGCGGGGTGCTGCCGTGGTTCGCCAAGGTCTTCGTCCCCGCCCTCCTCGCCGACCCCGCCTGGAACGACTCCATGCGGGAGCAATACGGTTTGTCCCCCATCAAAAAGAGCGCCAGCCTGGAGTACCACGACTTCGACCTCAGCGTGGCCAAAACCCCCGACGGCCAGCACTTGAAACTCAAAGGCATCAAAGGCCGCTTCAACTCCCTGCTCATCCGCCGGCGCATCAACAGCCAGGGCGAGTTGGCCGAAGTGAAGACCGTCACCCACCTGCCGTGGACCGACCCGCTGCCGCTGACTGACAAGGCTGAGACGCGCGAGTATCAGGTGCTGGGTCTGGTCAAGGACGAACCCTACGGCGCGCCGAGCCAGATTTTCATCATCACCGCCCGCCGCACCTTGAAAATCGAGGAAGAAAGCGTATAACAGATTTCCCCGGCCGCCGGTCGCGGTCGGGGTCTTCATAACAAACCACGCAAGGGCGTGGTCTCCGGCCCCCGGCCAGCTAACCCTGGTCGGGGGTTTTTGCTGCGCGGGAATTTGATTAACCGCAAAGGCGCAACACCTCAGCGGGCTATTACGCGCCCGCTCTAACGACACTAGCGAAGCGAATCAAAGACGCAGAGGTTTAATTAAATTAAAAAAACTCCGCGCCTCCGCGTCTCCGCGGTTAACCAAACTCCTTCGCGCCTTGCTGCCTGCTTCGCAGGGGAATCAGCAGCGGCGTGTATTTGCCGCTTTAGTTGTTGCGTCTGCGTGGCCGGAGTTCTTCATCCGCTCTTGCGCGTGTAATAAATCCTGCTGCGCGAGCAATGCCGCCGCGCTGACGGTGACTTGCCCGGTGGCCGAAATCCGTTGCCGGTTGGCTTGAATCGAACTCGGCAGCCACACGCCGTTTTCCAATCTGCCGGTGACTGTCAGCTCGTCCGCCACCAACTCCGCCGCGCTGTTGGCGGTGATTTGGATTTTCTCCAACCACATGCTTTGCCCCGGCGCGTACAAACCGACGCTGTGCCCCGCGTAAATCCCATCGTCAGCGTCCACGCCGATGAAATTAAAATTCCCCGTCGCGTCCACGCTGCCGATGACCACGCTGCCCGCCTGCGTCGTCAGCGTGCCGTGCCGCAACTCATTCGCGCCGCTCTGCAATTCAATATTGCCAACCGCTGACAGTGCGAAATCGGCGAGCCACAGCGTCGGCGCCGCGCCCGCCGCATTCAATTTCCCTAACCAAATGCCGCCGGCCGCGGTCAGTTGTACCCCGCTTACGCGGACTTCATCGTTAGCGGCCATGCGCCAGTCGCCTTGGGTGGCGGTCAAAGTATCGTCCGTCAGCCGCACCTGACCCGTCGCCGCCAAAGCAAAACCGCCAACGCTGACGGTGGAATTTTCCAGCGTGAAATTATTGCTCAAAACTTCCGCCAGGCCCGCCGCTTGGATTGGCAAATTCTCCAGCCGCATATTTTGCCCCGGCGCGTACAACCCGATGCCACCCGCCGAGTAAATTCCATCGTCAGCGTCTTCCCCGACAAAACAAAAATCCCCTGCCGCGTCCACGCTGCCGATGACCACGCTGCCCGCTTGCGTCGTCAGCGTCCCGTGCCGTAACTCATTCGCGCCGGTTTGCAATTCAATATCGCCGCCCGCTGACAGTGCGAAATCGCTGAGCGTCAGCGTCGGCGCCGCGCCCGCCGCGGTTAGCTTCTCCAGCACAATATTGCCGGCCGCGGCGAGCCTGGCAGCTTCCACGCGCGCCGCGCCGTTGGTCGCCATGCGCCAGTCACCGTCAGCGGCGCGCAAATCGCCCGTCAGCCCGACCGCGCCCGTCGCCGCCAAATCGAAACCGCCGACGCTGACGCTGGAGTCACGGTCGGCAACGGTAAAATTATCGGCCACCATTTCCGCCAGGCCGGCCGCTTCAAGGTGTAATTTTTCCAATAAAACATCCTTGCCCCGCGCGTAAATGCCGAGGCCCGCCGCCGAGTAAATCCCATCGTCAGCGTCCGCGCCGACAAACCGGAAATCACCGGCGGCGCTCTCGTCCTGTCGCCCCAAAATCACCGCGCCGTTTTGCGTGATAATTTGCCCGTGCTGCAAATCAACCGCGCCGGACAAAATCGCCACCTCACCGTCAGCGCCCAGCAAAAATCCCCGCCCGCCACCGGCCCGACCCGTCACCGTCGGCGCCGGCAAATTCGCGTCCAGTTGCTCAATCCGCAGATTACGGCCCGCTTGCATGCGCGCGCCGTCGAGCAGCACGGCTTGGTTGGCCGCCACCAGCAAATCGCCGGTCGCGGTAGTCAAATCGCCCGTGAGCCTGACATCGCCGGTCGCTTGCAAATAAAACGCGTCCGCTGACAGTGACGATTCCGCGTCCGCGCCGCGCGCCAGCGTGAAATTCTTGGCGGCCATCGCCACACCGTCAGCGGCGTAAATGTCGAGTTGCGCCAAATATGCGTCCCGCCCGCGCGCATAAATCCCAATGCCGCCGCCCGCGCACAATCCGTCGCCAGGCGCCGTGCCGACGAAGCGAAAATCGCCGGTCGCCGCCTCGCCGCTGTTGCCCAGCATAATGTGCCCGCTGACGGTGGTGACGGCGCCGTGCGCCAAGTCAATGGCGTTGGAAAAAATCTCCACATGATTTTCCGCGCTGACGGTGAAGTCGCCGGCAACCACCGCTGGCGCCTCGCCGCTGGCGTTCAACCGTTCAATTCGCGCACTGTCAGCCGCGCTGATACTGACCTCATCCAACTCGACGCGCCCATTGGTTTGCAGGTGAAAATTATCCTCAAGAGTTGCAATTTCCCCCGTCAACAACACGTCACCGTCAGCGGCGATATAAATCCCCGAACCGCCCAGCGCCGACTCGCCGTCCGCCGTGCGATTGAGCGAAAATTTATTGGCCATGATTTCCACCGCACTCGCCGCTGTCACCGTCAGCGCCGCCAAATACATATCCTGTCCTTGCGCGTACAACCCGATGCCGCCGCCCGCCGCAAGCCCATCCTCAGCGTCCACACCAACAAACCGGAAATCGCCGGCCGCGTTCCCGTCCTTGCAACCCAATACAATGTCGCCGGCATCAGTCGCCATCCGTCCGCGCGTCAGATTGATATTATCCGATAAAATTTCGATATGACCGCCGGCGGTCAACGCGAAACCGCGCGCGCCATCGTCAGCGGCCACCACCGTCGGCGTCGGGTCGGCGGAGTGTTGTTTTTCCACGCGCAGGTTTTCCGCCGCGTCGATTTTCGCGCCGGACAAACGCACCTCGCCGTTGCTCGCCAAATAAAAATCCCCCGCCGTCGCCAGCGCTTCGCCCGCCAGCCGCACCCCCGCGCCGCGCGCGGTCACCGCGATTTGAATATTGCTCGCTGACAGTGACGCCGGTCGCGTGATGTCCACCAACAGCGCCGTCGTCGCGCCCGCGTCCCGCGGTGCCGCTTGCAGCCACGGTTTGCTCAAACTTCCCGGCAAGACCGACGAATCAAACTCAAGCTCGCTGCCGCCGGCGATGAGTTGCAGCGTCGCGTCGCGGTCGGCGTTTGCATTGGTCACCGGGCCGCTGACGGTGAGCTGTTTCGCCGCCAGCACCAAATGCGTGAACAAGCCCGACAGCCCGCCGGGGCCGATTTCAATCTCACCGTCAGCGGTGGTGACCAGCGCGTTGCGTTGCGTCAAAAACGGCGTCACCTGCCGGTCCGCAAAACCGACCGAACCGGTGGTCAGCGCCAATCCGCCGGTATTGTGAAAACTGCCGCCGTCCACCTTGATGCCGTTGGGATTGGCGATCAGCACCTGCGCCCGCGCCCCCAGCACCGTCAGCGGGCCGGTCAGCAGACTGCGTTGGTTGCCGGTCACCTCATTGATGATGGTTTGCGCGCCCGCGGCGCGATTGTCCAAATCCACTCCCGCCGCCGGCACGTCGAACCGGGTGTATCTGTTGTGGCTGAGTCCGCTGCTAGTCACCGGCGCGATGAGCACCGTCGTTTTCCCCGCGTTCATCCCGACCGTGGTGGCGGTGGAACCGTCCGGCACCACCGGCTGCGCGCCAGCCAGGCTCGGCGCCAGACCAAGCAGCAGCGCCAATAAAACCGCCCGCGGCGGGTTGCAATTGTTAGTTCCCATTTGGGAATGAGAATTCACGGTTTGTTAGCGCAACGCAAGACGTTTTTGCGTTGTATTGGCATTTTTGTATCCGACCTTGGCCGAGGTTCCCGTCATCCTTTCAAGTGCGCGACCAGTTCGCGGAATTTTTCCGTCGTCGGCAAGGCCGGAATTTTTGGGATATATTTCGATGCCGGTAGAGATGCGGCACATTAGTCTTGGCAAAAACAGCGCTTCGCGTGGCAATCGGAATACCGCTCGTCACCCGCGCGAGGGACAAAATTTTTCACTTGACCTGCATATCACGCCGCTAAGATAAGCGCTGTACATGACGGTTATGACGAACAGCAATAGCATTGGCAAACGCGCCCTGCGGGGAGTCGTCCAAGATATTGTTTTTTCGACAAATGGTCTAAAATACGAATTGCAGACTTTTCATCCGTTTTGCAAGCTGTTGTGGAAATAACACTTACGCCTCGGTAGCTCAATGGCAGAGCAGTTGACTCTTAATCAATTGGTTCTAGGTTCAAGTCCTAGCCGGGGCACTTCTTAAGCCAGCATATTTCTGCCTGCTTCATTGAAGCGCCTATTCGACCGTCCATCCTCAGCGCCCGTATTTTGGCGTTTACTTGCCGGTACCCGACTTTACACTGACGGTGATTACATGAGATATTTGCCGGCGTTGCTGTTCCTCAGCCTCGCCACGGTCAGCGGGTGGGGCGCTGACGGTGGCGCAAAGTCCCGCGTCGTGGTGCTGGAAAACCCGGCGGTGATTGACAATTTTCAGATCAATGACGCGCGGCTGGCGGAGCAATTCAACCGCGCTCTGCTCGCCTTCACGCGGCAGTCCACCGTCAGCGCGGCGTGGCGGCAGTTCGTCACCCCGCGCGACATCGTCGCCATCCACGTCACCACCGGCGGCGGCCAGATACTCAGCAGCCATCACGCCCTGGTCGATGCGGTCGTCAACGGCCTGCGGGCGGCGGGGGTCGCCAGCCGCAACATCATCGTTTGGGATAAATTCGCCGACGATTTGCAAGCGGCCGGTTACAGTCCGGGCGGCAATCCGTTCCGCTGCGAATCGGTCATCTCCGGCATGGGTTTTGACGGCGGCAAATTTTATTTCAACGACCTCGCCGGCCAATTAATCTGGGGCGACCACGATTTTCGCGGCAAAAGCACGGCCAGCGATAATCTGTCTTCGCCCACTTCCCCCGACACGCTCGCCGCCGAGACCACCGGCAGCGCCGGCCTCACGGTCAGCGGCAGCGGGAAAAACACCGAGCCGCCCCAGGTCAGCAACCGTTCCTACTACGCCCGCCTCATCACCAAACGCGCCACCAAAATCATCAACCTCCCCGTCATGAGCAACGACGAACGCATCGGACTCGCCGGTTGCGTCGCGTCACTGGCCTTCGCCGGCATTGACAACACCCGCCGCTTCCTCAACCCCTCCGACGCCGCCGCCGAGGCCATCGCCGAGATTTACGCCAACGACGCCATCGGCAAAAAAGTGGCGCTGAACATCATGGACGGCACCATCGCGCAATATGCCGGCGGCCCCTACTTTGTCCCGTATTATTGCGCCCAACCCGGCCTGCTGTACCTCAGCCAGGACCCCGTGGCGATTGACACCCTGGCGCTGGAGCGCATCGAAGCCTGGCGCAAACTCCGCGCCATCGACCCCGTCGGCAAGGACGCCCGGCACCTCCGGCAAGCCGTCGCGCTGGGCCTCGGCACGGATGACCGGTCGCGGATGGAAATCATCAACTTGCGCTGACGGTGAAAATCGTCAACCGGCGCTGACCGTGAGTTTGGCCCCAGACCGGATGTGTCGGTCCGCATACGGACGGGTCGCGTGACACGAGGGTCATCGGCAGCGGCAAAAAAACTATATAATAACGCTTGACGGGTTATTTAAAGCCTGCCAGATTTCCTCCCCTACATGAAAGAAATATCAAGTATTATTGCTGTAATCGCGGGGGGGATCGCCTTCTTGCTGACCATCGTATTGGTCGGCGTAAGCGTCAGTAACCGCGGTTTGGAACGTAAACTGCAAGTGCAACAAGCGGCCATTCAAAACGGCCAGGTCAGCCAGCAGGTCGGCACGGCCATCGTGCGCGACGTGGCGCAAGTCTCGGTGCAAGCCGGCAACACCGCCTTGCGCGATTTGCTCAGCAAGCACGGCATCACCATCAGCACCGAAGGCGCGAACAAATAACCTGGAGATTATATGGAAGACAACAAATCCTTTTTCACTCATCTGATTGCTTATTTCATCCTGGCGGCGGCCTTCGTGCTGCTGGTCGGCTGGCAACTCATCATGTCGGTCGGCGCGCACAGTAACCTGCAAACCGCCTTGAAAGCCCGCGTGGAAGCCGTGAGCAAGGCCCAGGACGCCCAGCGCAACCTGGAAAATTTCGTCAACGATTTGATTGAACTGGCCAAGACCAACGACGGCGCCAAGACGATTGTTGACAAATACCAAATCCGCAAGAGCGGCAACACTCAATAACCACAGATTTTTGTGATAATCAACCCACCCGGCACAACGGGTGGGTTTTTTATTGCCGCGGGCATTGCCTTCTCCCGCGCGGCGGCTTATCATTTTTTCGGTTATGGCCGACGAATCCTCCCAAGTCACCCACCAAAAGGCCGTGCGCATCAATCTGGACGGCAGCCGCTACGGCACCTTTGCGGAAATCGGCGCCGGCCAGGAGACCGCCCGCTGGTTTTTTCGCGTCGGCGGGGCGGCCGGTACGGTGGCCAAAAGCATGTCCGCCTATGACATGACAGTCAGCGACTCGATTTACGGCCCGTGCGAGCGTTACGTCAGCCGCCAGCGGCTGAACACGATGCTCGACCATGAATATAACCTGCTGATCGAGCGTCTGGCCGGTTCGCGCGGCGACACCAAGAATTTTTTCGTGTTCGCCAACACCGTCGCCGCCAAGGCTTACCACAGCAACAAGGAATGCCACGGCTGGCTCGGCGTCCGGTTCCAAAAGCAGCCGCGCGGCGCTGCCAATGACGTGCGCATCCATGTCCGCCTGCTGGACAAGGAAAACGTGCAGCAGCAGGAAGCGCTCGGCATCATCGGCGTCAATCTGTTGTACGCCGCCTGCTATCACAGCGACGACATGAACCAGTTCATCAACTCGCTGGCGGACGGCCTGACCCTGGACCGCATTGAGATCGACCTGGTGCTCGTTGACGGCCCCGATTACCGGCAACTGGACAACCGCATCCTCAACGTTGAATTGGTCAAGAAAGGCTTCACCTCGGCGGTGGTCTTCGCGCCCGGCAAGCAAGTGTTGCTGGCCGCCGAGCACATTTACAACCGGCCGCTGCTCATCGAGCGCGGCAATTTCCGGCCCGTCACCAAGGTCAATCTCAACATGATGGAGGCCCTGCGCGAGTATTTCGTTCACGACTTCCCCGACCGGCACGACGACACGATTGAAATCATGGAAATCACGCTGCATAACCTGCTCAACGAGGGCGCTTTCGACCCCCAGGATTTTCTGGCCCGCGTGGCCATCCTGGAATCCCTCGGCAAGACCGTCATGATTTCCAATTACGCCGAGTTTCACCGCCTCAGCGCCTACCTGCGCCGCAACACCAAGGCGCCCATCGGCATCGTCGCCGGCATCCTGCTGTTGCCGCAAATCTTCGACGAAAAATACTACACCGACCTTGAGGGCGGCATCCTGGAATCCTTCGGCCGGCTGTTCAAAACCGATGTCAAGCTGTACGTTTACCCGTCCATCAACGAGGCCACCGGCAAAATCTTCACCGCCGCCAACCTGCAAGTCGCCCCGCACCTGCGTTATTTGTACCGTCACCTGCTGGCCAATCGCCACATCCGCGCCATCCGCGGCGCCCACCAGCCGATTTCCGTCACCTACTCCTCCCGCGAAGTCGCCACGCTCATCGCCACCAACGACCCCCGCTGGCGAAGCCTGGTCACTGATGATGTCGCCCAAATGATTCAAGACCACGGTTATTTCGGCCATCAAAACGGCCACGGGCGGTGACTTATGCCCGCCATTCACCGCGACGTGAATAAGTCACCGGATTGTCGCCATTATTCCATACCAGCCTGGCAGGCTAACTGTTTCCGACTGGCCTGCCCGTGGTCGGCAAAAAAACCAAGATTAGTCTTGTACAATTTCGATTCTGCGTTTAATTAACAGGTAACTACTAGGTTATTGACAGTTTGTTGACATGATACAATTAGCAACTGCAAAGCCCGCCAGGGCCAACCAACGAGGCGGTCCGACCCGTGGCCGGGTCAAACGATACGTCCTTGACACCAATGTCCTGATTCATGACCCGCAGTCGCTGTTCCACTTCAAGGAACATGCGGTCTGGATTCCCGTCGAGGTGCTGGAGGAGCTTGACCGCTTCAAGGCCGAGTCCACCACCCGCGGCGCCAACGCCCGCGAGGTACACCGCCACCTTTCCGCCATCTTCAAAACCACCCGCGACATGCAGAACGGCGCGGCGCTGCCCAACGGCGGCAAAATACGCGTCGCCATCAACCGCAATCTGCGCTGCATTGACGACCAGTGGGTGCGCGCCGCCGATTCCCCCCGCTCCCAACTGGTCAAAACCCTGTTTCCCAACCTCGATTCCCCCGACAACCGCATCCTCGCCACCGCCGCCGACCTCGCCGACACCGAGCCGCCGCCCGTCATTCTGGTCTCCAAGGACCTGAACATGCAGCTCAAGGCCAAAACGCTCGGCCTCGAAGTCGAGGATTACCGCACCGACCGCGTTGAGGATTCCGACATCCGCCGCACCGCCCACCCCGCTGACGATGAGGCTTACGACACCATCGTCATCCCCGCCAACCGCCTGCAAGCCTTCGCCAGCCAGGGCGAAATCCTGCTGCGCCAGGAGCCGGAGCCGAACAAGTACGTCCTGCTCGCCAACCAGGACGACCACACCCACGGCATCCCCGCCAGGCACCTGGGCGGCGGCCGGTTCCGCAAACTCCACAACGACTACCTCGCCATCCGCGGCGGGCGCACTTTCAAGGCCGCCAACCTGGGCCAGCGCTTCTTCCTCGACGCCTTGTTCGACCCGGCAATGACGCTGGTCACGGTCTATGGCAAGGCGGGCACCGGCAAGACCCTGCTCAGCGTCGGCGCCGCCCTGCAGCAAGTCCAGCAGGGCGACTACGACAAACTGCTCATCACCCGCGTCATCATGCCGACCGGCAAGGACATCGGGTTTCTCCCCGGCACCAAGGAGGAGAAAATGCAACCCTGGGTGCAGCCCGCTTACGATGCGCTCGACTTGCTGCTGTCCGAGCCCAAACACCCCGGAGAGTTCAGTCACAAACGCCAAAGCCTGCGCAAGCACGAGCCGCACCCGAACGGCAGCGGCGCCGGCAAACCCATGCACCCTTATGAGCCGTTGTTGCAAAACGGCACCATTGAAATCGAGGCCATGGCGCATATCCGCGGGCGCTCCCTGCCGAACGCCGTCTTTATCGTGGACGAGGCCCAGCAACTGACCCCGCACGAGGCCAAGACGCTGGTCACGCGCATGGGCAAGGGCAGCAAGCTGATCCTAATCGGCGACCTCGCGCAGATTGACAACCCGTACGTGGACGCCCACACCAACGGCCTGGTGTACACCCGCAGCCGGCTGGCCGGCCAGCCGTTCATGGCGCACATCAACCTGTTCAAGGGCGAACGCGGCGTGATGGCGGAAATGGCGGCGAATTTGATGTGAGAAAATTTTTAAATTCAAAATGCAAAACGCAAAATGCAAAGTTGCAATGCAAAATGCAAAATTAGCTGACGCCGCTGACCGACGCCTCAGGCGCAATTTTGCATTTTGCATTTTTAATTTTGAACTTGGGCAGCTAAGCTGCCCACATGTCCCGCTACTCACTCATGCAATACAACCGCTGCGGCAACAGCGGCCTGAAACTGCCCCTGGTCTCCCTCGGCGGCTGGCACAACTTCAGCAACCCCGACCAGGCCCGGGCGCTGACCCTGCGCGCCTGGGACCTCGGTATCACGCACTTTGACTTTGCCAACAACTACGGCCCCCCGCCCGGCGCGGCGGAGACCAGCTTCGGCGGCATCCTGCAACACGAACTGGCGGCGCACCGCGACGAACTGATTGTCTCCTCCAAGGCCGGGTACCCCATGTGGGACGGGCCGTACGGCGACTGGGGTTCGAAGAAATATCTCACCGCCAGCCTGCACCAATCCCTGCGCCGCCTGCGCCTGGACTACGTGGACATCTTCTATCATCACCGCTTCGACCCCGACACGCCGTTGGAGGAAACAATGGGCGCGCTGGCGCAGTTCATCCGCGAAGGCAAGGCGCTGTACGCCGGCATCAGCAACTATCCCGCCAAGGCCGTGAAAAAAGCCGCCAAAATCATGGCCAAACTGCGCGCCCCGCTAGTCATCCACCAGTGCGCCTACAACCTGCTGCACCGCGGCATCGAGGACCAGGTGCTGGAGGAAACCGCCGCGCACGGGATGGGGATGATTGTGTTCAGCCCCCTCGCCCAGGGCCAGCTCAGCGACCGTTATCTGCACGGCATCCCCGCCGACTCGCGGGTGAAAACCTCCGGCCAGTTCCTCAGGGCGGAGCACCTCACCAGGCAAAAAATCGAAGTCCTCGCCAAACTCAACGACTTGGCCAAGGCCCGCGGCCAGACGCTCTCGCAACTGGCGCTGACCTGGATTTTGCGCGACCGCCGCGTGACCAGCCTGCTCATCGGCGCCAGCAAGCCGGAGCAAATCGAGGACTGTTGCAAGGTAGTCAAGGCCGAACTCCTCAGTGCGGGCGAGCTGCTTGAGATCTCAAATCTCATAGCGCAAATCGCAAAACCATAGTTATTAATTTAAAACTGCTGGCGCCTGATGGCGACGTTGCTTGAGGAAATTGACCGCCAATAGCTGAGTTCAGCGTCAGCAAATTCCCCTCTTGGCATTGGCAAGAGGGGAATGATTTAGGTTGAACTGCACTAGAACTGGTGACGGTAGCCGGCGGTCAAACCCCACGGCTTGTCGTACTTGTCGCCGAAGCTGGCTTCGTAGTCGAGGTGGAGTTGGTTGTTGGTGTCGAGTTGCCAGATGAGGCCGGCGCCTAGTTCGGCTCTGACGCCGTCGGTGTTGGCGCGGGTGGATTGGTAGCCGTTGCGGATGGCGCCGCCGCTGCTGATGGTTTCGACGCCGCTGATCTTGATGTAGGGCTGTAATGCGCCGCTGTTGGTGAGTTTGATAGTGCGGCCAAACACGCTACCAATGCGGAATTGCAGGGCGTCGAGGTCTTGGGCGCCGATGGTCATGGGGCCGGCGGTGTAGTCTTCGGCGAGGATGTGGAGGTAGTTGACTTGGAACTGGGGTTCGACAAACCAGCCGTCTTGGAAGGTGAACTTCTTCCCGATTTCGAGGCTGCCGCCGAGGTTGACGTCACTGTAGCTGGCGGTGAGTTGGGTGTTGTCGTAGGGGGCTTTCAGGTCGTTGTCAACGCTGGCAGCTTTGAAGGTGGCGTCGAGGTAGAAGCCGCTGGAGTGTAACCACGTGGCGTAGAG
>JAISBF010000200.1 GCA_031266335.1 Verrucomicrobiales bacterium
CGCAACATCATGGGCGGCGACGTGTTCCTGTTCGTCGGCGAGAACTCGCCGACGGTCTTCGACCCGTCGTTCATGAAGACCTTCACCACCGGCGTCGGCTCGGTGGATCAGGTCTGGGCGTACCAGGAGCCGCGGGCGGAAATCCTCGCGGTGGACTGGAGCGAGGACATCCAGGTGACTTCGCCGATTTGCGGCAAGCGCGTGACGGTCAGTTGATTCATATCCGCCGCTGACCACGGTCAGCGGCGTCATGAGGCAACCAATTAAAAGAGCAAAAAGCAAAATGAAAAATTGCAAAGCAAAATTGAAAATGAATGCTGACAACACGCGCCAGCGATTTTTGAATTTTACACTGCAATTTTGCATTTGAAATTTGAAATTTTGCATTTGAAACCATGAGCTGGCTCACCCTAACCACTGACGATGTGCTAACCCGCCTGGCGGCGCCGGAACTGGACGCCTTTCGCACGGCGGCGACCGCGCCGGGACAGGCCGACCCGCTGACGGAGATTATCGCCAGCGTGTGCGACCGCGTGCGCGGTTACGTGGCGGCGTGCGCGCGCAACCGGCTCGGCCCGGCCGGGACGATCCCCGCGCGGCTGGTCGGGCCGGCGCTGGCGGTGATCCGTTACGAGGCGGCGACGCGGCTGCCGCGCATGGGCAAGCTCATCGACCAGTTGCGCGTCACCGAATACGAGAAGGCGCTGCAACTGTTCCGTGATGTGGCCGCCTGCGATTACGCGGTGGAAGACCCCGCCGATGTTGACGGCACGCAAAGCGCCGGCGCCGTGCGTCCGGTGTCACACCGTCGCCGACTTGAATTTGACCGGAGGGCGCAGGATGGCATCTAGCACCTCACCACTGGCGGCGGCGCTGGCGTTGCTTGACCGGCAGGGCTTGTTGCCCACCTCGCTCAAGAGCGCGGAGTTACGCGAAAAACTTTCCGCGCGCGTGCGCGGCCTCGCCGTGTTTTCCGCGCGGCAGGATAACGCGGAGTATTTACAGGAGGTCAAGGACGTGACCGGCAAGGTGCTGACCGGCGAGATGAGCAGTGCCGAGGCGCGGACGATTTTGGGCGACAAGCTCGCCGCGTTGCGAGTGCCTGCCGCTGACGGTGACGAACTGACCGACCATACCTCGGTGAGCCGCCGTGATTTGGTGGTGCAAACCCGCGTGGATATTTTGCGCGGCTACGGCAATCAGGTCGCGGCACAGGATGAAAACGCGCTGTGGGCGGCGCCGGCGCAGGAACTATACCGCCTGTTCGCCACCGGCAAACAACGCGACTGGGAACAACGCTGGCAGGACGCCGGCGGCGAGTTTTTCGACGGGCGCATGATTGCCAAAATCAACGACCCGGTGTGGCAAAATCTCGGCACCGGCGCGGGCGGCTACGCTGACACGCTGGGCAATCCCTACCCGCCGTTCGCGTTCAACAGCGGCATGGACGTGCGCGAGGTGCCGCGTTACGAGGCGGAGGAACTGGGCGTGATTGGGCGCGGCGAGGAAATCGCGGCCGCTGATGTTGACTTGCCGGAATTCGAGGCGGGCGTCGGCGCGCTGGACGGCGAACTGCAACGGGCACTGGCTGCTGACGGTGAACTCGAAGTGCGTGATGGAGTGTTGGGTTTGCGGAACCGCGCAAATTCCAAACGCCAAGTTTCAAATAAAACCCAAATTTCAATGTTCAAAAATCGAATCGCGCTGGCGCTACGCATCTGCAATCGCGCGCGCCGGTTACAAGCGGAGGGCCTGCTGTCATGAACAACCCAAACAATTTTGCATTTTGCGTTTTGCACTTTGCATTGGAGCGAAGCGACTCATGATCACCGTCACCGTCAGCGACAACGTGACGCCAAGCCTCAATCGGCTGGCGGCGCGGTTGAACAGTCCCGCCAAGGCCGCGCTGGTCGCGGCCACGGAAGTGCGCGGCCTGCTCATCGCGCACTATCAAAAGAAGAACGCGGAAAAACATCGCAACGTGTTCAAGAAAACCAACTGGTGGGCAAAGGTGGCGCGCAGCGTGACGCGGCCGCATCTGGAGGCCGACGGCGCGGTGGTCAGCGTCACCGAGCCGGGCGTGATGGCGCACTACACCGGCGCGACCATCCGCCCCAAAAACGGCAAATACCTGGCCATCCCCGCGCGGCAGGAAGCGGCGGGCAAATGGCCGCGCGAGTTCAACAACCTGTATTTCGTTAAATTCCGCAACGGCACCGCCGCGCTGATGGCGGGCGCGGCCAAGACCGGAAAAAAATACGCGGGCCGCAAGGGCCTCGGCGGCAAGCAGGACGCGGGGCTGATTTTTTATTTTTTAACCAAGACGTCGAAACTACGCGCGGACAAGACCGCGCTGCCGGCGTCGGCGGATATCGACGCCGCCGCGTTGCGCGGGATTAACAAATATCTGGAGAAAACAAAATGAACGGCCCACATATCAAAGTGTTGGATTATGAGGTAGCCAATCGCGGCGCGGACACCGTGCTGACGGTGACGGTGCATGAGGGCCAGATCTTCAGCCTGCACTTCGACAAAAAGGAATTTCTAAACATGGTCGCGTATGTGAAAAAGGAAATCAGGGGGAAGAAGAAATGACTACCGGCGCTTATCTTCCTCGAACCGGCCAGTCGCGGGGTTATAGCGATAAACCTTGTCTTTGCACCCGGAAGCGGCCCATGCGAGCACCAGGAAAAACAATGCGACAACCAAAAGCATGAGGACAAATTAATATGGCGGAGCAAGAGGTCAAGTACAAAATCGGCGCGGTGGTCGAGTTGCGCGCCCTGCGCGAACTGGAGGCCAGTCTGCAAAAGCAGATTGCCCAAATGCGCGCGCTGGGCACGACCGGCACCAAGGCATATCAAGACATTGAACGCCAACTATCGGCCGTCCAGGGCAAGCTCGGCGGCATTTCGTTCGGCGAGAAAATGGGTTCCGAGGTTCTCGGCGTGGCGTCCAAAATTCCCGTGCTCGGCGAGGCGATGCGCGCGCTCAACGGCGCCGCCGGCCCGTTTTCAGCGGCGCTGACGGCAGCGGCGGCGGCGCTGGGCGTGCTCAAAAAATCCATCAACGAGTATGCCCAGGCCGAGGAAGCTGTGGCCGGGCTGGACGCGGCGCTGGCGCAGAACGGTTTGTTGACCGATGCTTATCGCGTCAAGCTACAAGACCTGGCCTCCCAACTGCAGGAGACCACGGCCATCGCCGATGACAAGTGGTATGGCGTGCTGCAACGGCTGACGCAGTTTGGCGCGAACGAAGGCAACATTGACCGTTACACCGACGCGGTCAAAAACCTGGCCGGCATCATGGGCGGCGACATTGACGCCGCCGCCACGGTGTTTGCCAAGGCCATGCAGGGCAACTACGACACGCTGGGACGCTATGGCATCCGCATCGTCAAGACCGGCGACCAAGTCAAAGACCTCGACCTGCTGATGCAGCAACTCGCGCAGCGCGGCGGCGGCGTGCTGGAGGCGCGGGCGCGCTCGCTCAACGGCCAGTTCCGGCAACTGGGCAATGCCGTTGGCGACTTTTTCGAGAGCATCGGGCGCGGCACAGCCCAGACGGGAATTTTGCAGAAAACGCTTGAGGTGCTGACCGGGAGTTTCCAGTGGTGGGCCGAGGCGCTGGGCGGCCCGGTGGAACAACTCGACGGCCTGACCAACAAGGTGCGCGCCCTGAGCGGCGCGACGGAACGCTCTAAGGAATCCGCCGAGGAAATGGCCGCCGGATTCAAAAGAATCGGCGACGCCAGCGGGCAAACCGCCAAGGAGCTTGACCGCCAGACCGCCGCCATCAAGCGGCTGCAAAGCGCGCAAGACGAGCTGGACAACGCGAACATGGCGCTGGAACTGGCCACGCTGGACGCGGACGATAAAATCGCGGAACCGGACAAGCTGCGGCAACGCGCGGCAATCCGCGAGCGGTACGCGCGGCAAAAAGTTGACCGCGACAACGCCGCCGACCAGGAGACTATCGCCAAAACCGAGGGCGCGATGGGGCAAGGCGAGCAACAGCGCCAGCAGTCCAGCGATAAAGTTAACACACAACGCGAGCGGGCGCGCGCGGCCACCGAGCTTGACGAGGGCGAGGGCGCGGCCGGCGCCAAGCTGCAAGCCGTGCTGGACGCGCTGACGGATTCCGAAAAGGAACTTGTCGCGCTGCAAGAAAAAAGGGCGCAGCGCGTCACCTATGGGCCGCGTTACACCATCTCGACGCCGGAAGAAGAACGCGACGAGGCCGCCCTGCGGGCGCGCCTGAAGCAACAACAGGGATTGCGCGACCGCTATCAGGGGGAGATGGACGGTTACGCGCAAACCCGCAAGGAGCAAGGGCTGAAGTCCGGCGCGGTGGAGCGGGAAGCGTTGAAGGATGCCGAGGAAAAGGATGTCACCGTCCGCGCCAAAATTGACGAGGAAAATCAAGCCCGCGCGGAAACCATCAAGCAACTGACCGAGGAAATCGCGCTGCGCGAAAAACTTTACACCATCAAATCCAAGACGGAAGAGGTCAAGGTTGGCGCCGACGTTAACAAGGCGCAAGCGGCGGCCAACAAAAAACAGGCCGAGGA
>JAISBF010000009.1 GCA_031266335.1 Verrucomicrobiales bacterium
CCGATGTCAATGGTGGCGCTGCCGCTGCCGGTTACGTCACCGATAATGATGGGGCCGTCGCCGCCGATGGTGATGGTGCTGTCCTCGCTGCCGGTGATGTTGCCGGTGATGGTCGCGTCGTCGCTGCCGGTGATAGTCACATTGCTGCTGCCGCTGGCGGTGATGTCGCCGATGAAGATGCTGTCGCTGCCGGTGACGGCGAGGTCGATGACGGCATTCTCATTGCCGGTGACGGTGCCGGAGATAATTACGCCGTCGCTGCCGGTGATGATGATTTGGCTGTCGCCGCTGCCGGTGATGTCGCCGGTGGCGCCGCTGTTGGTGCCGGTGATGGTGACGTCGATGGTTGAGCTGCCGCTGCCGGTTACGTCGCCGATGATGATGTTGCCGTCGCCGCCGATGGTGATGGCGCTGTCCTCGCTGCCGGTAATGTTGCCGGTGATGGTGGCGTTGTCACTGCCGTTGACCGTGACGTTACTGCTGCCGCTGGCGGTGAGGTCGCCGGTGAAGGCGCTGTCGTTGCCGGTGACGGTGAGGTCAATGACGGAAGCATCATTGCCGCTGACGGTGCCGGTGATGGCGCTGTCATTCAGGTGCACCGTGGTGTTGGTGGTGTCGTTGCCGATGATGTTACCGGTCAACTCCACATTCTCACCGGTAAAATTAATCGTGGTGCTGCCGGAGTTGTTAATCAGGTTGCCACTGCCGGCATTGGTAATCACCCCGTTTTTAAAGGTTATCTCGGCTGAGCCGCCCATGAGACCGGCACTGTTGCTACCCGTGGCAATGATGTCGCCATCGGTGACAGTGATCTGGCCGCCGTCCAGCACCAGTTTATCAACCTTGCCGGCGTTGCGCCCCACCACCGCGATTGCCGTCGCTCCGCCTGACGTGATGTCGGCATCTTGCAAATAGACCTCGGAGCCGTTGGCATCCGTCAGGCGAATCGCAAAATTATTATCCGCCACGATAACCGTATTCACGCCGCTGACGGTGCCGCTATTAACCGCCACTCCATACGCATTGATGCTATGCAGGTAGGCTGAGTCACCCAAATCCAGAAAAGCCCTGACAACACCAACGACTTCGCCCTCGCTGGTAATTCGCAAGTTACCGGTATTGATGACGGAACTGTCTTCTGCGATCAACCCAATGCCGACGCTGCTGTAGGTTTCAATGGTAATATTCCCGCCCAAGGTCACACTCGCGCCTTCGAGAGCGTAAAGGCCGTGGCTTTCCAGGGAAGTTACCTTCGCGTCCCGCAAGTCCAGCGTGCTGCCGGGGTTTCTGACGAATACGGCAGTCGCGGTGCTGCCCGTGGAATTCATCGTGCTGCTGGCCAGGTAAGCGGATGCCCCATTGGTAATGTGCGCGGCATATCTGCCGTTGCCTGAACCAAAGGTGGCGCTGAGGGTTATGTTAGTGCCTTCGTAGCGCGTCTGGTTGTTGGTGTCAGTGATGGTGACTAGCAGAGCGGCGTTGGTGGCGATGCTTTCGTAGGTTTGGTCCGACTCCACCGTGGTGCCGCCGGTGACGATTTTGTTTGCCGCGAGCACATTCAACGCGGTGAAGTAAGCGAGCAAATACACGCTCGCTCTGATTCCGAGCCGACGGGCGAAGCAAACGCTGAGGGCGCTGAGGGTTAATATTTGGGTTAGGGTTTTCAGTATGGGTGTTTTCATAAATTTATTAACTCCGGCCACGAAGACGCGAAGGCGCGAAGGATTTTTGGGGGTGGGTTTATCTGCGTTCATCTGCGGATTAGTTTGTTATTGGGTTATGGGTTAATTGGCGCCTTCGGCGTGTTTGGCGGTGTAGGCTTTGGCGCCGAGGACGATGATGTCGCCGGGGATGCCGACGGGGTTGCCTTTTAAAAAGCCGAGGAGTTGGATGTTCCAGATTTGCGAATCAGTCTCCGGCAGCGGGTGCGGGTCGCGCCAGGGGCTGTGCAATAGGGTGTATTCTTTGTCCCAGGCGCCGGTGCCGTGGTCGATGCGCAAGGTGAACCACTCAAATTCGCCTTTGACGAAGCTGACGGTGAGCTGGTTGTTTTCGATGTAGGCTTTGAATTCGGGTTTGCCGATGGTTTGGTGTTTGGGCAAGGGGTTTAATCTCAGCGCGTCCTTGACGTCGGCAGTGGGATTGGCTTGCAGGAGTTGGTCGGCGAGGGTCACGGCGTAGGTTAACGCGCCGCCGTTGCTGGTTTCGTTGTTGGCGAGGTTCAGCCTTGCGGTGAAGGGGCGGATGAGGAGTTCCTTGCCGACGGGGTTCCAGGCGGCCTGGTTTTTGTTGGCGATGCGCTCGTGATAAACATCGTAGGCGTTGGCGGCGTATTCGCGGGTGTGCTCGCAGACGAGGGTGGAGAAGGAGAGTTGCTGGATCAGGTCGGGGTCGAGTTTGTAGATGCTGGAGAAGCGCGGCAACTCGGTCTTGAAGTTGAGAAGCCAGAGGAAGGCTTGGTCTTCGTTGGCGGGCAAGTAGTTGCGTTTCAATGGTTTGATTAGTTCGGTACTCATGCGGGATAGTTCCTTGGGTTGGGGTTAATAAAAGAAAATAGCGGGTGACGAAAGACTATCGTCGCTTGACGATGAACGTTCGGCGGGCGACGAAGAGCTTCCGTCAAGTGACGATTGATGTTCGTCACACGACGAAGGATCATCGTCAAGTGACGAAGGACATTCGTCGAACAACGATTGACGTTCGTCAAGTGACGAAAGACGATCGTCAGCGGGAAACAGGGCTTCGTCAAGCGACGATGGTGAAAAAAAACTGTGGTGGCGGCTTGCTTTTTGCCGAAAATGTGCCTTAGCGCAAAGTTTTCGCGGCTAGCCGCGGCTTGGCGCTGCTGAAGCAGCGAAGGAGTTTGCGTTCGTGAGCCACGGTGATCATGCGGCGGAGAATAAAGCACGAATTGTGAGTTGTTGTCAATAGGTGATTTTGTTTTTTATTTACCGCAGAGACGCGGAGGCACTGAGGTTGAATGCGGTTTTTGGGATTTATCGAGTTGGCGCGGCATCGCGTAACTTACACAAATTTAACAAACTTCCCTCCCCCTCCCCTCACATCCGTGTTAGTCTGTGGCTTGAAATATGGCTAAGAAATCATTTCCAGTGGCGCTGACGGTGGCCGGCTCCGACAACAGCGGCGGGGCGGGGATTCAGGCGGATTTGAAAACATTCACCTCGCTCGGCGTGTTCGGGACGACGGCGCTTACTTGCGTGGTGGCGGAGAATCCGGCGCGGGTGGCCGCGGTGACGCCGGTGCCGGCGCGGGAGGTGCGGCGGCAGATGGACTTGGTGTGCGAGGCGTTCCCCGTCGGCGCGATGAAGACGGGGATGTTGTATTCCAAGGAAATCATCCGCGCGGTGGCGAAAAATTTCGCGGCGCTGACGGTGGCGCGCCGCCCGCCGCTGGTGGTGGACCCGGTGAT
>JAISBF010000015.1 GCA_031266335.1 Verrucomicrobiales bacterium
GAGGGCGGCTCGATTGACGTGAACGGCAGCGGCAGCGTGCTCACCACGCGGCAATGTTTGCTCAACCCGAACCGCAACCCGTCGCTGACGGTGACGCAAATCGAGGCCAACCTGAAAAAATTTCTCGGCGTCCGGCAAGTGCTGTGGCTCGACGAGGGCATCGAGGGCGACGACACGGACGGTCACATCGACGACATCACGCGCTTCGTCGGCAGGAACAAAATCCTCACCGTGGTCGAGCCTGACAAATCCGACGCCAACCATGAGCCGTTGCAAAATAATTTGCGCCGGCTCAAGACCTTCCGCGACGCTGACAGTGAGCCGTTTGAAATCATCGAACTGCCGATGCCCGACCGCGCCGTCAGCGGCCCGTTCGGCCGCAGCCCGGCGAGCTATGGCAATTTTTACATTGCCAACAACGTCGTCCTCGTCCCCATCTACAGCGCGCCTAACGACCAAATCGCGCTGGACATCATCAGCGGCTGTTTCCCCGACCGCCAAGTCGTCGGCATCGAATGTTCCCCGCTGGTGAACGGCCTCGGCAGCATCCACTGCGTCACCCAGCAGCAGCCGCGGTGAAATAATATCCTGATTATCAGTTGGTTATATTTGTTGCAGTGCTTATGCGACTGCAAAAATGGTGATTCTACCGCCGGTAGAGACGATTCTACCCTCGGTAGAGACGCTTCTACCGGCGGTAGAGAGGCTTCTACCCTCGGTAGAGACGGTTCTACCGGCGGTAGAGAGGCTTCTACCAGCGGTAGAGACGGTTCTACCGTCGGTAGAGAGGCTTCTACCGAGGGTAGAGACGGTTCTACCAGCGGTAGAAACGCTTCTACCGGCGGTAGAGACGGTTCTACCGAGGGTAGAAACGCTTCTACCGACGGTAGAGACGCCTCTACCGAGGGTAGAACCGTCGCTATTGACGGTAGAAATGTTGCGATGATGAATGGGTCAACGACAGGCGGACGTGTCATGGTCACACGAGGCGCCGGCAGACCCCACCGATAGACACGGATGAACACGGATGGTTTATTTTGGGTTTTTATCCGTGTGCATCGGTGTTCATCAGTGGTTAAAGATGAAGGGTGCGGCCAACGGCTATTTTATACTCCCATTTTTCCCGCGTTGGCGTAGTTTGCCGGCATTCGTCATGAGCGCCGCCGCTGTATCTGTCGCTAATCTGGAAATCCGCATCGGGCACAAGTTGCTGTTGTCCGATATTTCCTTCGATGTGCCGGCGGGCAGTTTCATCGCCATCATCGGCGCGTCGGGGTGCGGGAAGAGCACGCTGATCAAGACGCTGGCCGGGCAACTCGTGCCGTCCAAGGGCAAGGTGTCCATCGCGGGGCACGCGGTGCGGCAGCTGAAGAAGGAGTTCCCGCTGGCGGTCGGTTACTTGCCGCAGTTCGGGGCGTTTCACCCGGAGTTGTCGGTGTTGGAAAATTTGCAGAACGCCGTGGCGCTGCGGCTGCCGAACAGTGTGCCGCCGGCGGTGCAGCGGAATTGGATGCGGCACATTATCGAGGTGGCGCGGCTGGAGCCGTTTTTGCAGCAGACTTACCGGACGTTGTCCGGCGGGCAGATGCGGCGCATGGCGCTGGCGGAGGAACTCATCGGCGACCCGGCGATTTTTTTGCTGGATGAGTTGACCAGCGGGCTGGACGCGTTTTCCGACCGCGAGATGATGATCTGGCTGCGCGAGCTGGCGCGGCAGTACGGCAAGACGATTGTGCTGGTCACGCACGCGACGTATCACCTGGAATATTGCGACGCGATTTTGTTTTTGCACAAGGGGCGCATGGTGCAGTTCGGGACGTACCAGGAGTTGCTCGACGCGCACGGGGTGGCGTCCATCGCGGATTTGTTCGCGATTTACCAGACGCAGGACATCGAGTTCCCGCCCGCCGCGCCGGTGGCGGAGGTCGATTATCCGCCGCAGCCGCTGAAGACGGCGAGTCCGCCGGGCGGGGGCCGGCAGTTTTGCACGCTGCTGGCGCGGCAGGCGAAGCTCTTTTGGCGCGACAAGGTGCAGGTCGGCTTGCACTTGTCGCTGGCGCTGACGTTTCCCGCCGTGGTCGCGGTGTTCGCCACGAAGGGGTTGCCGCAGGTGCGCAGCCTGACGCTGTCGCTGGAGACGAACATCATCCGCACGCTGGTCGAGCAGTTGCAGTATTTGCAGGAGTCGTACCACGCGGCGTCGCTGATTTCGGGGCTGACGATGTTCCAGGTGATTCTGCTGACGCTCATCGGCGCGAACAACGGCGCGCGGGAAATCGCCAAGGAGCGCGAGGTGTTGCAAAAGGAATTGCGGGCGGGCTTGTCGCCGCTGGCGTATGTGTTGACGAAGTTTTTGCAGGTCGCGTTCCTGAGTCTGTTGCAGGCGTTCTGGATGGCGTGGTTCGTCAAGACGGTGTGCGGGTTTCCCGGCGAGTTTATTTTGCAATTCGGCATTTTGTTCACCGTGACGCTGGCGATGAGCGCGACGTGCCTGGCCATCAGCGCCGCGTGCGCCTCGCCGGAGCGGGCCTCGCTGCTGGCGATTTATCTGGTGGGGTTTCAACTGCCGTTGTCCGGCGCGGCGCTGGCGCTGCCGGAGTGGCTGAGCCTGGCGTGCCGGCCGTTCATCGCGGCGTACTGGGGCTGGAGCGGGTATTTGAAAACCTTCGAGTCGTTCCGCCATTACGACATTGTCAAGCAATCCACCGCCACGTTCATCGCGCCGTATCACCTTTGCCTGCTGGTGCTGGGCTTGCACATTCTCGCCGCGCTGGCCGCCGGCTGGTGGTTCACCCGCAAGATGCGGTTTGTGTAGGGGGGATTTTGATTTTTTTTTTACAGGGAGAACATGGAGTTCATGAAGGTTTTAAGCAGATAATCTCAATGTTCTCCATGATCTCCCTGTAAAAAAAATCCAACTGACGCATGGTCCGAGAGGTAGCGCGGGATTCCGCTTCCCGTCGGTCACTGGCCGCTTTACAATGGCCCGAATGGTTATCCCGAAATTCAACGTCCTCGGCGTCATGGTCAGCGCCATGAATTTGTCCGTCGCCACCGCGGCGGTGCTTGCGGCCGTGCGGGAACGGCGCAAGGGTTATGTGTGCGTCACCGGCGCGCACGGCATCATCGAGGCGCAGGATTCCGCCGAATTCCGCGCCATCCTGAACGGCGCGTTCCTCAACACCACCGACGGGATGCCGCTGGTGTGGCTGGCCAGGCGTTATGTCGGCGGCGACCTCGGGCGCGTGTACGGGCCGGACTTGATGCTGGCGGTGCTGGCCGCCACGGCGACGCTGCCGGTGACGCATTTTCTCTACGGCGGCGCTGACGGTGTGGCGGAGCAACTCAAGGCCGCCTTGTTGCAAAAATTTCCCAGCGCGCGCATCGCCGGCACCTATTGCCCGCCGTTCCGCCCGCTGACGGTGACCGAGGCGGACGAGCTGGCCGCCACCGTCAGCGCCGCGAAACCGGACATCATCTGGGTCGGCCTGAGCACGCCGAAACAGGAGCGGTTCATGGCGGAATATTTGCCGCGACTGGACACCACGCTGATGTTCGGCGTCGGCGCGGCCTTCGACTTTCACGCGGGGCGCGTGTCGCAGGCGCCCCGCTGGATGCAGCGCGGCGGGCTGGAATGGTTTTACCGTTTATGCGCGGAGCCAGGACGACTTTGGCGGCGTTATTTACTTAACAATCCGCGGTTTTTATATAAGATTGCCCTGCAATTGTCCGGGATTAAAAAGTATCCCGTGGCAGCGTGAACAAATATTATGAAAAAAATTCTGGTGGGCGGGGCCGGTGGTTTCATCGGCGGTCATTTGGTCGGCGCTTTGCTGCAGCAAGGTCACCAGGTCGGCGCGGTGGACAAAAAACCGCTCGACCACTGGTATCAGCGGCACGCTGACGCTGACTCCAAGACCCTCGACCTGAGCCTGAAGGAAGCCTGCGAGGAAGCCGTCCGGGGCGGTTACGACGAAATCTACAATCTCGCCGCCGACATGGGCGGCATGGGCTTCATTGAAAACAACAAGGCGCTGTGCATGCTCAGCGTGTTAATCAACACCCACCTGTTGATGGCCGCGAAGAAGCACGGCGTGCCGCGCTTCTTCTACTCATCGTCAGCGTGCGTGTACAACGGCGACAAGCAGCGCGACTTCAACATCACCGCGCTGAAGGAGGCGGACGCTTATCCCGCGCTGCCGGAGGACGGCTACGGCTGGGAAAAATTGTTCAGCGAGCGCATGTGCCGGCATTTCCGCGAGGACTTCGGCATCGTCACCCGCGTGTCGCGCTACCACAATGTCTATGGCCCGCACGGCACTTACGACGGCGGGCGCGAGAAAGCCCCCGCCGCCATCTGCCGCAAAGTCATCACCGCCATCCAGGACGGCAAACCGGAAATCGAAATCTGGGGCAGCGGCGAGCAAACGCGCAGTTTCATGTACATTGACGACTGCGTCAAGGGCACGCAAATGCTCATGAACAGCGACTGCGCCGAGCCGCTGAACATCGGCAGCAACGAGTTGGTCTCCATCAACCAGCTCGTTGACCTTGTCGAGGAAATCGCCGGCGTGAAGCTGCAACGCAACTACAACCTCAGCGCCCCGAAAGGCGTGAACGGCCGCAACAGCGACAACACCCTCATCAAGCAGATTTTCAACTGGGAACCCGGCACCAAATTGCGCGACGGCCTGGAAAAAACTTACCGCTGGATTTACGACGAACTGACCGTCGCCCGCAAGGAAGGCCGCGTCTCCACCGTCAACCGCTATTAAGCCGGCATGACACTTCCCCAAAACAACTCGGCTCACTGGCGCCCGCTGCTCATCCCGCTGATCGTCAGCGGGCTGGTTTGCGTCGGCTTGTACGGCTGGTTTCCCTACAACTTCGGCTACGACCTCAAGGCGGTGCCGGTGTTCCGCGCCCTGTGGCAAATGTGGTGGGACGCCGACGCGGGCGACTGGGGGCACTGCAAACTGGTGCCGCTGATTTCCCTCGGCCTGGTGTGGTGGCAGAGCCGGCAACTGGCCGCCGTGCCGTTCCGCTCCGACCTGGCGCCGGGCGTGCTGGCGCTGCTGCTGGCCGGCCTGTTCTACTGGGTCGGCTACAAGATTGACGTCATGGTCTGCGGGTTCCTGTCCTTCCAGTTCACCCTGGCGGCGCTGATTGTGTGGTTCTGCGGCCTGCCGTTCATGCGCGCCGTCTTCTTTCCCTGGATATTCCTGATCTTCGCCTGGCCCATGCCGTTCATCAGCACCAGCGGCCTGCGCATGTTGATGACCAAGCTCTCCGTCCACCTGCTGAACCTGATCGGCATGGACAGCATCCAGCACGGCACCGCCATCCTCTCCGCGCCGCATTTTGAGTACAGCATCCGGCCCGGCCAATTGTTCCAGCTGGAAGTGGCGGCGGCGTGCAGCGGCCTGCGCTCGCTGTTCGCGCTGATGATGCTGGCGGCGCTGGCGGGCTACTTGACGCTGCGCCAACCCTGGCAGCGCTGGCTGCTGTTCGCCTGCGCGGTGCCGCTGGCAGTGGCGGGCAACATCATCCGCATCGTGCTGCTGGCCTTCGGCGCGCAAATGTTCGGCGCGTCGTTCGCCATCGGCACGGAACAACAGCCCAGCTTTTATCACCTGTTCGCCGGCTTCATGGTGTTCGCGGTCGCCCTCGGCGGCATGTTCCTCATCGGTTGGCTGCTAAACGGCGGCTGGCAAAAACTCCTGCCGCGAAGACGCGAAGAAATCTGAACCACGAAGCCCCCAGGGCACGCGGTGTGTTTTTAAAATAAAACTCCGCGTCTCCGCGCCTCGGCGGTATCAATGGTTGCCGCATTGACCGCGCCGCGTGTCTGTGCTAGCTTCGGCCAACTTGTAACGAGGCAGGAAGATGGAATCCGTTCTCAATCAGCCGGTGCTGGTGCTGAACCGGCTTTGGCAGGCGGTCAGCGTTTGCTCGGCCAGGCGCGCGCTGTCGCTGCTTTACCTCGGTCACGCCGAGGTGGTGGACAACGCCGGCGGCGCCTACGCCACGCTCGACTTCATGGAATGGAGCGATTTTTCCCGCGCCGCTGGCGATGACGAGTGTTTCCACACGATCAACTTCAAGATTCGCGTGCCGCAGATCATCGTGCTGGTGCTGTTCGACAAGCTGCCGCGCAAGGAAGTCAAGCTGACCCGCAACAACATCTTCGAGCGCGACGATTACACCTGCCAGTATTGCGCGCGCAAGCTCGAGCGCAAGGACCTGAACATCGACCACGTCATCCCGCGCGACCGCGGCGGCCGCACCACCTGGGAAAACGTGGTCACCTCCTGCGTGCCCTGCAACACTCGCAAGAGCAATCACCTGGCCCACCAGGCCGGCATGCAATTGCTGCGCAAACCAAAGAAGCCGCGCCTGCGCACCTTCATCAACATCAGCGTCTCCACCGTGCCGCACGACTCGTGGAAACATTTCCTCGACCTGGCGTACTGGAATGTCGAGTTGAGCGACTAAAATAACTCAAAACTCAAATCTCAAATCTCAAAACCACAACTGGCTAATACAAAACTGTCGGTGCGCATGACCGACGCCGCGGGCGAGTTTTACGTTTTGCCTTGTGGTTTTGAGATTTGAGATTTGAGTTTTGAGTTATAAATCGCTCGCCTTTTCGCGGGAACCCGCCATTGTCGCATGGTTATGCAGTCACTTCTCAACAAACTCGGCTGGCTGGTGGCCGGTGTGGTTTGGTCGGTAAATTTTGCCGCCGCGCAAATCGTGGTTGAAGGCCCCGGCGGCCGGTACAACATCCACGCCACCATCAGCGGCCCGGACGGCGCCAGGGCCACCGCCGTTATCCAGAATGATTTCAAGATGCACGGCGCGTTCAACGTCACCGGCGCGGAGGTCGCCCAATTCACCGCCAGGGGCGCGCTCACCGGCAGCGGCCTCACCGGCACGTTGTCCTCCGCCAGCGGCCAGCTGTTCACCAAAACCTTCACCGGCGACTGGCGCAGCGCCACTCACCAGTTCACCGACGCCATTGTCGAGGCTGTCACCGGCCTGCCCGGCATCGCCATCAGCCAGGTGACCTTTGTGGTGCAAAAAACCGCCAGGCCCAGGGAAATCAAGGACCTCTATCTCATGGACCTCGACGGCGGCGTGACACGTTCGCTGACCGACGACAATTCGCTGAACCTCGGCCCCAAGTTCAACACCAGCGGCGACAAAATCGTCTTCACCTCGTGGAAAAGCGGCTACCCCGACACCTGGGTGATTGACCTGACCGCCCGCACCCGCGCCCGCGTGGCCTTTTATCCCGGCCTCAACTCCGGCGGCTGCTTCTCCCCCGACGGCTCCCGCATCGCGCTGACGCTGTCCAAGGACGGCAACACCGAGTTGTACACCATCGCCGCCGCCGGCGGTGACCCGCAGCGCCTGACCCGTACCGTCGGCACCGAGGCGACCCCGACGTACTCCCCCGACGGCGGCCGGATTGCCTTCGTGTCCGACGACCGCGGCGCGCCGCAAATTTACCTCATCGCCAGCGGCGGCGGCGCCTCCCAGCGCTTCAACACCTTCTCCGGCTACGCCACCGAGCCGGCCTGGTCGCCCGACGGCAAGCTGCTGGCCTACTCCGTCCGCACCGCCGGCTCCAACCAAATCGCCGTCAGCGACGTGGTCACCGGCCAGCAGACCGTGCTCACCGCCGCCGGGTTCAACGAAACCCCCGCCTGGTGCCGCGACTCCCGCCACCTCGTGTTCTCCCGCGGAGGCAAACTTTGCCTCATCGACTCGAAAACAAAAAAAACCGTGCAAATTGACAACGGTTTGGCAAATTGTTCGGAACCGAATGCGTCAAGATAACCACCAACCCAACCACCAATTATGAAAAACTATATCTGCCTGATTGCCGCGGCGCTGACCGTGACCCTCGCCGCCTGCTCGAACAGTCACAAAAAAATCGACGACCGCGACACCGCCGGCGGCCTGGCCGGTGACGGTGGCACGCTGCCGCTGAACGCCGGCGTCCCGCTGACCCGCTCAGACCTCAACCCCGACAGCGCCGATTACAGCGCGCTCGCCCAGTATGTCGTGCATTTCGATTTCGACAGCTTCACCATCAAGGCCAGCGAGCGGCCGAAACTCGAGGCCATCGCCCAATGGCTCGGTGACAACGCCGACGCCAAGCTGGTCATCGCCGGCCACACCGACAGCCGCGGCACCATCCAGTACAACGTCGCCCTCGGCGAGCGCCGCGCCATCGCCACCCGCGATTACCTGCTCGGTCTCGGCGTCAACGCCAGCGTGCTGACCACCATTTCCTACGGCAAGGAACGCCCCGCGCAACATGGCGAAAACGAGGCCGCCTGGGCCGCCAACCGCCGCGCGGAGTTCGGCGTGGCGCGCTGAAATTGATTATTGATTATTGAACATTGATTATTTGCCGGAATAGCGCTTGCGTTGTCCGACAAATAATCAATTATCAATAATCAATGGAAAATTCCCTCCTCCTCCGCAGTCCCAACTGGCTCGGTGACGCGGCGCTGACGCTGCCCGCCGTGCGGCAGTTCACCGGCAGCGGCTGGCGCCCGGCCGTGCTCTGCCCGGAAAAACTGCGCGACTTCTGGCGACTGGTGCCGGGCCTTGGCGAGATTCTCAGCGTCCAACCGCGCCTGCGCGACACGGCGCAATTGCTCCGCGCCAAAAAATTCACCGCCGCGCTGCTGTTCCCCAACTCGCTGACCGTCGCGCTGGAAGCGTGGCTCGCCGGCATCCCGCGCCGCGTCGGCTTCCACGGCCACCGCCGCCGCTGGTTGCTCACCGGCAGCGTCCCGCGTCCCGCGCCGGTCACGGGCTTCATCCACCAGGCGCGCCAGAACCTCGAATTGCCGCGACTGCTCGGCGTCACCGGCAGCGGCGCCGACAGCTTGGAAAACTTCCAGCCCGTTCCGCGACCACCCGCTGACCGTGACCTCGCCGCGCGCCCCTACCTCGCCGTTTGTCCGGGCGCGGCCTACGGCCCGGCCAAGCGCTGGCCCACCGACCGTTTCGCCGCCGTCATCAACCGCCTGCGCGCCGCTGACCGTGACCTCGCCGCCGTCATCCTCGGCGCTGCCGATGACACGCCCGTCGCCGCGCGCCTGGCTATCCAATGCGCCAAACCCGTCATTGACAAAACCGGCCGCACCACCCTCGCCGAATTCCTCGCCATCCTCGCCAACGCGCGGCTGGTGCTGTGCAACGATAGCGGCGCCATGCACGCCGCCGCCATGTTCGGCGCCCCGGCCGTCGCCGTGTTCGGCTCCACCGAACCGGCGCTCACCGGCCCGCTGGGCGACAGCGTCAGCGTCAACCGCGAACACGTCCCGTGCAGCCCCTGCTTCCTGCGCGCCTGCCCGCTTGACCTCCGCTGCCTGACCAGCGTCAGCGTCAGTCAAGTCACCAACGCCGCCGTTGAGAAATTGCGGTGAAAAAAAAACGAAAAAAAACCTTGCGCAAGACAGTCAGATTCCATATTGTCATCCCGTCAAATCGTCAAACCGAGTTGTCAAAACCCGCTGAAGATGAGCAAGATAAGTCATAACGTAAGTACACCGCGCTCACGCGCTCACGCGCTCACGCGCTCACGCGCTCACGCGCTCACGCGCTCAGTATGACTCTTGCCCCGACTTTCTAATTTCCCCGCAGA
The DNA here is from genome assembly GCA_031266335.1 of Verrucomicrobiales bacterium. Taxonomy (GTDB): domain Bacteria; phylum Verrucomicrobiota; class Verrucomicrobiia; order Methylacidiphilales; family JAAUTS01; genus JAIRPN01. The sequence continues at coordinate 9,671 of JAISBF010000015.1, forward strand.
GTTTTGCCCGCCCCATTCCCCATCCGGTAACACACCGTCCGCCAGCGTCAGCGCCGCGGAGCGGTATTAAGCTAAAATTTACCTCCTTCGCGTCTTTGCGCCTTCGTGGCCGGAGTTAAAAAATTTATGAACACCCCCAATATGAAACCACCACTGAAAAAACTAACCCTGCTATTAACCCTCCTCCCCGCGCTGACACTGACCGCACGGGCGCAGAACCTCGTCATCACCTCCGACACCACCGTCAGCGGCACCCATTACGAAAACAACGGCGCCAACTACGCCGCGCTCACGAACTCCAACACCTGGACCTTCACCGGCAGCGATGTCACCCTCACCGGCACCGCCGCCAGCGGCAACGGCCAGGATGGCGCGCGCTTCACCGTCGGCGGCACACTGAACCTGTCCAGCGGCACCATCAACGCCAACCGTTACGGCATCTATCTCCTCAACACCTCCGCGGCGGCAGTGAACGACACCATCATCACCACCGCCGGCAACAGTGGTGCGCATGCCATCAACGCCAGCGGCACCAGCACGCTGACCGTGACCGGCGGTACCATCACCACTACCGGAAGTCGGAGCATAGGGGTGCGGGCCGAGAACTTCGCCAGCGTCAGCTTGTCCGGGGCCACCGTCATCACAGTGGGAGACGGGGCTTATGCCGTCGGGGCATACAATAACACCACGCTGGACATCACCGGTGGCGTCATCACCGCCACCGGCTCGGACGGGCGCGGAGTGCGCAGTCAAGACAGCTTCGCCACGCTCACCGACACCGTGCTCGCCGCCACCGGCGCCGGTGAGCACAGCTACGGATTCCATCTGGCCGTCACCGGCACCGCCATTCTCAATAACGTGAAGATCACCGCCCGCGAAACCGCGCTCGCCGTCACCGGCAGTGCCGGCGAGCACCCGGTCCTGATCATCAACGGCGGCTCCTTTGTCGCGGGGCGCAATGCCCTGACATTGGGATCGGACATGGACGCGGCAGCGCTCATCACCATCACTGGCGCCGACCTAGTCGCTCCCCTGCTCATCAACACGGACATCCTTGAAGATAACTCGATAGCTGCGGCGGAGCTTGCCATCACCGACTCCACCCTGGCCGGCGACATCGTGGGCAACGCTTCCTCCACCCTGGCGATAAACCTGAACCGCAGCCCCCTCACCGGCAACATCACCGGCAACGACCACGCCACCATTGATGTCACCCTCAGCGGCACCGGCAGCACCCTGCTCGGCGACATCAACCAAAACGATGACGCCGCCGTCACCATCACCATTGACCACAGCGCCACCGGCCGCGGCGGCTTCAACGGCGGCAACCTCATCACCGGCGGCGACAGCGCGTGGACCTTCAATAAAAACAGCCACGGCAACTACGGCGAGAATCACGGCTCCTGGAACCTCGGTGACTACGACATCACCTTCGATAACATGATCCACACCGGCACCATCAACATCAGCGTCAACAGTGACACCGGCGCAGGCGGCTCCATCACCATCACCGACACCGCTGACGGTGATGGCACAGTTCACATCGACGCCACCGGCAACGGTAAGGTTGACCCAAACCAAGTCCTCCCCGGCATCGTCAGTGGCGACGGCACCGAACACTGGCAATGGGATCCCATCGACTGGGGCATCGACACCATCATCAAAAACGGCGACCACTTCATCAAACAAGGCACCAGCCCCGCCGGCGCCGTCCTCAACAGCAGCGTAGCCATCCAACAAGCCATGTGGTTCGCCCAGCAAAACAGCCTACTCAAACGCATGGGCGACCTCCGCTATGGAGCGCGGGCGTCCCGCCCGCTGGCGGGCGAGACGCCCGCGTTCCATAACCTCATCGACAACCTCTGGCTCAGAAGCTATGGCCAACAGCTAAACATCGGCAGCCAAGTAGCGGGCAAAGCTTACGAACAACTCATCTACGGCATTGACCTCGGCACTGACCACAAGTTCACCATCAGCGCTGACAGTGACTTGTATCTTGGAGTGTATGCTGGCTACGGCCGCAGTGATATAGACTACCGCACCCCCGGCACTGACGGTGAACTCAACAGCTACTACGGCGGCCTCTACGCCACCTGGTTACACAGCAGCGGCTTCTACATCGACGCCACCATCAAAGCCGCCAACGTGGACAACGACTTGAAAGCCCCCTACGGCACCACCCAACTCACCGCCAGCTACAGCGACGTAAACCTCGGCGGCAGCCTCGAAATCGGCAAAAAGTTCACCTTCAGCGATGCTTGGTTCATCGAACCCCAGTTCCAAGTGAACTACCTCC
>JAISBF010000030.1 GCA_031266335.1 Verrucomicrobiales bacterium
CGCGCTCACGCGCTCACGCGCTCACGCGCTCACGCGCTCACGCGCTCACGCGCTCACGCGCTCACGCGCTCACGCGCTCACGCGCTCACGCGCTCATTATGACTCTTGCCCCGATTCTCTAATTTCCCAGCCCGTTTTTACCCATTCCATTCCCCATCCGGCGGGTTGCGTTGCTACCGCCCATAGAGTGCCCGCACCCGGCAGCGGTACCGATTACCACCGCGCAGATGGCAATATCTGCGCGGCAGGTGGCGTCACCTGCACCGCAGATAACGTCACCTGCGTGGCAGATAGCGACATCTGCGGCGCAGATAGCGTCACCTGCGCGGCAGATATCGATACCTGCGGCGCAGATAGCGCCACCTGCGCGGCAGATATCGACACCTGCGGCGCAGATAACGTCACCTGCGCGGCAGATATCGACACCTGCACGGCAGATTTCACCCCTTTCGACGGCGGCTCCGTCGCCAGAGAAAACATAACCCAATCAACCACAAGGAGTAACATGCGAAATAGTAATAACATCGGCGCCTTCAGCGTCAAAAAATACATCCACAAGACCTGGGACGGTATCTTTGACTTCTTCACCCAATACGGCGGCAACCTAATCAACGTCCAGACCAAAACCGACCCCGGCCTCGCCGACGCTGACATTGCCAATGTCAAGGAAACCACCGCCGCCTACGGCCAGTTGAACCAAGCCATCGACGAGACTGAAAAACTCCTCGCCGCCCTGCGCGTCCTACGCATCCAACTCCTCACCCAACAAACCATGGACCCCGTCCACGTCCCCATCATCCAATCCCTCACCGCCCGCCTCGCCGCCATCGAAGGCAAACGCGGCGGCCTGCTCTGGCAAGAAGACCGCCTCACCGACCGCATCTTCCGCAGCCCCAGATGCACCCAGGAAGACTACGAAATGCTCGGCCTCAACTACCAACCCACCCCCAAACCCGACCCCGCCAAATCCGTCGGCCGCATCTACCCCACCTTCACCGGCGGCAACGTAACAGTACATTGGACCCTGCCGCGCGGCCTCAGCGACTCCCGCGTCAGCCGCAGCATCAACCACGAAACTCCGGTCGTCCTCTACCAAGGCAGCGAAAACCACCTCACCGACACCCACCCCGTCGCCCATCAAGCCCAAGTCTGGGCCTACACCCTCGAACCCCTCCTCCACGGCCAACTCTACGGCAAACCCATCACCGAAAAAATCATCGTCGGCACCGACATCGCCATCGAGGAGGAAAAAATCTAACCAAAACTCCGGCCACCAAGACGCCAAGGCGCCAAGGAAGTTTTTTTACAGGGAGAACATGGAGGTCATGGAGATAGTTTGCTTTAACTAAACCATCCCCTCCATGACCTCCACGTTCTCCCTGTAAAAAATGCTTTGTGTTCTCTGCGTTCTTTCGCGGCCATTAAAAACTTCCAACCAACCAAACCAACAACCGAAAGCACCAACATGAACCCCAAACTAAAACTTATCATCCTCAGCGCCCTCAGCGTTGGCTTCGCCGCCAAGCGGCTCGGCATCAGAGCGAGCGTGTATTTGCTCGCTTACTTCACCGCGTTGAACGTCTTCGCGCAACCAATCAACCGGGCCGCCAACATTGACTTGGTCACCGGCGGAACCTATTACTCCAGAACCGCCAATGGGGTGGTATATCTCATTAACGACGGCTCCAGCAAAACCGCCAGTGATAACGTGCTGTATTCCAATGTGACTGGAGCGATTGGCATCCAGGTAACCGGCACGGGCAGCGCCCTGGTCGGCCGCAATTTGGCGATTTACACCGGCATTAAACTGGATGCGTCCGGCAACGCCCTGGATAGCGCCGACCACATCACCAGCGACCCGGCCAAGTTTGTGCCGCTTACGACGGTTTATAGTAATGACGGCATCCTGGTGACAAACGGCGCTTATCTTGAGGCAGACGGATTGAAGATTGTGACCAATGGCCGGGAAGCCAATGGCGCTAACCACGGCATAAGGGTATCCAACAGCGGCACCGTCAAGCTAAGCAATGTGGATATTACGGCAGCCAGTGGCGATGCGACTTATGGGATGATAGTGAATTCCTTCAGCGTGGCGGATATTCGTGGCGGGACGATTGTCAGCGCCAGTTATTACGCTATCGGTGTTGATAGCCACGCGGTTGTTACCGGTTCGGGATTGAATCTGGCCGGTACCACTGGTGTGCGCGCCGACCGCGGCTCGGCGGTGACCCTGACGGATTCCTTCATTGTCGGGACTGGGTACGTTGCGTCAGGCGCGGCCATGATCACCGCTAACAATGTGCGGGTGATCGGTACCACGGGAATCTCCCTGTTTAACAGGCACGCTGACGAAACAGACGGCGCCAGGGTAATTATCAACGGCGGTTCCCTGGAGGTGACCGGAGCGTTGATTACCGTGAGCGATAGTTTCGAGGCACCGGATTTCACGGAGCCGCACGCGGTGATTTTAAACGGGGCGCAAGTTACCAACAGCGGCTCCATCCTAGTGCGCGCCAGTGGCAGCCAGGCGGCGCTCGACGTGACCTTCAACGACATGACCGTGAATGCCGGCGATGTGGTCGGCTACGGTTCGTCCAGTGTCACAATGCATTTGAATGACAGCGCGCTGACCGGCAACGTCACCGGCAACGACGCCGCCGCCGTAGCTGTCACCCTCAGCGGCAGCGACAGCACCCTGCTCGGCGACATCACCCAAAGCGGCAGTAGCGCCGTCACCGTCATCCTCAACGACAGCGCCACCGGCACCGGCGGCTACCACGGCGGCAACCTCATCACCGGCGGTGACAGCGTGTGGACTTTCAACCAAGACAGCCACGGCAACTACGGCGAGAATCATGGCACCTGGAACCTCGGCGATTACGAAGTCATCTTCGACAACATGACCCACAGCGGCACCGTCAACATCAGCGTCAACAGCGACACCGGCGCAGGCGGTTCCATCACCGTCACTGGCACCGCTGACGGTGAGGGCATAGTTCATATCGACACCACCGGCAACGGCCAACTCAATCCCAACGACGTACTACCTGGCATCGTCAGCGGCGACGGCACCGAACACTGGCAATGGGATCCCATCGACTGGGGCATCGACACCATCATCAAGGACGGCAACCACTTCATCAAACAAGGCACCAGCCCTGCCGGCGCAGTCCTGAACAGCAGCGTAGCCATCCAACAAGCCATGTGGTTCGCGCAGCAAAACAGCCTGTTAAAGCGCATGGGCGAACTGCGCTATGGAGCGCGGGCGTCCCGCCCGCTGGCGGGCGAGACGCCCGCGTTCCATATCATCGAAAACCTCTGGCTCAGAAGCTACGGCCAACAGCTAAACATCGGCAGCCAAGTAGCGGGCCGCGCCTACGAACAACTCATCTACGGCGTTGACCTCGGCACTGACCACAAATTCACCCTCAGCGCTGACAGTGACCTCTACCTCGGCATCTACGCCGGCTACGGCCGCAGTGATATAGATTACCGCACCCCCGGCACTGACGGTGAACTCAACAGTTACTACGGCGGCCTCTACGCCACCTGGCTCCACAGCAGCGGCTTCTACATCGACGCCACCGTCAAAGCCGCCAGTGTTGATAACAACCTGAAAGCCCCTCATGGCGACACCCAACTCAAAGCCAACTACAGCGACATAAATATCGGCGGCAGCCTCGAACTCGGCAAGAAATTCACCTTCGCTGATGCTTGGTTCATCGAACCCCAGTTCCAAGTCAACTACCTCCACATCCTCGCCGAG
>JAISBF010000063.1 GCA_031266335.1 Verrucomicrobiales bacterium
ACGCCTGTTCCTGCGCCTTCGCCATCTTCGACGCCGCGACCATCTGCATCGCCTTCGTGATGAGCGAGGTATTCTTGACGGACTTGATGCGCCGCCGGATGTCGCGCGAACCCATGTCCCATATTCTATCGCAAATTCCCCGGCAAGCCAGATTTTTGATTTTCTCCGCGCATTCCGCGGATGAACGCGGATTTTTCGGCAAAATTTGCGGCGGCGACAGTCAGGATGAACACACCGTCAGCGAGCCGATCCGAATAACTGTGTTTGGTCCTGCCGTCATCCCTTCGACAGGTTCCGGGCGTAGTCAAAGAGCGCGAGAGCGGGTGAGCCGACACCCGCTGCTGGTGAAAATATTATTTTGCAAAACCAGATTTTTTTGCTGGAATACATGCCGCTGACGATGATGTTGGCGGAGTTGATGAAAAGCCATGCTTGTAACCAATCGAGTGACTTGCTATGAAAAACCTTTTTGGTTTTCCACTTGCGGCTGTCGCCGCCAAGCCGCCAAGCCGCCAAGCCGCCAAGCCGCCAAGCCGCCAAGCCGCCAAGCCGCCAAGCCGCCAAGCACGCCGTGCTGGCGTGAGCAAGTTTATCAATTAGCTCTGGCTAACCAGCCGCTGACGGTCAAGCGCTTTTTACCTTCTTCCACCCGCGCCCTCACGGTTAGCGGGCGCGTAATAAATTCTCCACGCGGCGAGCAGCCGATTATAACGGCCCGTCATGCCGTCAATGGCAATCCTGTCGAAGCCATCAAGTTTGTTGCCGAATCCCTCGCCGCTCCCGCTGACGGTGGCAAAAGCGCCACACAACAGGAACGCCGCGGCGGGAAGATTTTGCCGGATTTGAGAAAACAAAACTTTTATGCCTATGTTTGAACTAAAGAAATTACGTCCGATTAAAATCGACGACTTGACGCGCTATGGTCGTGATTTTGACGGCGGTTATGTTATTCCCCGTCGTTGTGTCGCGCAAACGCAAGCGTTGCTGAGTTTCGGGGTCAATGATGACTGGTCGTTTGAAAAGGATTTTTTGCAAGCAAGTGGCGGACAATTGTTCGCCTATGATTGGTCCGCCGGACCGGAACTTTTTTCAAAACGGCGCAGGCTTAACCTCGCGCGCCTGCCGTGGTACCTAATGCAGCGCAAGCCCGCCGGCGGGCTGGTTCGGCAAATTATTGCGGACACCCGGTTGCAAAAGGACTTTTGGCGTTTTTTTGACGGTCAGCGGCGGGTGTTTGTGAAAAAATTTATTGGTTACGCTGAGGATGAGCAATTCACCACCTTTGACACGGTTTTTAAAAATCTTGGCACGATACCGCAACATTCGATTTTTGTAAAAATGGACATTGAAAATTGGGAGTACCGGACACTGCCGTCGCTAGCGCCGTGGCTCAGTTATGTCAACGGGTTGGTCGTGGAATTTCACGAGTTGGATATTTGCCGCGAGGCATTTGAACGCGTCGTGGATTTGCTGCTACGCGATTTTTATATTGCGCACGTGCATGGTAATGTATCCGGTGGTTGGACGCGTGGCGCCAAGGTGCCGCGGGTGTTGGAATTGTCCTTTATCAACAAGGCACTGTTAGCGGGGCAAACGGTCGAGCCGACGACGCTGACCTATCCGGTGCCTGGGCTGGATTTTTCCTGCGAGAAAGGCGGAGCGGATTTACCGCTGGATTTCTCCTAAAGTAATCATAAAAGGTGTCAGTCTTCATCGGGTTGTTAATGCCGGTGTAAAATTTCCGCTGCGTCACTGGTTTTATGGTTCTTTTTCATAATCATTCCTGTGATTGCGGGTTGTATGTTTGCTGGATTGGTGTAGCATTGTGACAGATGCCGATGGCGTGCAAAATTTATTTGGATAATTGTTGTTTTAATCGTCCCTATGACGACCAGACGCAGCCAAGGATACAGTTTGAGACGCAAGCCAAGCTGTTTATTCAGGGTTTGGTGATGGAGTTTTTGAACCAGCATTTCAAAACATTATGAACAGCGCCATGTTATTGGACAAGGGGATGAAGTGCCTGACGAATGAGTTGGGTTTGTTGGAGGCGGAACAGTTTGTGTTCACGCTGTTGAGCCAGCCGTTTGATTACACGGAGTGGCGCAAAAATAATTTGTGCGCGGGCATGAATGTCGCGGAAGTCAGCGCGGCGGCGGACAGGTTTTGCCGGGAAAATCCAGCGGTGGCTGAGTAGTAAAAGGTGTCAGTTCCCATTCCTTGACAAACTCTGCCGCTGACGGTGGCTTGACGGGGGGAAATTTTGCACCACTAAGACACCAAGGCACGAAGGCCGTTTTTTTCAAACAAACCTTCGTGCCTTCGTGTCTTGGTGGTGCAATTTTTTTTAGAACTGGTGACGGTAGCCGGCGGTTAGGCCCCAGGGTTTGTCGTATTTGTCGCCGAAGCTGGCTTCGTAGTCGAGGTGGAGTTGGTTGTGGGCATCGAGTTGCCAGATGATGCCGCCGCCGAGTTCGGCGCGGGCGCCGTCGGTGTTGGCGCGGACGGACTGGTAGCCGTTGCGGATGGCGCCGCCGCTGCTGATGGTTTCGACGCCGCTGATTTTCACGTAAGGTTGCAGGATGCTGTTGTTGGCGAGTTTGATGGCGCGGCCGAACACGCTGCCGATGCGGAGTTGCAGGGCGTCGAGGTCCTGGGTTTTGCGGCTCATGGGGCCGGCTTGATAGTCTTCGGCGAGGATGTGGAGGTAGTTCACCTGGAGTTGCGGCTCGATGAACCAGTCGTCCTTGAAGGTGAATTTCTTGCCTGCCTCGATGCTGCCGCCGAGGTTGATGTCGCTGTAGTTGGCTTTGAGTTGGGTGTCGCCGTAGGGGGCTTTCAGGTCGTTGTTGACACTGGCGACTTTGAAGGTGGCGTCGAGGTAGAGGCCGCTGGTGTGCAGCCAGGTGGCGTAGAGGCCGCCGTAGTAGCTGTTGATTTCTCCGTCAGTGTCGGGGGTGCGGTAATCTATGTCGCTGCGGCCGTAGCCGGCGTAGATGCCAAGATACAAGTCACTGTCAGCGGACAAGGTGAATTTGTGGTCGGTGCCGAGATCGACGCCGTAGATGAGTTGTTCGTAGGCGCGGCCGGTTACTTGGCTGCTGATGTTGAGTTGTTGGCCGTAGCTGCGGAGCCAGAGGTTGTCTATCAGAGGGGACGTAGGGGACTCAGGGGACGTGGGCGGGGCGAGGCGCAGGTCGCCCATTCTTTTGAGCAAGCTGTTTTGCTGGGCGAACCACAGGCTTTGTTGGACGGCGATGGCGCTGTTTAAGACCGCGCCCGCCTGGCTGACGCCGTCTTGTTGGATGGCGAGGATGCCGTCGGGGTTGGGGGTGACGATGAGTTCTTCCAAGCCCCAGTCCACCGGGTCCCAGGTCCAGTTCGCGCCGCCGCCTTTGACCGCGTTGGCGAGGACTTGGTTCGGGTCGGCTTGGCCGTCGCCGGTGGTGGTGAGGTGGATGGTGCCGTTGCCGTCGGCGGTGTCGGTGATGTTGAGGGAGCCGCCGGCGCCGGTGTCGTTGTCGAGGGTGAGGTTGATGGTGCCGTCGTTGGTGAGGTGGTCGAAGGTGAGGTGGCGGTCGCCGATGTTCCAGACGCCGCGGTTCTCGCCGGTGTCAAGGCGGCTGTCCTGGTCGAAAGTCCACGCGCTGTTTTCTCCGACGAGCAGGTTGCCGCCGTGGAAGGCGCCGCTGCCGGTGGCGGCGTCCGTGACGGCGATGGCGACGGTGGCGTCGTCGTGCCGGATGATGTCGCCCTGGTAGGTGTTGCCGGTGCCGCTGACGGTGACGGCGACGGCGGCGCGGTCGCTGGCGGTGACGGTGCCGTTGACGGTGCTGCCGGCGGCGGCGATGGTGACGCGGCTGTCGCCGGCGGCGGTGACGTCGCCGGTGATGGTCGAGCCGTTGATGCCGGTGATGGCGACGGCCGCCCCGTCGTTGGCGACGGTGTGGCCGGTCAGCGCGCTGTGGTCGAGGGTGACGGTGACGCTGCCGCTGGTGGTGGCGACGAGGTCGCCGGTGATTTGGCTGTGGTTGCCGCCGGTGATGGCGAGGGTGGTTTGGTCGGCGTAGATGCCGCCGGTCACGGTGTTGCCGTCCAGTGCCACGGTGGCGTTGGAGTTGCGGAGATTCAGCGCGGCGCTGCCGCCGCTGAGGTTGCTGTTGGTCAGGGCCAGGGTGGAGATGCCCGTGCCCGTGGCCTGGGCGTAGGCCTGGATGGCCGCCCCGTCCGCCACCGCGATGGTCGTGTTATTGATCGTGGCCGAGGCGGTGTCGAGGAGGTACAACCCGGGCCGCGTCCCGCTGTTCTGGATGGTGCCGCTGTCCAGGGTCAAGTTGGCGCCGTTCTCGGCGCGGATGCCGTTCACGCCCCCGCCGGTTATGGTAATGGTCACGTCGCGCAACTCGGCGGTGGCCGCGCCGCTTAACCACAGGGCCGAGCCAAGGTCATCGTTGCCGCCGGTGATGGAGATGGTGCTGGTGGTGAGGATCAGTTTGCTGCTGCCGTCAATGAAGGCGCCGGCGCCGCTGGTCCCGATGGCGTTGGAGGAGGTGATGGTGATGTTGGTGCCGGTGTAGGTCGCGCCATCGAAAACGCCCAGGGCATCATAGCCGGGGTAGCCGTGTTCCTCGATTCGGTATTCGTGGAACGCGCCAGTCTCTGTGGTGGAACTGGTGATCACGGTGTTCGCCGAGGCGTTCAACGCGGCGGCGCCGAGGAGGGTTAAGGTTAGGATTAGGGTTTTCATTATTGGTGTTTTCATATTGGAGGTTTTCATAAAGGTTTTTATCCGCAGATTACGCAGATTTTTTTGAGCTTCATTAACGCAAAGGAACAAAGGGACAAAGGCGCGAAGATTTTTTTGGTTTGGTTTTTCAATTAACAAAAATCTTTGCGTTCTTTGTTCCTTTGTGTCTTTGCGTTAATGAGGCTGGTTAGAGTTTGGTTTCTTCGACGGAGATGTCCTGGCCGACGAGGATTTTGTCGATGGCGGGTTTGCCAATGGGTTTGCCGCCTTCCATGATTTCGAGTTTGTAGGAGCGGATTTCGGAGATGGCCGGGATGGGGCGCTCGTCGATGAAGTGGCTTTCGCTGCCTTCGTAGAGTATTACCCAGTCGCCGTGGTTGGTGCTGCTGCTGAGGCGGGCGTCGTGACGGCCACGCGGGAGGGTCCAATGGGTGGGGACTTTGCCACCGTCGAATACGGCGTAGAGTTTACCGATGAGGTTATCTATCGGGGCGCTGGTGTTGGTTTTGTAGATGAGGCCGAGCATTTCAAAGTCTTCCTGGGTGCATCTGGGGCTGCGGAAGATACGGTCGGTGAGGCGGTCTTCCTGCCAGAGTAGGCCGCCGCGTTTGCCTTCGATGGCGGTCAATAGGTCAACGAGGTATTGGATGACGGGGACGTGGATGGGGTCGAGGTTTTGCTGGGTGAGGAGTTGAATGCGCAATGCTCGTAAGGCGGCGAGGAGTTTTTCGGTTTCGACGACGGCTTTGTTGATCTGGCCGTAGGCGGTGTTGGTGTCGCGGATGGCGAGGATGTCGGCGTCGGAGAGACCGGGATCGGTCTTGGTTTGGACGTTGACGAGGTTCTCGCTGTATTGGCTGAAGAAGTCGTAAATACCGTCCCAGGTTTTGTGGATATATTTTTTGACGCTGAAGTTCAGGATATGGGTGGGTCTTTTCATAGTATTGGTTTGATGGTTGGGGGTTTAGTTGATGATTCTAGCCTCGATAGCGGCGGCTCTATTCTCGATAGAGCTGGCTCTATCAACGATAGAGTCGCCTCTATTCACGATAGAACCGGCTCTATCGACGCTAGAGTCACCTCTATTCACGATAGAGTCGCTGCTATTGACGATAGAACCGGCTCTATTGACGATAGAGCCGGTTCTATTGGCGATAGAGTCGCCGCTATTGATGATAGAGCCGCTGCTATCGACGATAGAGATGGTTCTATTCACGATAGAGCTGCCGCTATTGATGCTAGAAATGGTGGTGTCGGCGATAAAAACGCTTCGATGATGGCTGGGATGGCGGAAGGCGGGAATATCATGGGACACCGGCTGGTCACACGAGGCCCCGGCAGGTTGGTGGTCAGAGACTGCCGGATGGGGAATGAGACGGGTAAAAACGAGCCGGGAAATTAGAGAGTCGGGACAAGGCTCATAATGAGCGCGTGAGCGCGTGAGCGCGTGAGCGCGTGAGCGCGTGAGCGCGTGAGCGCGGCGTACTTAGTTTATGGCCCAGGTCAATCATTTTCAAGGAGTTGCCGCTTTCCCGCTTTGGCTTAAGCCCCCTACTGGCGGGGCTTTCACCATCAGCCGTTTGCGGCAACGGGGCGCGACTGTATTACAATAACCGGATGCCCGCAAGTTTTTTTTTACTGCCAAAGGCGGACCGGCAAACAATGACCGCAAAGGCCGCGCGCCGCGGCACCGAAAATTTCCACCTGGCGCTGATTTTGCTTGTTAGGCGGCGGGCCGGCGCGTTACTTTTGGCCCCGCATGAATGCTATCGCCGAATGGTGGGACGGGCTGGAGCTGGCCGCGCGGATTTTTTGGACGCTCGGCATCCTCGGCACCGCCATGCTCGTGGCCCAGGGCGGCATGGCTTTGTTCGGCGCTGACGGTGATTTCGACTCGCCCGACGCTGACGGTGACGCCGGCGCGCACTGGTTTTCATTCAAGGCCATCACCGCGTTCGCCACCGGCAGCGGCTGGGGCGGCTTGTGCTGTTTGCAACTCGGCCTCGGCGCCGTGTCCGCGACCCTGCTCGCGGCGCTGGTCGGGTTCGCGCTGGCGGCGCTGCTGGTGTGGCTGATGCGGCAGTTCGCGCGGCTGGCGGAGGACGGCACGTTCCAGTTGACGCAAACCGTCGGCGCCAGCGGCACCGTGTATTTGCCGCTGCCGCCGCGCGGCGCGGGCGCGGGCGAAATCACCGTCGTCAGCGGCGGGCGCAAAGTTTCCGTCAAGGCGTTCAACGTCAGCGACCGCGCGGCGCCGTTCGGCGCGGAGGTGCGGGTGCTGCGGCTGGAGGGCACCGGCGTCGCCGTCGCGCCGCTCGCTGACGGTGAGTAAGCAATTTTACCCCAACCCAATCAACTCAACCAACCTAACCAAGCAAGGAACCATATGTCATTCGCCATCGCCATCATCGCCGTCGCCCTGTTGTTTTTCGTGACCATGCTGTCACTGTTGAAGTGTTATAAAAAATGCCCGTCCGACCGCATCCTCGTCATCTACGGCAAGGTCGCCGGCGGCCGCGGCGCGCGCTGCATCCACGGCGGCGGCTCGTTTGTGTGGCCGGTCATCCAGGGTTTTCAATACATGGACTTGCGCCCCGTCAGCGTCGAGGTCAACCTGGAGGACGCGCTGTCGCTGCAAAAAATCCGCGTGGACGTGCCGAGCACGTTCATGATCGGCCTGTCCACCGAGCCGGAAATCATGCAGAACGCCGCCGAGCGCCTGCTCGGCCTCACGCTGCCGCAAATCATGTCCAGCGCGCTCGACATCATCACCGGCCAGATGCGCCAGGTCATCGCCTCGCTCTCGATTGAGGAAATCAACGCTGACCGTGACAAATTGCTGGTCAGCGTGCGCGACTCCATTTCCGTCGAGTTGGAGAAAATCGGCCTGCGCCTGATCAACGTCAACATCCGCGACATCACCGACGATGTCGGCTACATCGACTCGCTGGGCAAGGAAGTCGCCGCCGAGCGCATCAACACCGCCAACATCCGCGTCGCCGAGGCGGACCGCGACGGCGCGGTCGGCGCCGCCCGCGCGCGCAAGGAGCAGGCCGTGACCGTCGCCGCGTTGCAAGCCGAGACGCGGCAGGGCGAGAACGCCTCGCTGGTCGCCATCGCTGACAGTGACGCCACGCGGCGCTCGCGCGAGGCCGGGGCGCGCAAACTCGCCGAGACCGCCGAGCAGGTCGCCGTCGCCGAGACCGCGAAAAACTCCGCGCTCGCCAAGCAGGAGGCCGAGATGGCGCGCGCCCGCGTGACCGAGGCGACGTACGAGGCCGACGTGCTGGTGCCGGCGCGCCAGACCAAGTCGCAGCAAGTCATCCAGGCCGAGGCGGACGCCGCCGTGCGCGTGAAAATCGCCGAGGGCGCCGCCGACGCGGTGCGCAAAAACAAGCAGGGCGAGGCGGACGGCTTGCTCGCGGTCAAGACCGCGGAGGCCGACGGCTTGCGGCAGTTGCGTCTCGCCGAGGCCGACGGCATCAAGGCCGCGCTGAACGGCCGCGCCGAGGGCTTCGAGCGCCTGACCAAGGCCGCCGGCGCGAACCCGGCGCTGGCAATCAATCTGCTGCTGGTCGAGCAAATGCCCGTGCTCGTCGGCGCGCAAACCGAGGCGATCAAGAACATCAAGTTCGACAAAGTCGTCGTCTGGGACAACGGCGGCGCGAACGGCGGCACCAGCACCGCGAACTTTTTGAACAAGCTGGCGACGGCGCTGCCGCCGCTGCACGAATTACTCAACAACGTCGGCCTCAAACTCCCGTCCGTCCTCGGCACCCCCGCCGCTGACGCTGAACCGGCGCCGCCCGCGCCGGCACCGTCAGCGCCCCCGACCGGCGGGCAGCAATAAGCCTGTTGGCAACACGCGCGGTGATATTGTATGCTGGCCGCGCATTTATGATTTTACCCATAGTGAAATACGGCGACCCGGTGCTGCGGCAGCGGGGCGCGACGGTCGGCAAAGTAACCCCGGAATTGCGCCAACTCGCGCGGGACATGCTCGACACGATGCGCAAAGCCGAGGGCGTCGGGCTGGCGGCGCAGCAAGTCGGGCGCGCGCTGCAACTGGCGGTGATTGACATTCCCGCCGACTCGAAACGCAAGTCGCGCCTGTGGCTGGGCGGCAAGGAAGCCGATGTGCAAAGCATCATGCCGCTGACGCTCATCAATCCGCAAATCGAAATCACCAAGAAAAAGGAACTCGACAACGAAGGCTGCCTGAGCTTCCCCGGCATCAACATCGACCTCAACCGCGGCTTCCGCGTCAAGGTGCGGTACCAGGATTTGGACCTGATACCGCGCGAGTTTGAGGCGGGCGGCTTGCTGGGGCGCGCGGTGCAGCATGAGTTCGACCACTTGCACGGCGTGCTGTTCATCGACAAACTGAGCGCCGCTGACCGGGGGAAGTTGCGTGACAAAATTGAAGCCATCCGCGGTTAGCTTGATTGTCTTGTGGTTTTGACGGAATCAAGTAACTTGGGTGGATGAGTCTTCTTGAAGTTGAGAAAGCCGTTACGCAAATGTCGTCCGGTGAGTTAAGTGCGTTTCGCGATTGGTTTGCTGATTTTGACATGGCGCGGTGGGACCGGCAAATCGAGGAAGATTCCGCCGCCGGACGGTTGGACGGAATGATTGCCAAGGCCTTGGAGGAGCACCGTGCCGGACACACCACAGGGCTTTAAGCATCAGGCGTCATCGGATTATTGGCTTGGCTATCATAATTTGCCGCCGGGGATTCGGACTTTGGCGGACAAAAATTTCTCCCTGCTGAAAAGCAATCCACGCCATCCCTCGCTGCAATTCAAAAAAATCGGCAAGGTATGGTCAGTGCGTGTCGGTTTGCATCATCGGGCCTTGGCGACGCAGATTGAGGGCGGGTTTCTTTGGTTCTGGATTGGTCCTCACGGAATTTACGACTATAAAATCTAACTTGCGCCATGCTTATCCGCCCCGCCATGACGCTGACGATGACCGGGCCGCCGCTGGCGGGCGCGGCGGTCAGGGTCAGCGGCAACCGCATCGCGGCGGTCGGCGCGGGGTTGACGCCGGCGGCGGGCGAAACGGTGCTGGACTTGCCGGGGTGCGTGTTGCTGCCGGGGTTGATTAACGCGCACTGCCATTTGGATTACACCAATCTCCAGGGCGCGATTCCGCCGGGGCTGCCGTTCACCGAGTGGCTCAAACACATGCACGCGCGCAAGCGCCGCGGCACGGTCGGCGACTGGCTGGCCGCCATCGCGCGCGGGGGGCAACTGCTCGTGGACAGCGGCTGCACGACGGTGGTCAACATCGCGGCGCTGCCCGAGGTGCTGCCGCGGTTGCCGCGCCCGCCGCTGCGGACGTGGTGGTGCGTCGAGTTGATTGACGCGCGCTCGCGGGCGGCGGCGGACGAGGCGCTGACGCTGGCGCTGGAGTTCTTCGCGCGCAGCCGCGCGTGGCCGGGCGGCTGCGGCCTCAGCCCGCACGCGCCGTACACCGCCAGCGCGTGGTTATACCGGCGCGCGCTGCGCCTGGCGCGGCGCGAGGGGCTGTTGCTGACCACGCACGTCGCGGAGTCCGACGAGGAGCAGGAGATGTTCGCGCACCGGCGGGGCGCGCTGTTCGAGTTTTTCCGGGGCGCGGGCCGCGACATGGGCGATTGCGGGCAGGATTCCGCGCTGGCCCGCCTGCTGGCGGACGGGCTGCTGGACGCGCAATGCCTGGTGGCGCACTTGAACCACGTGTCGGCGCGCGATGAACTGCTGCTGCGCCAACAACCGCTGCCGGTGGTGCATTGCCCGCGCTGCCACGCCTACTTCGGCCGCGCGCGGTTCCCGTACGAGCGCCTGCGCGCGACCGGCTGCAGCGTGTCGCTGGGCACCGACAGTTTGGCGAGCAACGACGTGCTGGATCTGCGCGCCGAGTTGCGCGCGTTCCGCCGCGCCCACCCCGCCGTCAGCGCCGAGGAAGGGTTGCGCATGGTGACCACCGTTCCCGCCGCGCAACTCGGCCAGGCGGGCGCCCTGGGCGTCATCGCCGGCGGCGCGCTGGCGGACCTGGTGGCGTTCCCGCTGCCGGCGGGGGCGGATCCGTACCTGGCGGTGACCGCCGCGCGGGGCCGGCCGGCGTTGTTCATGGTGGACGGGGCGCGGGGCGGTTGACCGGGGAACTCCGGCCACGAAGACGCGCAGGCGCGAAGGATTTTTGTTAACTAAAATTCGTGGCTGGCTGCGCCAACCGCGTGAATTTATGGCATTTACACCGCGCGCGCGGGGGGGCACAATGCCGGGCCTATGAGAACCTTCATCTCCTCGTTAATCGTCGCGTTGCTGGCCACCGTCAGCGTCAACGCGGAACCGCTCATCAAAAACGGCGACAGCGTCGCCTTCCTCGGCGACTCCATCACCCAGCAGGGCTGGGGCAACACCGGCGGCTACGTGCATCTGGTGGTGGACGGCCTGGCCCTGGCGGGCATCAAGGTCACCCCCTACCCGGCGGGCATCGGCGGCCACAAATCCAACAACATGCTGGAGCGCCTGGAGCGCGACGTGCTGGCGAAAAAGCCCACCTGGATGACGCTCAGTTGCGGCGTCAACGACGTCTGGCACGGCGCCAACGGCGTCGAACTGCCGCAATACCAGGAAAACATCACCGCCATCGTCGAGCGGGCCACCAAAGCCGGCGTGAAAGTCATGCTGCTCACCGCTACCCCGATTCAGGAAGTTGACAACCCGCACAACCAGCAGCTCGCCGCCTACAACGACTTTCTGCGCGCGCTGGCCAAGGAGAAAAACCTGCCGCTGGCCGATCTCAGCGCCGACTGCTGGGCGTACCTGAAGCCGCTGCCGCCCGGCCCGCGCTACCTTACTGCCGACGGGGTACACATGAACCCGGAAGGCAACCTGCTGATGGCGAAGGGCGTCCTGCGCGCGTTCGGTTTCGACGACGGCGAGCTGGCGGCGGTGGAGCAAAAATTGCTCGACGCGCCGAACACCGCGATGTTCGCCGGCAACTACTACATTTACCCGCCCAGCCCCGCCGGCATCACCTTCAACCAATACCGCGCCCTGCAAAAAATCGCGAAGGACCGGAAGCTGGACATCAACCGCCTCACCGCCGCCCTGTGCCTGCAAGCGTGGGCGGACGTGTTGAAGAACTACCACGGCGACGCGACCGTCGAATTGGACCAATTACGCGTCGAAGCGGGCGAACTGGTCGGGAAGAAAGTCGCGAACTTCATCCGGTCAAACTGACCGGCGGGAGCTTCATTAACGCAAAGGAACCAAGAAATTTTTTACAGGGAGATCATGGAGTTCATGGAGGTTTTTAAAAAAATAAACTCCATGTTCTCCATGCTCTCCCTGTAAAAAAATCCTTTGCGCCTTTACACCTTGGTACCTTTGCGTTAAGGCGGCTCATTCTTGGTGTCTTCGTGGTAAAAAAACAGCATTACCCAAGCCGTCGATTCCGCCTGACTTCGGCCCGGCCAGCGGTTACACTGGCGGCATGGAAACTTACTGGCATTGGGTGCCGACCCTGCTGCTGGCGGTGGTGCAAATCACCGGCTGGCTGCTGATTCCCAAGGCGCTGTTCATTGCGCGCACCCCGCAGGCGGCGGTGGGCTGGGGCTTGGCGCTGTTTTTTCTGCCCCTCGTCGCCATCCCGCTGTTCCTGGTGTTCGGCGAGTCTCGCTTCTCCGGCTACCTCCGCGCCGACAGCGGCGCCGACCGTGACCTCGCGCAACTCCTCGCCGCCGCGCGGCACTCAATGTCAGCGGCCCGCGTTGATTTTGCCGAGAAATACGCCGATGTGCCGCGGCTGCTGGAACGCTTGCGCGGGTTGCCGGCCACCGGCGGCAACACGGCGCGGCTGCTGGTTAACGGCCAGGCCGCGTTTGCCGCCATGCTGGACGCCATCGGGCGCGCGCGCCGCACGGTGGCGGTGCAGTTCTTCATCATCAGCGACGACGCGCTCGGCAACCGGCTGAAGGACGCGCTCATCGCCGCCGCCGCCCGCGGGGTGCAGACCTGGGTGCTGTACGACGGCATCGGCTCGAAACACATGACCGTCGGCTACCTCGCCGCGCTACGGCGCGCGGGCGTGCAGATCAGCGGGTTCGTCACCAACCGCCGCGTCGGGATGCGGTTTCAAATCAATTTCCGCAACCACCGCAAGCTGGTGTTGGTGGACGACGCGGTGGCGTTCCTCGGCGGGCTGAATGCCGCGGACGAGTACCTCACCGGCGGCGCGCGGTTCGACTCGTGGCGCGACACGCACCTGGAGTTGCGCGGCCCGGCCATCCGCGCGTTGCGGGTGAACTTCGCGGAGGACTGGCGGTATGCGGCGGGCATTGATAATGGATTATTTTCCATTGATTATTTGCAGACTGCCGCTGACGCGGAGAGCATGACCAATAATCAATCATCAATAATCAATAATCAATCATCCCTCCCCGCCATCGTCTTCGCCAGCGGCCCGGCCGACCCGTGCAACATCTGCCAGCCGGTGTACGACACGATCATCCAGGCGGCCCGGCGCCGGCTGTGGCTGGCCAGCCCGTACTTCGTGCCGGACTCGGTGCTGCGGCAGGCGCTGACCCAGGCGGCCTTGCGCGGCGTGGAGGTGCGGATTCTGCTGCCGTCGCGGCCCGACCACTGGCTGCCGTGGTGGTCGTCGTTCTCGTATTACCCGGCCATGCGCGACGCGGGCGCGCAAATCTACCGTTACCGCCCCGGCTTCATGCACCAGAAGGTGTTGCTCGCGGACGATGACCTGGCGATCATCGGCTCGGTGAACGCGGACTACCGCTCGTTCATGCTGAATTTCGAACTGGCCGCCGTCATCAACGACCGCGCCTTCGCCGCTGACGTTGAGCGGATGCTCGCGGCGGATTTCGCCGCCGCTGACGCCGAGGACCTGAACCGGTATGACGCGGGCAGCCTGTGGTTCCGGCTGCGCGTGAAGCTGGCGCAATTGTCCAGCATGGAGCAGTGACTACTTTTTTACAAAGCGCGCGCGGAGGAATTGGAGCAGTACCTTTGCTTGCCGCAACCCTTCCTCCAATAACTCCATGATCTCTTTGTAAGGATGACGGCAGACTTGCCGCGGGCGCGCCGGCGGATATGCTCGGCACATGGAAATGGTGACCGTCATCCTGCTGCTCCTGGCGCTGCTGGCGCTGGGCGTTAACCTGGCGCTGCTGGCGCGCCTGGCCCCCGGCCTGCAAAGCAGCCAGAGCCAACAGCTGGCCGGGTTGCGCGAGTTGTTGCAAAAAAGCCTCGGCGATCAGAAGAGTGATTTCCGCGATTTCAATTCCGCCAACAGCGAGCTGTTGCGCAAGAGCATCCAGGACGCGCTGACCAACCAGTCGCTGGTGATGGAACAGCGGTTCGAGTCGCTGCAACACCAGACCGCGCAGCGCTTGCAGGAAATCCGCGCCAATGTCGAGCGGCGGTTGCAGGAAAACCTGGCGCAGAATTTCTCCGCGTTCAAGGACATGACCAGGAGCCTCGGCGACCTGAAGGCCAGCGCCGACCAGATGTTGCGGGTCAGCCAGCAGGTCGGCGAACTCAACCAGATTCTCGGCGCGCCGAAGCTCCAGGGTAATTTCGGCGAGGCCGAGTTGGAACTGCTGCTGGCGGACATTCTGCCGCAGGGCGCCTACGAATTGCAGCCGCGCCTGGCGGAAGGCTGCCAGCCGGACGCCACCATCCGCATCAAGCAACTGCGCCTGTGCGTGGACGCCAAATTCCCCAAGGACCGCATCGCCGCGCTGCTCGACGCGGCCAATGACGAGGCCGGGCGGGAAACCGCGCGCAAGGAACTCGCCGCGGTCATCAAGCTGATGGCCGCTGACATTGCGAAGAAGTATGTCCGGCCCGAACTCGGCACCACCGACCAGGCTTTCCTGTTCGTGCCGAGCGAAAGTCTGTATTACGAAATCCTCAAGCTGCCCGAGCTGACCGAGCACTGCCGCAAAGTCAAAGTCAGCGTCGTCTCGCCGAACACGCTGGCCGCCACGTTATACGCCGTGGCGCTGGCGTTCCGCGGTTACGAAATGCAGGAAAACGCCAACGTGCTGTTGCGCGCCATCCAGGACATGGACAAACATTTCCAGAACTTCCGCAAGGACTTCGTCAACATCGGCCAACGCATCCGCCAGGCGCAGGACGATTATGAAAAAGCCGGCCGCGACCTCGACCGCTTCGACAAAACCATCACCAAACTCCGCGACGGCGAAAGCCATCTCGGCTTGGAGGAACAGGCCGATTAGCCGCCAAGGCGCGAAGCATGTTTCAAATAAAACTTCGTGCCTTGGTGTCTTCGTGGTGAAAAAAATGATAGTTAAATCCTGACCCGCCGCAATCGCAGCGCGTTCGCCAGCAGTGACACGCAACTCAGCGACATGGCCGCGCTGGCGATGACCGGGCCGTGGCGGCCGAGCGTCAGCCCCAGCGGCGCGAGCGCGCCCGTCGCCAGCAAAAGGCCGACGCTGTTGTAGCCGAACGCGAACCACAAATTCTGCCGGATGTTCGCCAGCACCGCGCGACTCAGGCGCACCGCGCGCGCCAGGCCCGACAAATCGCCCCGCGCCAGGGTTACGCCCGCGCTCTCCAGCGCCACGTCCGTGCCCGTGCCCATCGCGATGCCAACGTCGGCGGCGGCCAGCGCGGGCGCGTCGTTGACGCCGTCGCCGGCCATCGCCACGCGGTGACCGCCGGCGCGCAGTTGCTCGACGCGCCGCAATTTGTCCGCCGGCGACAC
>JAISBF010000120.1 GCA_031266335.1 Verrucomicrobiales bacterium
CAGGGTGTCGCGCTGCGGGTCGATGTTCGCGCAAACGTGGAACAGCACGTTGCCGGTGTCGTGCACGTCAACGTCAGCGTCCACCACCACGATGATTTTCGCGAACATCATCTGCCCCAGGCCCCACAGGCCGTTCATGATTTTGAAGGCTTGGTAGGGGTATTGCTTGTTGATGCTGACGATGACGAGGTTGTGGAAGACGCCCTCGGCGGGCAGTGCGAGGTCCACGATTTCGGGAAAGTTCATCTTAATCACCGGCAGGAAAATCCGCGCGCTGGCGTCGCCGAGGTAAAAATCCTCCATCGGCGGCGGGCCGACGACGGTGGCGGGATACACGGCGTCGCGACGGTGCGTGACGCAGGTGACATGGAACACCGGGTATTTATCCACCGGCGTGTAAAAGCCGGTGTGGTCGCCGAACGGGCCTTCGTCCCTCAATTCACGCGGGTCGACGTAGCCCTCGATGACGAAGTCACTGTCAGCGGGCACCAGCAAATCATTGGTCACGCACTTCACCAGCGGCACGGATTTTTTGCGCAACCAGCCGGCGAGCATGATTTCGTCGAGGCCGTCCGGCAGCGGCGCGGTGGCACTGAACGTCAGCGCCGGGTCGCCGCCGAGGGTCACGCTGACGGGCATCTTTTCGTTTTTTGCATAATAACGCCGTCCGTGCCGCGCGCCAACTTTGTGGACTTGCCAGTGCATCCCCGTCGTCCAGCGGTCGAAGACTTGCATCCGGTACATGCCGGTGTTGCGCGCGCCGGTGTCGGGGTCCTGGGTGTGGACGTTGGGCAGCGTGATGAACGCACCACCGTCAGCGGGCCAGCATTTTAATATCGGCAACGCGGCAAGACCGGTGCTGTCGGCGGGACGCAAAATCACGTCCTGGCACGCGCCGGCGCTGACGGTGCGCGGCCTAGCGTGCAGCGCGCCGGCGCCTTGTTTCAACAGTGCCCACGCCGCGCCGAAACTTTGCGGCGGCTTGGCTTGCAACAAGCGCGCGAGTTGCGCGGCGACCTCGTCAACGTCGTCGGCACCCAGCGCCAGCGCCATGCGCCGTCGGCTGCCGAAGGCGTTAATCAACACCGGAAACGCGCTGACGGAGCCGTCGGGCAACACCGGTTTAGTCACCAACAGCGCCTTGCCGCCGTCGGTTTTTTTCATCTCCAAATCCGCCAGCGCCGCGATTTCCAACTCGGTCTTCACTGGCTCGCCGACGGTGATGAGTTCACCGGCAGCGGCCAGTTGCTCCGCGAATTCGCGCATTGAATTGTAAGCCATACGCCCCCCAGTCTCGCGCAAAGCCGCCAAGCCGCAAAGTTTTTTTAATTTAACCGCGGGGACATTGGGATTGGGCGTGAGTGCCACGGTCAGCGGTCATTGCTCCTTCAATGTCAGCGTCAGCTTCAGCGGCACGGTGACTTTGCGGTTCAAATCATGCACGGCAAACTCAAACAACCACTCGCCCGCCGGGTCGCCCGGCTCGGCGATGAAGTGCGCCAAATCTTCCGCCAAAAACACATTGGTCAGTTTTTTGCCGGTCAGGTCACCGTCAGTGCCGCGCGAGTTTTTCATTTCAACTACCTTGCCGTCAGGTTGCGTGATTTTCGTGTCGTAGGTCACGTTGGCTTTGCCATTGGCGGCGGGCAGCGGGTTGGTGAACGTCAGCAATAGCGTGACAGTCTCGCCTCGGCGCAATTTGTTTGTTATGGTATATTGAAACGGCTCGTTCTCCGGCACGGTATTCCATTTTTTCTCCCAGTCACGGTCAGCGGTCGCCCAAACCATCGCGCCAAAACCGTCGACCGAGCGGTAGTTGTCGGCTTCCGCGCCCTGACTCGCGCTGTTGTTGACAAACCACGCCGAGGTGCCGCTGACCGTGGCGGCGGCCGGGGCGAGTTTTTGCACAATCACCCCAAGCTCCTGTTTGCGCGCCAACGGCGTCGCGGCATCGGCGCGCGCGGCGCGGAGATGCGCGCTGACGGTGGGGTCTTGCTTGCCGTTTGCCGTCAGCGACCACCTGGCGGCGCCGAACATCGCGTCCTTGACGGCGGCGTCGCGGTCGGCGGCGGTTTGCGCGCTGGCCTTGAATTTTTTCAGCGCGCCGGCGTGTTTGCCAAAATCCAACGCGCTGATAATGGGGTCGAGCGCTCGCGTGTCGCCCGTGGCGAAAAACCAGCCCCAGCAAAAATCCAAATCCTCCGGCTGTTCGATTTTTTTATCGCCAATGGACGGCACCGGCTCATTCATACGGTAATCAATTTGCGCCAGAATTTTTTTCGCCGCCGGCGTGTCGCTGTACCAAAGCATCAGGGCGCACGTTTTAAGCTGGCTGGGGGGAATTTTTTTCAAGTCGTCCAGCCGGCCCTTGATTAATTCAGGATATTGACGCAGCACTTGGCTCACAAAACCAATCATGGGCGCGACGGCGGTTTCGTTTTCCAGCCACTTTTCCCGCACCAATTTCCGCCAGAAACCATCAAACCCCTGCGCGTCCTTGGTTTGGTAAAAGGTCTTCATCCAGTCATTGTATTGCTGGTCACGGTCAGCGTTCGCGCCGAAACATAATACCGCTGACAATGCCAACCCGCACACCAACCGGAAAATTTTCATGCCGCCGACTATCCGCTGATTATCACCAAACGCAAGCTAATGATTGCCCTACCACGCGCATTCGCTATGTTGGTGCCATGCTGTGCCACGCTGATGGTGAGCTGGCGACGCCCGCCAAACCCATTTCAGAATGCAATGAACTGGCCGCCGGTGACACTTGGGATTTGTCGCGCTGATAGTGAATTAGTTGTTATAAATTTTATGCACGTCATTACCCGTAAACGATTGAATGAATTTGCCGAACGGCATCCTGATGCGCGGTCATCGTTGGCGCAATGGTATGCCTTGGTAAAAAAACGGGATTTTCGTTCTTTCGCCGAACTCAGGATTTTCTTTCCCCATGCCGACCAAATGGACAATAAAACCGTTTTCAACATCAGCGGCAACAAATACCGTCTGATTGCCGCCATTCATTACAATAGACGCCGGATTTACATTCGTGCTATATTAACCCACGCGGAATACGATAGGAATACCTGGAACAGGTAAGTTATGACCACGTTGCAAATCGAAAAAACCAAAACCGCCTGGCTGGGAGTCGCCGATACGCTGTACGTGCCGCACTCAGAGCGGCAATACCGCCAGTTGGTCGGCCTGCTGGACGGGCTGGTAGACGAAGTTGGCGAGAACGAACGGCATCCGCTGGCGTCACTGATGGAAGTGGTCGGCGTGTTGATTGAAAAATACGAAGACGAAAATGTTCCCGCGCTAAATTAATCCAAAATATGAATCCTGATGCCGTCGTCAGGGCTGGGAGTGCCGCCGCATAATTGGCGGTACTGGTTAGTGATTTCGGATTCTTTTCGCCCGGAAAAACTCCTGCAACAAACCACGGCACTCCGCCTCCAGCACTCTGCTGACGATGTTGCAATGATGATATGCGGTTATCACCAAACGTAAGCTAACAATCGTCCTGCCGCGACGAATCGGTCGTGTGTCGGTTTTAATTTTTACAGGGAGTTCATGGAGAACATTGAGATTAATGATGTGCCACCACCACACGCTTCACGGTCTGCCTGTTAAAAAATCAAACTGACACACTATCCGCGAATCCGTTTTATGACTGAAATTCCCTGATTTATTTCAAACTTTGCGCCTTTGCGTCTTCGTGGTTCTGAGTTCTCTTTGCCTTGAAAAACTCCCGCAACAATGACCGGCACTCCGCCGCCAGCACGCCGCTGACGATGTCGCAACGATGGTTCCAGCCGTCGAATTGCAACAAATTCACCGCGCCGCCCGCCGCGCCGTACTTCGCGTCCGCCGCGCCAATGACCACACGTCCCACGCGGCACAGCACCGCCGCGCCCGCGCACATCGGGCACGGCTCCTTGGTCACGAACAGCGTACACTCGTTTAGCCGCCAGTCACCGACCGCCGCCTGCGCCTGCGTCAGCGCCAGCATCTCCGCGTGGGCGGTGGCATCCTTCAGCAACTCCACCTGGTTCCACGCCCGCCCGATGATTTCATGCCCGCGCGTGACCACCGCGCCAATCGGCACCTCACCGTCAGCGCCCGCCTTCCGTGCCAGCCGCAGCGCCTCGCGCATGAAATATTCGTCGTTGAACATGACCGGATAATTTCGCGCAAAGACGCCGGGACGCCAAGGCTTTTTAACCGTGAAAAAATTCTACGGTTGTAGTTGACATGATTCTACAGACGTAGTATTCCACTGACGATGAAAACACCGGATATTACCGAGGCCGAATGGGAAGTGATGACCGTGCTGTGGCAGCGGTCGCCACTGACCGCCAACCAAATTATCGCCGAGTTGCAACACCACACCGGCTGGGCACCGACCACCGTCCGTACTTTGCTCGACCGGCTGGCGCGGAAAAAAATCGTGCGGGCGGCCAGGCGCGACAGCGCCATCACCTTTCAGCCGCTGGCCACCAAGGATGAATGTGTGAGCCATGAAAGCGAAAATTTTTTGCGGCGCGTCTTCAACGGCGCGACGCAACCGCTGCTGTTGCACTTCACCAAAAAGGCGCGGCTAACGCCGGCGGAAATCAAGGAACTGCAACGCATCCTCAAGGAGAAAGGCCAATGACATGCGCACCGCCATCCTCAATTGGTTGATTGAAACATCGTGGCAGGCGTCACTGCTGGTGGCGCTCGTCGTCGTCGCGCAATTGGTTTTTCGGCGCGCACTGTCAGCGCGCTGGCGCTACCTGCTCTGGCTGATCGTGGTTGGCAGATTGTTGCTGCCGACTTTGCCGGAAAGCCCGACCAGCGTGTATCGCTACGTCCCCGCCGCGCCGACGGTTATCCCCGCCAACCGTGAACCCGCGCCCGCGCCGCCGCCACTGACCGTGACGCCCGCCGAAATGCCGCCGCCGCGCGCCGCTGACCTTGTGCCGACTCCCGCGCCGCCGCTGCAACTCAACGACATTCTGTTCGCCGCCTGGCTGACTGTCGGCGCACTGTTAGCGTTGATGTTTGTCTGGCGCAATTTCCTGCTGTTCCGCCGCGTCTCAACGTCAGCGACGGCGGCCTCGCCGCGCATACAAACCCTCGCCGACCGTGTCGCCGCGAGTTTGCGACTGGGCCAATCCGTCCCCGTCCGCGAGTTTGCCGGTCTCGACACGCCCGCCGTCGTCGGCCTGCCGCGCCCCGTGCTGTTGCTGCCCAAACAACTGCTGCCGCGACTCACCGACAGCGACCTGGAAAGCATCTTCCGGCACGAACTCGCGCACGTGAGGCGCGGCGACCTGTGGATGAATTTGCTGTGCGCCTTGCTGCAAATCGTCCACTGGTTCAACCCGCTGCTTTGGTGGGCGTTCGCGCGGCTGCGCCACGACCGCGAACTCGCCACCGACGCGCTCGCCGCCAGCGCCGCTGACCGTGACGCTTACGGTCAGACGCTCATCAAATTATCCGCCCACCGCGCGCCGTCGTCATTTTCCGCCGTGGCCATTGGCATTTTGGAAAACCATCGAAACCTTCGCCAGCGCATCGAGCAAATCGCCAAACTCCGCGCCAACGCCTACGCCTGGTCGTTCCTCGGCGTCGCGTTGCTGATCATCGTCAGCGTCCTGTGCCTGACCAAATTCACGCCGGAAAAATTGCGGCCGTTCTCCAAGGATATTCAAACCCAGCGGGATTTGAACGGCAGTTTTTACAATTTATTGGCGCACAATCACGTCAAAGAGGCGAAAGAATTTTTGCAACGCGGCCTCATTATTCCCAACACTCGCGACAATGATTATCTCTACTGGGCGATCAAATACGACCACGCTGACCTAGTCAAATTATTGTTCAAACATGGTTGCCAAATTCGGGAGCACGAAAAGCAACAGCTCATCAATCTGGCGTTAGAACGCGCCAATCGCGCGGTCACCGACACGCTGACGGTGGCGGGCATTAAGTTCGACCCGCTCAATTACGCCGCCGCGTTCGGCGACCTCAAAACGCTGGGAAAAATGGCGCAACCGCAACCGCCATCGCGCGCACAATGGCTCGCCGCCTTGTGTTTCGCCGCCGCCGCCGACCAGTTGCCGGCCGTCAACTATTTGCTGGGCAAATGCGCGCCGCTGACCGAGGCGGAGAACAAGCGCGTGGCACTGTCAGCGGCGAATCAGGGGCGGCTGGCCGCGTTGCGTGAGCTGGACCGCCTCGGCTGCAACACCGTTCGGTATGTCGATGAAATTTTTGCCAAGGCGGTGTATCTCAATAAACCGGAAATTTTGAATTATCTGTACGACCAGGGCGCCGTGCCGTCAGCGGAAATTTTGAGCCGTAATTTGGACCAAGCCGCAGCCCGCGGCCACCTTGAGAGCGCGGCGGTGTTATTGTCGCATGGCGCGGACCCCAACCTGCCGGTAGATAATTGGAAGCGTTATCCCATTATCAGCGCGGCATCGCCCCGTTATTACGTAAGGGCTTCCTTTCAAGCCGATGAGCGGGTCGCGGCCTTGGTGCAATTACTTTTGGCCCACGGCGCCAACGCTGACGCTAAAAACGAGGATAATCGAAATGCCGCGTGGTTCGCCACTTCCTCGCCGAAAGTTCTGCGCTTGTTACTCGACCACGGGGCCACCGTCAACGGCACGAATTCGCGCGGTAATCCGTTATTGTTCGAGATGATTCATGTGCCCGCCGCTTTTCATGGCGATTTTTACAGCGCGCGGCGGCTCGAACAGATTGACCGCAACTACGAGCAAGTCATTGACCTGCTAGTCAAAGCCGGGGCGAATGTCAATCAACGCAGCAGTTGGCAGGAGCTGCCGCTTAGTCGTGCCATCCGCGCCGGCAACCTGGCCATCGCCACCGGGTTGATAAACAATGGCGCCGACATTCACGCTGCCGATGACCGCGGCAACACCCCGCTGGCGCTGACGACGTTCTGCGGCTTCGGCGTCGGCCCCAGCCCGCGCCTGACCGAACTCCTGCTGGCCAAAGGCGCCAACCCTAACGATAAATTTCACGCTGACAATGACGCCTGGCTGACGCTGACCAAGGCGCTGGCCAAAAGCAAAGCGGCCAGTCGCAAACCCGCCGACCAATTCGCCGCCACGCACGAGGTGATCAAAATCCTGCTCAAGCACGGCAGCCTCATCACCGACGGCGGCAACCCGGCAGCCGAGCAATGGCTGCAAGCCGCCGCTACCGGTGACCTCGCCGCGCTCAAACAAATGCGCCGCGCCGGACAACCCATCGACACTGCCGACCAAGACGGTTGGACGGCGCTGACGCTGAGCCTGCCGTTGCGGCATAAAAAAGTCACGCAATGGCTCCTCGCCAACGGCGTCCCGCTTACCACCGTCACCAAGGACGGTTTCACGCCCATCCTCTGCGCCGTCGGACAGAACGACAAGGAATTGGTGGCGCGCATCTTGCAAGCGGACGCTGCCATTGGGAAAAAACAACACATCACCGGTGCGATTGATTTGGCGCTGAACTTCGCGGACCACACCGTGTTTCGTCAACTGCTGGCGGCGGGCTTCCCGACCAGCGCCCGGTCCATCTACCGATGCATCGTCAACGGCGCCCCCGCAAGCGCGCGCCTGCTGTTCGAGCGCGGCACTCCCGCCGAAGCCGACGATAATCCCGAGCATCGGGAAAACGTGTATTGGGCAATCGATTTCAACCAGCCGGAAATCCTGCAAATGATTCTCGACCACGGCGGCGACCCGACCCGTAAAACCACCTACGACGAAACCCCGTTAAGCCGGGCAAAACAATTCCATCCTGAAATGGTGCCCGTCCTCGAAGCCGCCATCGCCAAGCGAGCTGTCAACAGCAAAACCAAGGTCGAATAAATTTACCTCACCGCAACCTGAAAGGAGCGGGGAGGGGAGTCTTTTAAGTTGCGCGATACCGCGCACCGACTTAAAAAACCCAAGCAACCAAAAAAACTTTTAACATTCCCCTTGACGTCATCCATCAGCCCGCTACTTTCCGTTCCATGATTATCGAGCTTGACAACGTGGAGGCCGGGCGGGTAAGTTACCCTCGCTCCCTCGCTCCCTCGCTCCCTCGCTCCCTCGCTCCCTCGCTCCCTCGCTCTTGAGCACGACGCTTGCCCCGACTGCTTAATTTCCCCGCAGAATTTTAACCACTTCATTCCCGATGTGGTTGCCAACACCGCCAATGGAGTAGCCTACTCCACTGATGGAGTCAGCTACTCCCTTGATGGAGTGGTCAACTCCACCGATGGAGTTGACTACTCCAAACCCGTTTTTACCCCTTTCAACCCGTAAAAAAACCCAACTAAAGGAACCTCACCATGTCCACTGAACTAATCAAATCCCTGCGCCGCAACTACTTGCC